>OMWN01000096.1 GCA_900314765.1 uncultured Selenomonadales bacterium | reverse complement strand
TCGGCGATTTTCACAAGCTCATAAAATAATATATTTACGTAAAAGGAGAAAAATTTGACACAGAGCAATAGCAAAGCAGAGAAGCACAAATCGGGATTCATCGCCGTCATCGGGCGGCCAAACGTCGGCAAATCGACGCTCATCAACACGCTCATCGGGCAGAAAGTGGTCATCATGTCCGATAAGCCGCAGACAACGCGCAATCGCATCCTCTGCATTTTGACGCAGCCGGATGCGCAGTTTGTCTTCATCGACACGCCGGGCGTGCACAAGCCGATGCACAAGCTCGGCGAAATCATGGAGCATACCGTCGAAAATACGCTGTCAGAGGTCGATGCCATCATATTTGTCGTCGACGCGACAGAAAAACTGGGCGCGGGCGAGCATTACATCATAGAGCGCCTCAAGAAGACGAAGCAGCCTGTGATTTTGGCGCTCAACAAAATCGACCTCGTTGAGCGCGAGGCGATATTGCCGATTATCGCAAATTATTCGAAGGAGTACGATTTCGCGGCGGTCGTGCCTATTTCTGCAAAAGAAGAGGCGCATCTCGATGAACTGCTCTCAGAGGTAAAGATGCATCTCCCCGAGGGACCAGAGTACTATCCTGAGGACATGGTGACGGACCAGCCCGAGCGACTCATCGTCGCTGAGCTCATCCGCGAAAAAGTCTTGGAGCTCACGCGCGATGAGGTGCCGCATGCGATAGCCGTCGAGACCGAGGAGATGACGACGCGCCCGAATGGCGACATGTATGTGCGCGCGACGATATATTGCGAGCGCGACTCGCAGAAAGGCATCATCATCGGTGCGCGCGGCGCCATGCTCAAGGAAATCGGCGGTCGAGCGCGTCACGATATAGAGGCGCTGCTCGGCACGAAGACGTATCTCGACCTCTGGGTCAAAGTGCAGAAAGATTGGCGCAATCGTGATGCCGTGCTCAAAAATTTAGGTTTCAAATAAAATGGCGATTTATACAACGGAAGCAATCATCATAGGATCAAAAAACTGGGGCGAGGCTGACAAGATGCTCCAGTTTTTTTCACGTGAGCGTGGTAAATTCAAGGCGGTGGCATTCGGGTGCAGACGCTCAAAGAGCCCGCTGGCGGGCGCCATGCAGATGTTCAACGTCGTGAATGTCTCGCTCGCGTCTGGCGAGCGCATCGACACGGTGCGGCAGGCGAGTCTCGTGCGCCACTTTTCGTCACTAGAGAGTGACCTCATGGCGATATCGTACGCGTCATTCGTCGCGGAGCTCGTGTCGGAGATAGAGCCCGAGGGTGTGCCGAGCGAGGAAGTGTACGATCTTTTGCCAAGCGTGTTCGCCGCCACGGGTGAGCACAATCCGCGCATTGTCTCGCTCGCTGCGGGGTATCAGCTTCTTTCGCTCGCGGGTGTCGGATTTTCGTACGACAAATGCGTCGTGTGCGGCGAGGCGATAGCAGGCGACGCGCTCTTTTCCATTGACGAGGGAGGAGCAGTTGATAAAAAATGCGCGGGAGATTTGCCGAGGCTCTATGCGTACCCTGAGACGACGCGGCAGCTTCTGCTGACGCTCGTGTCGCTTGATTGGGATAGCCCTGCGCCGTTCACTGTGAAGCGCAGCGATCTCACTCAGGCCGAGACGATTCTTTATGATGACATTCGTCAAATGACGGGGCATGAGCTCAAATCGATAAAATTTATTCGTCAGATGAGCTAGATATTGATGACAGAAGTTTGATAGAAGTTTATTCGACGTGATTTTGTTATTGCAATAGGAACTCATTTATACTAAAATGGTAGATGTAGTATTGTAAAGTTTTCAGTCATGAATTTAGGAAATCGTTTTAATTAAGGGGCAGTTCATATAATGTTTGGCATGAAGATGGATATAGGCATTGACCTCGGCACGGCGAATGTGCTGGTCTATGTCAAAAATAAAGGCATCGTGCTGCGCGAGCCTTCCGTTGTCGCCGTGAACCGCGACACGAATCAAGTGCTCGCCATCGGCGAGGAGGCAAAGCGCATGCTCGGGCGCACGCCGGGCGACATCGTTGCGATTCGCCCTCTGCGTGACGGCGTCATTGCCGATTACAATATCACGGAGACGATGCTGAGGTTTTTCATCGAGAAGGTCATCGGCCATAGCTTCGTGTTTCGTCCGCGCATCATGATATGCATACCGTCGGGCGTCACGATGGTCGAGAAACGCGCGGTGCAGGAGGCCGCGGAGCAGGCGGGCGCGCGAAAGACGCACCTCATAGAGGAGCCAATGGCGGCGGCCATCGGCGCGGGTTTGCCCGTGGACGAGGCGACGGGCTCGATGGTCGTCGATGTCGGCGGCGGCACGACGGATATTGCCATCATCAGCCTTGGCGGCATCGTCATCAGTGACAGCCTCAGAGTCGCGGGCGACAAATTCGACGAGGCAATCATCGCCTATGTGCGTCGTGTGTTTAGCGTCATGATTGGCGAGCGCACGGCTGAGAATATAAAGATGGAAATCGGCGGCGCGTTTCCAGAGGCGCGCCAGAGTCAAATGGAGATAAAGGGGCGCGACCTTTTGTCGGGGCTGCCGAAGAGCATCGTCATCACGACGGCGCAGGTCGCGGAGGCATTGGCACCGTCCGTTGCCCGCATCGTTGACTGCGTGAAGAAAGTTCTCGAGGAGGCGCCGCCTGAGCTCGCGGCTGACATCATGGACCACGGCATCGTGCTGACGGGCGGAGGCTCCATGCTCTACGGGCTCGATGAACTCATACATCGTGAGACGGGCATACCGACGATGCTCGCGGATGACCCGCTATCCTGTGTCGCGATTGGCACGGGAAAGGCACTCGATTTCGTCGACCATTTCAAGGACGGTCAGGAAATGACGAGCGTCCTGAATAAATAAGGGCAATAAGTTTAATCGAGATTTGTTATAATGCATTTACATTTATTTGTTATGATACATTTACATCTATTAATGAGGTGAAATGATATGTGGCGTGGACTTTACACGGCGGCGACGGGCATGATAACGGAGCAAAATCGCACAGCTGTGATCGCGAATAATCTCGCGAATGCCAATACGACGGGCTACAAGCGTGATCGCGCCGTCAATGAGGAATTTTCACCGATGCTGATTCGGCGCATCAACGACACGAAGCAGTACAAGGTGACGGATTTCAAGCGTTTCTCGATAGAGGGCAAGCCGCCGCGCGTCGGCACGCTCGGCCTTGGCGCATATACGGCGGAGATAGCGACAGATCATGCGCAGGGCAATATGATGACGACGGGCAATCCGCTCGATCTCGCGATTTCGGGCGAGGGGTATTTCGCCATACAGACGCCCGACGGTGTGCGCTACACGCGCAATGGCAATTTCTATCTCACGCAGGCGGGTGACCTCGTCACGTCGAATGGTCAGGCCGTGCTTGATCAAAATGGGCAGGGCATCAACATACGGCCCGGCACGCGCGACATCATGGTCGGTGCGCAGGGGCAGATTTGGGCGGACAGGCGCCAAGTCGGACAGCTTCAGTTCGTGCAGTTCAATGACCGCCGCGCCGTCTTGAAGCAAGGCGACAGCCTTTTCTATCCGCAGCAGGGCGCACAGCCACAGCCCGCGACAGGCGAGATTAATCAGGGTCTTTTGGAGCGGTCGAATTCCAATGTGATTGATGAAATGGTGGACCTCGTGAACAATTATCGCGTCTACGAGGCAAATTCGAAAGCCGTCACGACGCAGGACACGATGATTGACCACTCTGTCAATGAAGTCGGACGCAATAATTCGTAAAATTTTTAAATAAATAGGTCTTTTTTCCGTTAAGAATTTCTATTATTGTCACGATAATAGAAATAGGGGCGTATGCCCTCCGATATACCGAGAATTTCAATAATAAGATTAAACGATTAAAATGATGGGAGCGATGTTACCATGATGAGAGCTCTTTGGTCGGCGGCATCTGGCATGAAGACTCAGCAGCAGAATATGGACGTTGTCGCGCACAACCTCGCCAATGTCAACACGTTCGGCATGAAAAAGGTCCGCGCGGAGTTTCAGGACCTTCTTTACCAGACGCTGAGGACGGCAGGCGCGGAGAGCGGTGCTGACTCGCAGTACCCGACGGGTCTGCAGATTGGTCTCGGCGACAAACTCGCGGCGACGCAGCGCATATTCTCGCAGGGCAATCTCCAGTCGACGGACAATCCGACGGATATTGCCATCGAGGGCGAGGGCTTCTTCCAGATTCAGTTGCCGGACGGCACGATAGCGTACACGCGCGACGGCTCTTTCAAGCTCGACCAGGACAGGCGCCTCGTCACGTCTGACGGCTACCCAGAGGCCGACAACATCACGTTCGATCAGAACGCGTCGAATGACTCCATCACGATTTCATCTGATGGCCGTGTCGCCGATGAGGTCGATGGCGAAATCAACCAGCTCGGTCAGATACAAATTGCGCGTTTCGTCAATCCTGCGGGTCTCACCGCGATTGGCAAGAATCTTTTCATAGAGTCCGCATCGTCGGGCGATGCGCTCTTGGGCAATCCTGGCGAGGATGGCGCGGGCACGCTCGTGCAGTCCGTCATCGAGATGAGCAATGTGCAGGTCGTCGAGGAAATGGTCAACATGATTGTTGCTCAGCGCGCATACGAGTCTGACGCGAAGGCGATAACGACGTCCGACTCGATGCTCGAGATAGCGAATGGCTTGAAGCGCTGATAAACCTTGATGAGGTTTTATGCCTATGAATATGCCTCTGCAGCAAAATGATTACGTTCATGGCAAATTTCTGAGAGAATTTTTTGGCGTTGCGCGTTTTTTGACAGCGTTCATCGCTGTTGCGGTCGTTCTGATGTGTTTTTCATTCCCTGCCTACGCATACGGCGTGACGCGGGAGATGAAGTATCCGCAGGTCATCGCGCCGGATCAATTTGAGAGCCTCGTGCTTGATCATATAGACGAGGTGATGGCGGCGACGGGTGACGGGCGTCGCTACACGGCGGAAGTCGTGCATATCCCGAGGGACATGAGAGCGCCAGAGGGAGAGCTAAGCTTCTCCGTGACGACGCCAAATGGTGTGCGGTTTTACGGGAACACGGCCACATATTTCGAGATTTTCGTCGATGGCGTTTCGTTCAGGAAGATAAGCTGCCAAGTGCGTATTCACATTTACGACAATATATGTGTCGCGGCGAAGCCGATACAGCCGAATGTGCCGATTTCGTCCGATGACATACGCATGGAAGAGCGCGAGATAGGCACGCGCGGCAAAAATTATTTTTTCAGCAAAGATGACGCCGTCGGCAAAGTCGTGATGCGCAGCGTGAATATCGGTCAGCCGCTGCTGCAATCGATGCTGAAATGGCCCGTCATCATCGAGCCCGGCGCGCCCATCGTCATCATGACGAATATGAACGGCGTGATGGTGAAAATGGACGGCATGGCGCTCGAGTCGGGCAGGCTTCATGAGCGCATACGCGTCAGAAACAACAGCTCGCGGCGTGTCGTGCTCGGGCGCGTCGTCGATGCGAACACTGTTGAAGTGGAAAATAAAAGTTGAAATAAAGGTTAAAAATTGAGGTTGAGAATTGAAGGTGACAAGATGAATCCAAAAATTAAAAAAGTGGCAGCGGCTTCACTGTGTGCTTTGATGATTACGGCATCGGCGCCCGTCTACGCGCAGTCACTTTGGTCGGATGGGCCTCATAACGAAAGCGTTTATTTTGCCGACAAAAAGGCGCGAAACGTGGGCGACATACTGACGATTCTGATTACGGAGTCGGCGACGACGTCAATGAACAAGTCATCGAAGAATGGCAAAGAGGCGAGCGGCTCTGTCGATGCCGGCGTGGGCCTCTTTACGTTTCTCAATCCCGCCTCGTTCGGCGCGCGTGACAGCTGGTCGGCCAATGGCTCCACGACATCGACGAACAGGGCGACAGGCCGCGTGACTGTCACGGTCGTGGAGGTGGAGCCGAACGGCAATATGGTTGTCGAGGGCACGCAGTCCATTTGGCAGAACAACAACGAGCACAAGATAACGCTGCGCGGCGTGGTGCGTCGCGATGACGTGAGCTACAACAATACGGTGCCGTCTACGCAGGTTGCCGACGCGACGATAAAGTTCGACGGCAAGGGTCCAATCAACGCAAAGCAGCATCAGGGCATTTTGAGCCAGATATTCAACTTCCTGTTCTGATGACGGGGGGAGTAATATGAAGAAATTTTTATCATTGATATTAGCGTGCTTCTGCGTCTTCGCGTTCAATGCGAAAATCGCATCCGCTGATTCGGCGATGACGCGCATAAAGGACATCGCGAAGGTGCAGGGCGTGCGCTCGAACCAGCTCGTCGGCTATGGCCTCGTCGTCGGCCTCAACGGGACCGGCGATTCGAATAAGACAATCGAGACGCTGCAGTCCGTGGCGAACATATTGAGGCAATTCGGCGTGACAATCAATCAGGCCGACCTCAAGACGAAGAACGTGGCGGCTGTCATCGTGACGGCAACGCTGCCGCCGTTCGTGCGCGAAGGCGACACGATTGACACGACGATTTCGTCGATGGGCGACGCGAAGAGCATACAGGGCGGCGAGCTCGTGCAGACGCCGCTGCAGGCGGCGAACGGCGAAGTATACGCCGTGGCGCAGGGCGCAGTCTCGACGGGCGGATTTACCGCTGGCAACGGCAGCAGCAACACGCGTCAGAAGAATTTCCCGACGGTCGGCACGACGCCGAACGGCGCTATCGTTGAGCGCACGGTGGAAGATGACCTTGGCGCGAACGGCACGCTGTCACTCTCGCTCGCGAAACCGGACTTCACGACGGCAGCGCGCATCACGGATGTGATAAATCTGCGCTTTGGCCCGATAGCGCGCGCGGCGAATCCCGGGCGCATCGACATATCGATACCGCAGTATTACAGGGGCAATGTCGTGAGCTTCGTCGCTGGCATTGAGGATTTGCCGATTGTGCCGGACAATGTGGCAAAGGTCGTCGTGAGCGAGCGCACGGGCACCATCGTCATGGGCGGCGATGTGTCCGTTGACGAAGTCTCCATCACGCAGGGTGGTCTCACCATCAGCGTTCAGGAGGACACGGATGTGGATCAGCCAGCGCCATTCAGCTACGGCACGACGGTCGTTGAGAAAGAAGCCGACGTCAACGCGGAGGAGGCGCCGGCAAGCTCCATTGTTTTGCCGGCCACATCGAACGTCGGCGACATCGTGGGCGCGCTCAACGCAGTCGGCGCGACGCCGAGGGACATCATATCGATATTGCAGGCCATAAAGGCCGCCGGCGCGCTTCATGCCGAGTTGCAAATAATATGATGCGTTTGATTTCACTTTGAAGAGGAGATATATGATGATTGATGCTTTGAATGGCATTGGAGGGCTCTCGTCTCTCTCTGCCAATGGCAAGGCAAATCTCGATATAGCGAAGGCGCGCGGCGAGGCCGCGGAGTTTGACCGCATCCTGCAGAAAGCAAAGGAAGCGGAGAAGGCGAAGGCAGCCGAGGAAAACGGCGTTGCCCCGAAGATGGAGCAGAAGCTTCGTGATGCGTGTCAAGGCTTCGAGGCGATGTTCCTCACGCTGATGTACAAGGAAATGCGCAACACCGTGCCGAAAAATGAGCTGTTCGGCGAAAGCCACGGCGAAAAAATTTGGCGCTCGATGCTCGACGAGGAGCGCATGAACCAAGTTGCGAAATCGGGCGGCATCGGCCTCGCGGATATGCTGTACGATCAGCTTTCACCGCAAGTGCTCGGCGGCAAGAATTCAAAGATTCGCATCATGAAGCCGTGAGGGTAATAAAATTTAATAAGGAAACAATGATTAATTGAGAGACTTAAAATAATCAGTATTTCCGTAAAAGAGAGGACGCATGAATTTCACTGTTCATGCGTCTTTTTGATTCGTTTGTCAGCTAAATTTAATAATGTCATGATAAACTGGCTCATCATAACGAGAAGAGAGGACTTTTTGTTGAAGCTATCAAATTTTTTCCAGCATAAATTTTTTAGTCGGGCAGCAGTGGCGCTGGCCGTATTTATTTTTGCGTTCGTGAATTTTTTGCTGACCGCATCTGCCGCGAGACGCGCGCAGGAGACGAGCTACAGTGCGTCATCATCCGCATCGACGAGACACGGCAGCGATAAATCGCGTGACAACGGCGCGTCAAATAATGCGACAAATAATGCAAAAAACGATGCGACGAATGACGCGATGCCAGCGCTCACGGACATCAGATTTGGCAGCACGGATGCGCGCGACAGGATCGTGTTCGACGCGGAGGCGTGGCCGGAGTACAAGGTCAACGAATACAATGGCGGCAAGCGCATCGTGATTGAGCTGCGCGGCGTCAAAAACAAAATAAAGAAACAGTCCGCGATAAAAAGCGACATCATAGAGCGCGTCCAGTATCAGACGCTCGGCGATGGCCTGCGCATGACGATCGACTTGAGCGAGCCTGTCGAGTACGAAGTCAAGAAGCTCAAAAACCCATATCGGCTGTTTATAGATTTCGCGAAGGAATATGAGCGCGAGACATCGGAAGAGCGCGCGCCGGGGCTGACGCTTACGAAATATGAGCGCCGTGATGCGCGCGGGCTCTTGACGGCGTATTTCCTCGATGTCGATATGAATAAGTATCGCCTCGCGCCGATACTCGCGAACGGCATTGTCCAAGGCCGCGAGACGGTGAGCGACATGAGCGACGATCTCGACGCTGTCGCCGCCGTGAACGCGACGTATTTTGAGACGAATGGCGAAATCATCGGGCTCATGCGCATGGATGGCACACTCGTCGGCACGACGTACTTTACGCGCTCGTCGCTCGGGCTCAGGCGCGACGGCAGCGCGTTCATAGCGCCAGCGTACTATGCGGCGACCGTTACGATCGGCAAAGCGAGCCATGTCGTCTCGGGCGTGAACATCGAGCGCGGCGATGACAATCTCATCATTTACAATAAGAATTACGGTGACACGACGGGGACGAACCGCTACGGGCGCGAGTTCATCGTCGTGAATGGCAAAGTCGCAAAGATACAGCAGGCGAATTCAGAGATACCCGAGAACGGCTACGTCATATCCGTGCACGGCGAGGCGAGGCATGATTTTGCAAGAGTGCGCGTGGGCGACAAGGTGACGCTCACAGAGGATTATGGCGAGGCGTTCAACGACGTGAGCAAAGTGCCCGATGTGCTCGGCGCGGGACCGACGCTCGTGAAAAATGGCGCAGTCAACGTGACGGCGGACGATGAGGATTTTCCTGCTGACATCGCCAAGGGGCGCGCACCGCGCACGGGCGTGGCCATCATGGCAAATCGTCACATGATGCTCGCCGTCGTCGATGGCCGTCAGAAGTCAAGCATAGGCGCGACGCTGACGGAGTTCGCGGAGCTATTGGTCGCGCGCGGTGCGCGTGACGCCATCAATTTCGACGGCGGCGGCTCGTCTGAGATGGTCGTCGGCGGTGAAATCATCAATAGTCCATCTGACGGAAGCGAAAGGCCTGTCGGGAGTGCACTGGGCGTATTTAAAAGATAGCTTTCCTACAATAAATTCTTGCCATGATGTATATTGAATATGTATAATAGAAAGGCGATATTTGATATGCAAAAGCAGATAAGCAGATTTGCGGTCGCGGGCGTGCTGATTGTGATTGCCTGCGTCGCGTTGTTTTTCGTCGGCTCCGCGCCAAAAAGTGAGACCGCCGTGCTCGGGGGACGCGTGACGTGGACCGTAGAGCGCGGCGAGACCGTCAGGGAGGGCGACGCGCTCGTGCGCATATCGTCGCTCGTGGGCGGCGAGGTGGTTGCCGCGCGGGCGAGCGTCGGTGGCACGGTCGCAGAGGTGTGCGTCGCGCCGGGCGATGTTATCAAGTCTGGCGATGTCGTTGTGAAAATCAATAGAAATTAATTTTAGGCATTAATTCCAAAAACTTGGATAAAATAGATAATAGGGGTGGAATCCTTGAAAAAATATATGAAAAGGCTCAGAAAGGTCATAGCGATGGCCATAGCGTCCGCAACGTTCGCGTTTGCGGCGCCGGCGCTTGCGATGCCGGACATCATGCCGCTCAGCGAAGTATCTGAGGGCATGACGGGCACGCTGTACACGGTCGTCGACAGCTCGGGCGAAGTGAAAAGTTTTGACGCGGAGATACTCGGCGTCATGCAGTCGGGCAGCGGCACGATGCCGTATATCATAGCGCGCAGCGATGGGCCGTTTGCCGACACGACGGGCGGACTCATGCAGGGCATGAGCGGCAGCCCTGTCTACGTCGATGGCAGGCTCATTGGGGCGGCGTCGGCAACGCTCAGCGACATGGACCCGCACACGTTCCTCATTACGCCGATAGAGTCGATGCTTCCAATATGGGATATGCCGGACAAGAAAAATCAGACACGCCCTGCTGTCATTGATTTCAAAAAAGAAGAAAAGGCGAAGACGTCAAAGCCCGATGAAAAATCGGCTGAGACAAATGATGCTGCCGAGGGCAAAAACGATAAAGATGAAAATGTCGTGGGCGTCGAAATAACAACGGCGGAGACGGAGGCAGACAAAGCCGCCGAAACCGAAAAAAAGGATGACGAAGGCGCCAAAAAGGATGAGCCTTCAAATGGAAATTCTGACGAGAAAAACGATAAAAGCGACAAGGATGATAAAGCTGAGAATAACAAAGATGAAAAAAATGATGTGAAGTCGGACGAACCGAAAAAGGATGAGTCGAAGGCAAAAGAGGGCGACGCATCCGATAAAGCGGACGAGGCAAAAGACAAGGCTTCTGACGATGAAAAGGAGCATACGCCGTCCGTGGGCAAGGAGCCAGAGTACAAGGCGACATTTTATGCCGCGGGATTTGGCGAGCGTGGCATGCGCGAGCTGAAGGCGCGGCTCAATCCGCTCGGGTATCAAGCGTTGCCGTTTGGCGGCACCGAGGGCGACAGCTCGCATACGGACTACGATGCGACGCTCTATCCCGGCGACGCCGTCGGTGCGGCGCTCGTCTACGGCGATTTCTCGTTCGCGGCCACGGGCACGGTGACTGCCGTTGACGACGACAACCGCATACTCGCTTTCGGCCATCCATTTCTCCATAGGGGAAATGTGAACTATTTCATGACGGACGCGACGATCCTCGGCATGGTAAACGGCATGACGGACGGATTGAAATTCGCGAACACGGGGAGCGTGATTGGCCGTATCAATCAAGACAGAGAGGCCGGCATCAGCGGTCAGATTGGCGTATTCCCGACGGTCGTGCCACTGCGCCTCTCCGTCGAGGACACGACGCTCGGGCGGTCGAGCGATTTCGCGGCCATGATGGCGTACGATGAAGATTTCGTGCCGCTTCTCTCTCCCATAATTTCATACGCGGCGCTGGGCCGCGTGACCGATACGACGGCGGGCAGCACGGTGAAGGTGCATTTCAATATCAGAACGAACGCAACGCAGAAAGGCAACGTCGAGCGCACGAATCTCTACTATTCTCCGTCTGACACGGGACAGTTTGCTTTCGGCGAGCTCAATACGGCGATGAATCTCATCGTCGCCGATACGGAGCGCGAGGCCGACATATACGACATTAAGGTGGATATTTCATCCGAGGCCGAGAGAAAAACGGCTTCGCTCATATCGGCGATTCCCGACAAGCCTGAGGCAAAGCCGGGCGAGACGGTGAATTTCACGGTGACGATGAAGCCGTATCGTGCCGAGAAGGTGAAGGTCACCGTGCCGTTCATCGTGCCAAAAGCGCAGAGAGAGGGCGCCATGAACCTCGACATACATGGTGGCGGGCTCATCTCGATAGAAAAGCTCCTCGCGGCGGCAGATGCGGCGGCGGGCGTGGACACGTCCGCGACGGAGGACAAGACGCAGACGACGGAAAGCAAACTGCTCGACTTCGAGAAGGAGCCGTCGAACAACGACATCGTCATCGAGCCAGGCTCTGGTCCGCTGATGAGCGAGAAGGAGCAGCAACAGGCCATAAAGAACGCCGTAAAGGCGCAGAAGCGGGCGGACGCCGAGGAGAAGGAAAAGCCACATCAGGCGTTGCCGTCGTTCACGAAAAAAGAGGAGCCGCGCACGGGCTGGGCGAAAGTCTCGACGGACTACGTCATCGACAATGTCATTCACGCGACGCTTCATATAAAAGACAAGGATTGATCATCGAAAAGAAAGACTGAAGGGGGACAAGACCATGCCAACAAAATTTCCCATTTCCAAGGAACGTCTCGAGGAAATCATCAGCAAATATCCGACGCCGTTTCATATCTACGATGAAAAGGCCATCCGCCAAAATATTCGCAGACTTTTCAAGGCGTTCAGTTGGGCGCCGGATTTTCGCGAGCATTTCGCGGTGAAGGCGACGCCGAACCCATACATCCTCAAGTTGCTGCGCGAGGAGGGCGCAGGCGCGGACTGCTCGTCGCTTGCAGAGCTCTATCTTGCGGAGATGGCCGGCATAAAGGGCGAGAAAATCATGCTGACGTCAAACGACACGCCTGCCGATGAATTTCAGAAAGCGCGCGAGCTCGGCGCCATCATCAACCTCGACGATATTTCGCATATCGATTACCTCGAAAAGCATGCCTCGTTCCCAGACTGCCTGTCGTTCCGCTATAATCCCGGCGCGGGCATCGCGGGCAATGACATCATCGGCAAGCCCGAGGAGGCAAAATACGGTCTCATGCACGACCAACTGATTCAGGCGTACAAAATCGCCAAGGAAAAGGGCGTGAAGCGCTTCGGACTTCACTGCATGGTCATTTCAAACGAGCTCCATGCGGATTCGTTCATCAACACGGCGCGCCTCATGTTCACGACGGCCGTGGAGATTTACAAGAAACTCGGCATTCGCCTCGAGTTCGTGAACCTCGGCGGCGGCATCGGCATACCGTATCATCCCGAGGATAAGCCTGTCGATCTCGAGTACGTCGGCGAGGGCATACACAAAGTTTATCAAGAAATCATAGAGCCAGCGGGTCTTGGCGGGCTCGCCATCGCGATGGAGTCGGGCCGTGCCATCACGGGGCCGTACGGCTATCTCGTTGCGACGGTGCTGCACGAGAAAAAGACGTACAAGGACTACATTGGCCTCGATGCGTGCATGGCGAACCTCATGCGCCCTGCCATGTATGGCGCGTATCACCACATCACGATCATGGGCAAGGAAAACGACACGTGCGATCATGTGTATGACATCACGGGCTCGCTGTGCGAGAACAACGACAAATTCGCCATTGACCGCTGGCTGCCCGAGGTGAAAATCGGCGATCGCCTCGTGATATACGACGCGGGTGCGCACGGCCATGCGATGGGCTTCAACTACAACGGCAAGCTCAGAAGCGCAGAGCTGCTTCTAAAAGAGGATGGCAGCGTCGAGCTCATTCGTCGCGCCGAGACGCTCGATGATTATTTCGCGACGCTCGATTTTGATGGTTCGGAGTTTAAGTGGCATGGCGAGAAATAATCGTAATAGAGTGATGAGTGGGCGATGAATGTGAACGCTGGAAATGACGCGACAATGAACGTGAATATATGTTACGCTTTGCACGATGAAAAGGGCTCGTTCTCGAAATTTGTCGGCACGAGCATGGCGTCAGTTTTCATGCACACGAACGCGCGTGTCGTCGTGCATCTTCTTCACGATGACTCGCTGAGCGCGGAGAATCGCGAAAAGTTTGAGGCGCTCGCAAAGGAATACGGTCAAAGCGTACGGTTTTACAATGTGGAGGAACTCGCGACGCAGGGACTCATCCGAGTGCTCGAGGCTGTGCCGGAGATGGAGTCGTCGCGCTTTTCCGTTGCGGCGTTTTATCGGCTCTTCATGGGCAGCGTATTGCCGCCCGACGTTCATCGCGTGATTTACCTCGACTCGGACACGATTGTCAATCTGGACATCGTGAGGATGTGGCGCGAGCCCGTCGGTGCGAATGGCCTCGCGGCAATATCCGAGGTCGCCATCACGCACGATTTTCCCGCGCCGCAGCCGCTTGTCGAGTCAGGCGAAGTGGCGCGCGAGCGCTATTTCAATTCCGGCGTCATGCTCATCGACATGGATGCGCTGCGGCAGCGCGCTACGCTCATCGACGACAGCATCGCGATGCTGAAAGCGCATCCGCGGACGTTCTGCTACGATCAGGACGTGCTGAATTATTTCTTCTCGCGTGATTATCACGAGCTGCCCGCTCTCTATGACAAATTCGTCAGCATAGAGCGTCATTTTGGGATTTCCGTCAGCGATGGCATTTATCATTACGCAGGCAAGGCGCTCGATTTTTTCATCGATGATGATCCGTATAATGAGCTTTTTTTGAACAGTTTTTGCCAGACGCCGTGGTTCTCTCAAAGCATGATAAAAAATTTCTTTAGGGAAATACAAAAATCGTATGGACGATGGCGTGATGTGTGGCGCATATCATTCAATGCCGCCGCAGGAAGAGAGCGCATCTTTTGCGGCGATGGCACATCGGAGCGTTTCGTGCGCGAGATATTCGACGCGAAGAAAGGCGAGCCATATCGCGTCGTCGTCGATGATGAAGGCAATCTCTTTGCGGGCAAGCTCATCGCGGAAATGAAGAAGCACAGAAACGCGCTCTATGTGCTGTGCTTCGCGGGGCTCGACGCGCTGAGACCATATCTCGACGACGCGGGGCTTCGCGATGGCGTGGACTACATCGACGGCGGGCAGTATCTGCCAAGCGGCAAAGGCGGATGGGAACTCACGAGCGGCGATTTCTTTGATGAAGTGTGACGTTGTCATATAAATATTAGAAAACATAAGGAAAGTGACTCGGCGCCAAAATTACTTTTGGCTAGCATCGCCTCGGGTATAGACTGAAACGCACATGTTTGTAAAGACCCTCTCCGCCCCTGCGGGGCACCTCCCCCAGAGTGGGAGGCAAGGTATGAGAGTCTTAATGCTAAAAATTAACGAAAGAATAAAATATTTTACACTTTCAATTAATCGATTTTTCTAGAGTAAAAGAGTTCACACTTTCATGTGTGGATTTTTGGCTAATGTAAATAATCTCAGCATCTGTGACGCCAGCCTCCCCAGTGGGGGAGGTGCCGAGCGACTGCGAGGCGGAGAGGGTCGCCCCACCGATGCACAAGTCAATAAAAACAAGGCACAAATTTCGCAAAAATTTTCCAAAGGGGCGCGATAAAATGAAAGCATATCGCATACATGAAAAAAATGGCTATATGTTTGAGGACACGGAGCCGAGAAAGGCCTGCGTATACGATATTGTAAACGTGAAGCTGCCGCAGGGCGCACAGATTTTTGATTTCGGCGGCGCCGAGGACGTGCTGAAGCGCATACGCATAAAGGATAACTCGTACACGCACCTCGATACGTACGACAATGAGCCAGTGCTCGTGCATGAGGCAATAAAAAACGGCATCAGCATCAGCACGAATGATTGGGTCACACTCAAGTATGATGTCGTCGAGGAAAATCTGCGCTGTGATTTCGAGTGCCTTGCGAGTCGTCAGACGCCGGACAATGTGCTTCATGTGAACTACGCGAACGGAAAGTATTGGCTCACGGACCTCTACGGCAGGAAAATCATCTCAAAGCAGGAAGCCATGCGCTATCAGGCGGCGTGGAAATGAGGAGCGTCGTTTCACATTGCAATTAAAGGGTAATCTTTGCCTCTTAGGCGCGGCATTTCTCTGGGGCACGACGTTTGTCGCGCAATCCGTCGGGATGGACAAAATCGGGCCGTTCACGTATATGTCCGCACGATTTTTTCTCGGCGGCGTGGCGCTCTTCATTTTTTATCTGCTTGTCCGTAGCAAAAAGGCGCGTAGCGCGAAGACAAACGCAGTGCGTCATGGCTTCAAGGCAGGCACAGGCGCAGGGCTCATCATGTTCTGCGCGGCGGCATTTCAGCAATTTGGCATTCAATACACGACGGCATCGAAGGCCGCATTCGTCACATGCCTGTATATCATATTCGTGCCGTTTTTTGGCGTCCTTCTTCATCAAAAACTGAAAATACCGCATGTTGTCGGCGGCGTTTTGGCGCTCATTGGGCTCTATTTTCTCTGCATGACAGATGGGCTGACGCTATCGCATGGCGACTTCATCGTGTTCATCGGCTCATTTTTCTGGACAGCGCACATATTGTTTACGGATCATTTCGCATCGGATGTCGATGTCATCGAGATGTCGCTCGCTCAGGTCATTGTCACGTTCATTTTCTCGACGATTTTTGCGCTCGTTTTCGAGACATGGGTATGGGCTGACGTCTTTGGCGCGTGGGTCGCCATCGCGTTCGGCGGCATTCTTTCGACGTGCATCGCCTTCACATTGCAGATTGTCGGACAGCAATACGCTGACCCCGCGCCTGCGGCCATCATCATGAGCCTCGAGTCCGTTTTCGGGACGCTGGCGGGCTGGATTGTGCTCGGTGAGGCGCTGTCGGGTCGCGAGATATTTGGCTGCATCATGATGCTCACGGGTATGCTGTCGTCGCAGATGGGCTCTATTTTCAAAAAAAATAAAGAAATTTCTCAGCGCCGTGCAGGAAAAGTCTGAAAAATATCGAATTATAACAAATGGGATAGTTTGAACATAAAGGTTTGGCTTTGGTTCATGTTTCACAAATTGTTCTCAACGGGAGGACGAGCCTATGGAGTATGTAGATGACAGCTCGATTACGAATGCAATAGTGAATATAAAGGTCGTCGGCGTCGGCGGAGGCGGAAACAATGTTCTCCTGCGCATCGCTGAGGACAGGATGCCGGGCATAGAGCTCCTCGGCATCAACAGCGACATGAAGCAGCTCTCGAGGCTGCAGGCCGCTGGCATACCGACGCTCCCCATAGGCGGCGCCATCACGCGCGGGCGCGGCGCGGGCGGCGTGATGGACGTGGGCATGCAGGCCGCCGTGGCGGATCAGATGGCGATAGCTAAGTCGATGCGCGACGCCGACCTCGTGTTCATCACGGCGGGGCTCGGCAGTGGCATCGGCACGGGCGCCGCGCCTGTCGTCGCACAGATAGCGCACAGCATGGGGATACTCACCGTGGGCGTCGTGACGGCACCGTTTTCATTTGAGGGTCAACGCAAGATGAGAACGGCGAATGAAGGCATCGCAAGGCTAAAGACGTCGCTCGATGGTCTCATCGTCGTCCACAACGACAATCTCATGAAGATAGAGGGCAATCGCCGCATGACGTTCGTCGATTCGTTCCGCGCGGCTGACAACGTGCTGCGCCAAGCGATACTCGGCATATCGGAGCTCATACTCACGACAGGCGTCGTAAATGTCGATTTTGCTGACGTGACGAGCATATTCCGCCAGAGCGAATCGAGTGATGCCATCATCGGCATCGGCGCGAATGACAATGGCAATGCAGTTGAGGCTGTGAAGGCCGCCGTCGAGAGTCCGCTCATAGAGCGTTCACTCGATGGCGCGCGCGGCATACTCATAAACATCACGGGCGGAGAGACGTTATCACTCTACGCCGTGAGCGAGGCGTCGGAATTCATATACGATCACACGCATCCGAATGTGAATATCATTTTCGGCACGGTCATCGACAAACGCCTCGGCGAAAAGGTCAGGGCCACGATTGTGGCGACGGATTTCGCGGACAGCGTGCTCGTGCGTGAAAAGCAAGAGGCAAGTCCAAACGCGATTGGCCGCGCGCCAGAGCCGAGAGTGACGGAAAAGCCTGCGGCTGGCGGAGCGACGGAAAACGGGACGCCCGCGATGAGCAATGCGCAGCTCGCGAGCGTGCTGAGCGGCGCAGAGACGGTCGAGCCTGAGCAGGATGATGACGACGATGATTCTGTGGATATTCCCGATTTCATGTCAAAGGAGAATAGTCCTAATGCGCGCAATGGTGCGCCGTTTCCATGGAAATTTCCGCGATGGAATGACAAATAAATATAAATAGAGCAATGGGCAGACAGCAGCGCTGAATAAAAAGCAGGAGGTGAGCGACATGGCAAATCCAGCTGAGCAGACGGCAGAGGAGAAGCAGTTCATTCATGATTTGAGGTTTGAGCTTTTGAAGAGCGAGACGCTGAAAAACGATCTCCCGATGTGCGACGCCATCATGCAGGCCATACTGATGGCAATGGAAAAAGCAAAGAAATAATTTGCGCTGAGCTTGGCGAATTTTCGTCAAGCTTATTTTTTGCCCTCATCAGATGGGATATAATGCCTATTTTTATATTTCGCTTGAATTTTTGACGCCTTTATCATACAATGACAATAGGTAGATTGTAATTGTGGATGATTGCAGTATGCCTAATGCACATCATTGAGAAATTTTCCATTTTTCATATCATGGAAGGAGTGAAAATAATGGCAATCAATGGAGTGGGTTTTCTTAATCAGATTAATCACACCAACCGAGCGATGCAGGACAGCATCAAGAAAATTGCGTCGGGATCTCAGTATCCTTCTGCCTCGTATGGTGCCTCGGATTATTCCATACTGGTTCGCATGAATGCCAACATCGGAGCGACGTACCAGTCGAATGCCAACACGCAGACGGCCAACGCGCTTTTGAAAACGGCGCAGGGCGGCGCGGACTCGACGGTGAATGCGCTGACGTCTCTGCGCGACAAGCTCGTGAGCGCGGCGAACGGCACGAACAGTGACAGCGACATCGCGGCGCTGCAGAAGTCCGTCGATCAGACGGTCGCCACGATTGACGAGAATTCAAAGATTCAGTTCAATGGCAAGAATCTGCTGGATGGCTCGACGGGCACCGTGACAATCGCGGGCGTCGATGCGTATGACACCGTTGACCTCGGCAATCTTTCCGCCAAGGGACTCGGTCTCGTGGACGAGAATGGAAGCTCGACACTGGACCTCACATCGAGCGAAGGCATAGCCGATGCGCTTGGCAAGGTGGAGAACGCGCTCAGCACTGCGACAAGCAAGGCTGAGACGATAGGCGAGGCCGATGCCGCTCTCGGCATGACGCTCGATGAGGCTACGACGATTGGCGCGCAGCAGCAGAGACTCGAGTTTGCCGCAGCGAACTACACGACGCAGACGGAGAACATGACAGCCGCTGCATCGAACATGGGCGACACGGACATAGCCGAGCAGATCACGAAGCTCAAGTCAGAGGATACGCTCAACAAGATGGCGCTGTTCGCTCAGAAGATGTTCATGAACCAGCAGGGCGCTGCGCTCAATCTTCTCAAGTAAGTGAAATCGCTGAACCAATATAATATGATGTAATGTATGGAGCCGTTGCATGAAGCGATGGCTCTTTTGTTTTGCGTTGAATGTTATTTGAATGTTAAATGAATTGCTGAATGAATATTGTTTAAATGTCGTCCAAGTGATGTCCAAATTTTGCTCAGCTTCTTGCGCAGAATCTTGTTCGAGACGTTGTTCATGAATGTTACTTTGTTGATGATTTTATGGTATAATGTCTCTCAAAGGTAGGAGGACTGACAATGCGTTTCCTCATAGTCGCAGCGTCCATCGGCTCGGGTCACATGAAGGCGGCTGAGGCCATTCAGAGCGAGATAAAAAATAAATATGAGGACGCGGAGGTCCTTGTCATTGACTTCACGAAGTGGAGCATCTCATGGGCGACAGCTTTCATGAAGGCGTGTTATCTCTTCATGCTGCGCTTCATCCCGAATCTGTACGATTTGATGTATCGCTTCACGGGCGGGAAATCGGGCGGCCTCTCCGTGCAGAGTCTCATCTCCGTGATCACGTCGCACGACATAAAGGCGTTGACGAGGAAATATCATCCAGACGTCGTGATATGCACGCATCCATTTCCAGAGGGCGCTGCGAATCATCGTCACAAAAATCATCCGAGTGAGTTCATGCTCGCGACGGTCATCACGGATTATTCTGTTCATCAGATGTGGATTTATCATCACGTTGATTGCTACTTCGTCGCGCGCGAGTCGATGAGGCTCGATTTGATTGCGGCGGGGATAGCGCCAGACTCGATATTCGTGACGGGCATACCCGTCTCCGACGCGTTTCATGAGGCTGTGAGCTATGAGGAAATCGCATCGATTCGCGAAAAGCTGAAGCTCGATGCGAGCCATCCATCCATACTGATAATGGGCGGGGGACTCGGCCTCGGCGGCATGGACCTCGCGCTCAGCGCAATAGAGAAAATAAAGCGCCCCGTTGACGTGATTGTCGTCGCGGGACGCAATGAAAAGCTCAGGGCAAAGGCTGAGGCACTCATGCAGCACGCGCCGCATCATGTGGTCGTGTTTGGATTCACGACGCATGTGCGCGAGCTCATGGCGGTCTCGTTATTTATCATCACGAAGCCGGGAGCGCTGACTATCAGCGAAGCGATGGCGGCGGGTGTGCCGCTTTTGCTTCATGAGCCTATCCCCGGACCCGAGACGCAGAATGCCGTGCTCGCTGTTCATGACGGCATCGCGCGCTGGGTGAATGACGCGTCGAAGCTCTCTGATGCAATCAGTGAATTGCTTGACGAGAGCGGCGCGCTTGAGAGCATGAGGCGCCGTGCCAATGAAATGAAAAAGCCGTACGCCGCACGCGACATCGTGTCGACGCTGATGCGGCGTTACGAGGCAAAATGATTTCCTAAAAAATTTTAAAAATTTTTGCTTCGTTGGCAGGAATTTTTTTTGATTCGACGAATTTCTATATATTTGATATCTACATAAACTGAATTTCCATAGGTGATACGTGTATGAGTCTCAGAAAGCTCCAGAAGCAGGCTGACGGCGCGTGGCTGTGTCCTGTTTGCGGCCATCAGATGAAGGTGGTCGAGGGCGGTGCTGTTGCTTTAGTGAATGGCAAATTGGATATGGAGAACTACAAGCCGCGATATGAATGTGAGACGTGCGGCGTGTTTTATCGCGAGGTCATGAGCACGGGGTACTATGATGTGTTCCCGCTTGAGAAAGCGCCAAAGGAGGAGCCTGAGACAAAAAAAGAGGTCAAGGCGGCTCCGCCGATAACGAGGACGCACGACACGAGGACGGTGTCTGTGCCTGTGCCGTTGCCGAAGGAGTCGGACGGCTCGCGGCGCTGCCCGAAGTGTCATCGCCCATTCAGATTTGTCGATGGTGGGCCGGTCCGCATCGTCGATGGCAAGGTGGACATGGAGAACACGAAGCCGAAGTACGAGTGCGACAGCTGCGGCGTGTTTTATCGCGAAATCATGACGTCGGGCTACTATCTCGCGTATCCGCAGACGGATGAGGACAAGGTGGACGCAAAGCCCGTCGAGCAAAAGCAGAAGCCAAAGAAAATCATAAAGACGGGTGACATTCCGCCGACGCTTTTGAAGCGCGACAAGAACAATCAAGCGAAATGTCCGCGCTGCGGCGAGATGATGGACTACATGGAGGGCGGCGCCGTGAGGCTCGTCGACGGCGTGCCGGACATGGACAACATCTACGACAGATTCATCTGCAGCGAATGTAGCTCGGTGTACAGGCGAATAGCAGGAACGGACTACTACCAGTGGTCGGAGAAATAAATTGAGGGGAGGGCTCGCTGATGAAGAGTGGTAAAAATGACAGCGTTATCTGCGTGTGGTTTGTCGCCTTGCTCGTCGTGATAGGCGGCTGGTTTGCCTATGTGTTCGTCGATCAGCAGTCCTATCTCAATAATATTGACCGCGAATATGTCACGGCTAAGGCGCGTCTCGACGAGGCGAAGGCGAAAAACGCGGAGCTCAAGAATGAGCGTGATGAGCTCGATGACCCTGGGTACATAGAAAAAGTCGCGCGCGAGGACCTCGGCATGACGCGTCAGGGCGAGATGCCCTACATAGCTCCAAAAAAAGATAAATAAGATGACGAAATTTCTTGACACTATTACATTTTAAAGCGTATAATTTTACATATTTTATTTTACAAATTAGGAGGAAATATCATTTTGTCCATTGAAGTTGGTGCCATTGTAGAGGGCGTTGTCACAGGTATCACGAAGTTCGGCGCTTTCGTTGAGCTCGAGGGTCACAAGGTGGGACTCATTCACATCTCCGAGGTCGCGGATGTCTACGTGAATGATGTCAATGATTTTCTTAAGGTCGGGCAGAAGGTCAAGGTGAAGGTGCTGACGATTGATGAAAGAGGAAAAATTGGACTTTCCATCAAGCGCCTCCAGCCGAAAAAGCCTGAAGCGCAGAGGGCTCCTCATGCTCCGCACGCCAATGCGAATGGCGGTGCACCTGGTCACTATCAGAAGCCACAGGGAAATCAGAATCCACATCGCCCGCAGGGTAATGATTTTCATCGTGCGCCGACGCGCTTCAGCAATGGGCCGCTTTCATTCGAGGATAAATTGTCGAAGTTTTTGAAGGACAGCGATGAGCGTCTGACGGATCTTCGCAGGAAGACGGACTCCAAACGCGGAGGACGCGGTGCTCGTCGTTCAAGCTAACAATTTAAGCACTCTCTGTTCGAGGGTGCTTTTTTAGTTTATCGTTTATTTTTGTACCATGCGCTTATGCGATGCTTTTCATCACGCCGAGCGAGTGGCACGCGTCTTTTTAGGATTTTGACATGATGGATTTAGCGGACAGGGTTTTAACATTTTCACATGAGCATCATCTTTGGCATCGAGGCGACACCATCGTCGTCGCCTGCTCGGGCGGACCCGATTCACTCGTGCTGCTCGATGTGATGCTTTCGCTTCGCGCGCGCGAAGGCATCGATGTGGTGGCGGCGCATTTCGAGCACGGCATTCGCGGAGATGATTCGCTCGCCGATGCCGCGTTCGTTGAGCAATTTTGCAGCGAACGAGGTGTCGCGTGCTTTGTAAGGCACGAGGACGTTCCTTCGTATGCGCGAGAAAATCGCATGTCGATAGAGACGGCGGCGCGCGAGAGACGATACGCGTTCCTGCGCAAGATTGCGAGCGAGCAAAAGAGCGACGGCGATGCGCTCATCGCCGTCGCGCATCAAAAGGATGATCAGGCCGAGACGGTCATGATGCACATTTTGCGTGGCTCGGGCATCGCGGGGCTCTGTGGGATGCGCCCGCGCGCGGGAGACATCATCCGTCCGTTGCTCGACGTATCGCGCGCCGACATAGAGCGTTACGCTGAGGTGCATGGCCTCGCTCCGCGCCACGACGCGACGAATGATGAGCTCGACGCGACGCGCAACAAGGTGCGCCACATATTGATGCCGCTCATACGACGCGAGTTCAATCCTGCGATAGACGACGCGCTCATGAGGCTGTCGTCGGCCGCAGGAGATTCGGCTGATTTTTTGCGCGCGGCGGCGAAGAGAGCATGGGACGGCGTCGTTGAGAAGGATGAATTTGGTTTCTCGGTGAGGCGCGAAGCCTTTAAGAAGTTGCCGAAGGCTGTTGCGTTTGAACTCCTGTCGCTCATAGGCGAGCGGATTGGGCTCAGTCAGAGGCTCACCGCCGTTCATTATGACGACGTGATGAACCTCATTGAAGATGGTCGCACGAGCGCGCGACTTAATTTGCCATCTGATATGGTCGCAGCTGTTGATTATAATCAAATTCACATATATAATAGAAAACATAATGGAAAAAAAGAAAAGCAAGAGACGCACGACAAAGCACGATATAAAATAGCTTCAATCGAGAAGGAAAATGTCGCGGTGAGCCTTGATGACTTCGGTATGATGCTTGAGATTGAGAAAATGACGTCGCTCATGACGGATATGAAGCTCGACAGGCACACGATTGCAGTCGATGTGGATGTGCTGCCGTTGCCGTGGACGATTCGCGCGCGTGAGGACGGCGACGCGATGATGACGTCGGGCGGCAGGAAGAAAATCAAAAAGCTCTTGATTGACGCGAAAATCCCACGCGAGGAAAGAGACAGTGTGCCGATATTCGTGTCGCACGGCGATATATTCTGGGCGGGCGGTGTGCGCCGTTCGAGCCTCGGGATGATAAAAAAATCTGATGAATCAGCTCAAAGCATTGTTTTGTTGAAATTGCATAGATATAAGTAATAAGCATTAAAAATATGATGGAGGTAATAAAAATGTTGATGGATGATGTGGAAAGCGTAATGTTTACGCCCGAAGAAATACAGAAGAAGGTCGCGGAGCTCGGGAAAAAAATCAGCAGCGACTATGATGGAAAGGAAATCATCGTCGTCGGCATACTGAAGGGCGCGGCGGTCTTCACGACAGACCTCATTCGCTCGATAAGCCGTCCTGTGAGGCTCGATTTCATGATTGCCTCGAGCTATGGCAATGGCGCCACCTCCTCGGGAAATGTCAAAATCAAAAAAGATCTCGAAGTTGACATCAAAGGAAAAGATGTCCTTATATGCGAGGACATCATCGACACGGGCATAACGATGTCGAACCTTTTGAAAGTGCTCAAGACACGCGAGCCGGCGAGCCTGAAGCTTTGCGCGATGCTCTCGAAGCCGTCGCGCAGGCAGGCCGAAGTCAATATCGATTACTGCGGCTTTGAGGTACCCGATGAATTCCTCGTGGGCTATGGGCTCGACTACGCGGAGAATTACCGCAACCTCCCGTGCATTGGCATTTTGAAGCGCTCTGTTTACGAGAAATAAGAAAAATGATACAATTACCTCGGAATATAAGGAAACGGATTACTTCAATTAATCAGTGTTTCCATAAATCTGGAAAACGAGGGAGTTTATGTTTGAATTGAATAAATTTATACGCAATATAGGTTTTTATCTTATCATCATCTTCGTTGCCATAACGATGATAGATTATTTTCAGGTGCGTACCGTGCCAAAGCAGGAGCTGTCTTACTCGGTGTTCCTGCAGGAAGTCGACAAAGGCTCCGTCGCGAGCGTCACGATAACGGACAACACGATAGACGGCGTCATGGCGGACGGGACGGATTTCGTCACGGTGACGCCGGGCATGCCGAACATCGATACGAGCCTCGTGCCGCATCTCACGGAAAAGGGCGTGTCCATACAGGCGAAAAATCCACCTGAGCCGCCGTGGTGGATGCAACTCGTGACGAGTTTTTTGCCTGTCGTCATATTGATTGGCGTGTGGTTCTTCATCATGCAGCAGACGCAGATGGGCGGCGGGCGCATGATGTCTTTCGGCAGGAGCCGCGCGAGACTCAGCACGGGCAACAAGATGAATGTGAATTTCAATGACGTCGCGGGTGCCGACGAGGCAAAGCAGGAGCTCGAGGAAGTCGTTGAATTTTTGAAGCATCCGAAGAAGTTCAATGACCTCGGCGCGCGCATACCAAAAGGCGTGCTGCTCTATGGCCCGCCGGGCACTGGCAAGACGCTGTTGGCTCGTGCCGTGGCCGGAGAGGCGGGCGTGCCGTTTTTCAGCATTTCGGGTTCTGACTTCGTCGAAATGTATGTGGGCGTGGGCGCGTCGCGCGTGCGTGACCTCTTTGAGCAGGCGAAGAAAAACGCGCCGTGCATCGTGTTCATCGACGAGATAGATGCCGTGGGTCGTCAGCGCGGAGCAGGCGTCGGCGGCGGCCATGATGAGCGCGAGCAGACGCTGAATCAGCTCCTTGTTGAGATGGATGGCTTCGCCGCGAACGAGGGCATCATCATCATTGCGGCGACGAACAGGCCGGACATCCTCGACCCAGCGCTTCTGCGCCCAGGCCGCTTTGACAGGCAGATTGTCGTCGACAAACCGGATGTGCGTGGCAGACGCGCCATTTTGAAGGTGCATACGAAGGGCAAGCCTGTCGCCGTGGACGTCGATCTCGATGTGTTGGCGCGTCGCACGCCGGGCTTCACGGGTGCGGACCTCGCGAACCTCGTCAATGAGGCGGCGCTTCTCTCGGCGCGCCACAACAAGAGAATCATCAGCATGGAGGCGCTCGAGGAGTCAATAGAGCGCGTCATGGCGGGACCAGAGCGCAAATCGCGCATCATGAGCGACAAGGAAAAGAGACTTACGGCGTATCATGAGGGCGGCCATACGCTCGTGGGCATGATGCTGCCGAATGCTGACCCTGTGCATAAAGTCACAATCATACCACGTGGCAGGGCGGGCGGCTACACGCTGATGCTCCCGAAGGAAGATCGCTCGTATCAGACGCGCAGCGAGCTCATGGACGAGCTCAAGACGCTGCTCGCGGGGCGCGTCGCTGAGGAAGTCATACTCGGCGAGATTTCGACGGGCGCGCAGAGCGACATACAGCGCGCGTCGCAGGTCGTGCGCAGCATGATTACGCAGTACGGCATGAGCGACGTGCTCGGGCCTATCTCATTCGGCGAGGGGCAAAATCATCAAGTGTTCCTAGGACGCGACCTCAACAATCAGCGCAACTACTCGGAGGAGGTTGCCTGTGAGATTGACAAGGAAGTGCGTCGCTACATCGAGGACGCATACGAGGCGTGCCGCAGAATCATCACTGAGAATATTGACAAGCTCCATCTCATCGCGAATGCGCTGATGGAGCGCGAGACGCTCGACGCAAAGCAGCTCGACGAGCTCATGACGAATGGCTTCATCAAAGACGATGAGAGCGACGAGTCCGATGAGCCAAAAACGCCGACGCTCGCGCCGATACCGCCGTCGCCTTTTGTCGCTGAGCAAGGCGCTCAAGGCGACGAGCAGGAGGAGCATGAGAGCATTCCTCTCGGCACTCCCGAGCCAAAACTCAATATATCGCCACATGATTAAGCAGTAAATGAAAAGGCATCACGAATAAAATCGTGGTGCCTTTTTTGCGTCAAGATAATCATCATTGTATGCCTGCTCTCTATATTTCTTTATATATCATAAGTATTGGACAGAGAAATGGGACGCATATATAATGAGCCCATAACCAATCATGAGAGTGATGAATGTGATTTATCAATGAGAAAGTGGAAAGAGGAGCTTATGATGATGAAAAAGTTTTTGGCGGGCGCGCTCGTAGCAGGCATGTTTCTTTCGACAAATCTTATTTCAATCAGTTCAGTGGAGGCAGCAGAAATGAATGAAAAACATGAAGCCGTGAAAATTGTTCAGACAGCAGGACGCAAAAATCTCGGAGACCTCGCGCCGGATTTTGCGCGATACAATGACGACATCCTATTTGGCGAGGTGTGGTCGCGAAACGATATTCTCTCGCTTCACGACAGGAGCATCGCGACGATTTCGGGTCTCATGGGCGCGGGCGTCACGGGATTTCCGCTGAAGGCGCATCTCGAGATGGGCAAGAAGCACGGCATCTCGAAGGACGAGATGGTCGAGCTCATCACGCAGAACGCTTTTTATCTCGGCTGGCCGAAGGCGTGGATGGTGTTCCCGATGGTGCGCGAGGTCTACGATGAGGACGCTGAGAGCGAAGCGGAGTCAGCGAAGGAGTCTGATGAGGTGGAGATGACGCTCGACGACATCAATCGCGTGAGCCCGTTCAAGGTCGGCTCGTTCAATGAGGCATACGCGAAATATTTTGACGGTGCGAGCTATCTCTCGATGATGACGACGGAGCAGGCGCCGATTGGCAATGTCACGTTCGCGCCGGGCTGCAGGAATCATTGGCACGTGCATCACGCGACGCAGGGCGGTGGGCAGATACTCGTCGTGACGGCGGGGCGCGGCTACTATCAGGAGTGGGGGAAGCCCGTGCGGGAGCTTCACCCCGGCGACGTCGTGAACATTCCCGCGAACGTGAAGCATTGGCATGGCGCGGCGCCGCACTCGGCGTTCCAGCATCTCTCGATAGAGGTGCCGGGCGAGAACACGTCGAACGAATGGCTTGAGCCCGTTGATGAGGACATGTACAACGCTTTGAAATGACATGGGGCTGAATTTAACAAGTGAAATTTTTAGGCGCCGATGGGCGTCTATTTTTTCGCATTTCGATGCGCATTAATTGATTCTCATGGCTTGTAAAAGGTTTTAAAGTTTGATATATTTTTATATGAATGTATGAAAATGATATAGAGAAAAGGCTGATTGTTCAAATTCGAAGCAGAAGTGTTAGTGATTGTTTCCGAGAAACGAAAGGACAGTGATGAATCGTGAGCGCATTGCTTAATGAACTGCGCGCGCGTGGGTGCGATATTGATGGCGCACTCGTCAGATTTTTGAACAAAGAGGATTTCTACGCGAGGCTTTTTAAAAAATTCGTCAATGATGCGTCGATAGCGGGTCTTGGTGAGGCGCTTGAGGCGAAGGACGTTGACACGGCGTTTCGTCATGCGCATACGCTCAAAGGGCTCACGGCCAACATGGGGCTCACGCCGCTTTATGACATCATCGTGCAGATTGTCGAGCCACTGCGCGCGGGCAGACTCGACGACAGCCTCACGCCGCTTTACGATGAATTTATCGCCGAGGTCAAGAACTACAAAATACTCGCTGAGAGGGACGGTTGAGCAGTATGAGCACAGGCAGTCACGAGCATACAGAAGATGAGACGATGATTTCTGCGCATGACCATATTCACGAACATGACCATGAGCATAATCATGACCATGAACATGAGCATGAGCATACGCATTCCCATACGCATACGCAGACGAAGGCCGTGCTGAACAGGATGGCGCGGCTCATCGGGCACATGCAGGCAATTCGCCGCATGGTCGAGGAAGGCCGCGACTGCAGCGAGGTGCTCATACAGATTTCAGCGGTGGACTCCGCGTTGAAAAATGTGGGCAAGGTCATTCTGAAGGACCACATTCAGCATTGCATCGTCGAGGCGGTGCAGGAAAATGACAAGGAGTCATTGGAAAGTTTGGGCAATGCAATAGACAAGTTTGTGCGCTGAGAAGAAGGAATATCATGAGTGACAAAAAATACATGGACCTCAATGCTGAGGATGGAATTGAGCGTTTCATGGGCAATGAGCCACTGTATCGAAAATATTTGGAGGATTTCCTCTATGATGCCTCGTTCGTCGAGTTCTGCACGGGCGTCGAGATGGATGACATGGCGATGGCGGACAAGGCGCTCCATACGCTCATGGGCACGTCGTCGAACCTGAGCCTCGAGCGGCTGTTCCACGCGACGAACAAAGCCGCGCAGGGCATATTCGCAGGCAAGCAAGGCTCAGAAATGGAAAAACTCGTAAAGGCAGTCTACGACGCATACGCGGACGCCTGCGACGACGTGAGGGCATATCTGGGAAAGAAAGAATAAAGAAGTAAATGTGAAAATGAAAATGCAGGAGACGGGGGTGCGTCTTCTGCATTTTTTGTATGCGTATGAGATTGAGCAATAATGGTTGAACACGGTGCGATTAAAAAATTGTATATCTGTTATTCATTGCACGTATGACGCAGATTATTCACCATGTTTTATTGAGAGAAATAGGCATTTGTGATAAAATACAGGCAGATAGAGAATGAATATGGAGGTCTCACGATGGCAGACGGCGATACGGATATTGCGTATCAGAATAAGGACATTTTCTCAAAGTGGATGGGTGAGACGCTTAAAGGCAAGTCGTTTGAAGCGTATGGGCTGGACTTGCCAAAGATTGTGCGTGTCGAGCCAACCAATTTGCCGACGGTGGAGGCCTATGAACTGCGCATTGACAATCTTTTTATGCTGGAAGATGGCAGTTGGGCGATTGTCGATTATGAGAGCTGCTATACAAAAGAGGATAAAGTAAAATACGCAAATTATCTCGTGGGTGTGATGAAACGATGCTTGATAGAAAATGGCGAGTTTCCACGGTTGCGGATGATTGTGATTTATACGGCTGACATTGAGCGCGGCATGACGGATGACGATGTCAATATGGATTCACTTGGGCTTCATATTTATACGTCCTTTTTGAGTGAGCTGTCTGGTGATGAGATTTATAATACGATTGATTATAAGCTGAAGACTGGAGAGCCATTGAGCGACAAGGACTGCATGCAACTCATGATTTTTCCGCTGACGTATAAGGCGAGGAAGATGAAGCAGGAGGCAATCACTAAAGCGATTGACCTAGCCGACAGGCTGCAGGACGATAAGATGTTGACCATGATATTGTCTGGTCTTTTGGTGTTTTGTGATAAGGTGATTGATGATGAGTCATCTATGAAGATAAAGGAGAGGATCAGGATGACGAAGGTTGGACGACTGTTCGAAGAAGAAAAACGCGAGGCAGTTGAAGCGGAACGCGTCGAGTTTGACAAAGAGCGTGTGTCTTATATTCGCAGAGTAATGAAAAAGTTAAATTATACGGCTGAGCAAGCTATGGAATTCCTTAATATTAATAGGGATGATTTTCCAAAGTATGCCGCTATGCTCTGATGATTAATGGAAAATGCTGCACTGTTATTCATGTGCGGCATTTTTTTGTGTTGCTCAATGATGTGCAAATCATAAGTGGAGATTGAGGCCGCTCTAACGCGTCGTGATTAAAAATTTGTATATCTTTGGAAGCAGGATTAAAAATTTATTTGTCGAATTATTATCTACGAATGAATTGAAGAGGCGGGTGAGGCTTTTGCATGAGATGAGCATTGCCGAGGGCATACTCGGCATCGTGAAGGATTACGCGGAGCAGAATGATGCGTCGAAAGTCGCGAGTGTCGGCTTGCTCATCGGCGAGATGGCGGGCGTTGAGATTGACTCGCTTGAGTTTTGCTGGAAATCGCTCGTCCGCGGCACGCTTGCCGACGGCGCGGAGCTCGTCATAGAGCGTGTGCCGCTCGTCGGCACATGCGATTCGTGCGGCAAAGAGCGCCATATCGAGCATTATAATTTTATTTGCCCCGATTGCGGCGGCACGATGATTGTCAAAAGCGGCCGCGAGCTCAGGGTGAACTACATCGACATGGAATAGGAGCTGGTAAACGTGGAAGTAAAGGTTATGAAGGATATACTCGGGGAAAATGACGACATCGCGTCGAAGATACACGGCATGCTGTCGGGGAAGAAAATATTTACGATAAATCTGATGGGCTCGCCGGGCTCGGGCAAGACGACGCTCCTCGAGCAGACGATGAAGGCGCTCAATGGCGAGCTTCGCATGGCGGTCATCGAGGGTGACCTGTTCACGTCGAAGGATGCTGACCGCATCTCAAAGTACGGCGTGCCCGTCGTGCAGATCAATACGACGGGCGGATGCCATCTCGAGGCGCCGATGGTCGAGAAGGTGCTCGCAAAGCTCGACCTCGATAATACAGACTTGCTTGTCATCGAGAATGTCGGCAATCTCGTCTGCCCAGCGGAATTTGCCATCGGCGAGGACGAGAAAGTGGTCGTGCTCTCTGTGACGGAGGGCAATGACAAGCCGATGAAATATCCGCTGATTTTCAAGGAATCCGCCGTCAGCGTCATCAATAAAATCGACCTCGTGCCGTATACGGATTTCGATGTGAATCAGGCCGTTGATGACATCACGACAATACATCCGTCGGCACGTGTGCTTTCTGTCTCATGCAGGACAGGTGAGGGCATCGATGGGTGGCTCGACTATCTGCGTGAAGGCGTGAAGCGGAAAAGAGGCTGAAAATGGCGACAAACGACAATGAAAAATCAGCAGAGCCGATTGTTCCGCCCGTGACGATACTCGGCATCGGAAATATCGTCCTGCGCGATGAGGGATTCGGCGTTCGTGTGGCAGAGTTTTTGGATGATAACTATGATTTTCCCGACGATGTTCAAGTGTTGGATGGCGGCACACTCGGCATGGAGCTACTCAGATTCATCACGGGCACGAAAAAAATTCTGATAATCGACGCGGTGAAGGGCGATGAGCCCGCTGGTACCATATACAAATTCGTCGGCGACGAGATAAAGGCGCACTTCACGGAAAAGCTCTCGGCTCATGAGATTGGCATACAAGATGTGTTGACACTCCTCGAGCTCACGGGGAAATCTATACCTGACATCGTCGTTATCGGCGCGTCGCCCGAAGATCTCGAGGCAGGCATGGAGCTTTCACCGAAAATCGCCGCGCTTGTGCCGAAAGTCACCGACGTGGCAATAGCGCAAATGAAGGCATGGGGCGTTGATGTAAAGGAGAAGGCGTAAGCTGCAAAAATATAAAACTATTCGTTCGGTATGAGAGCAACGAGAAAAACGACTTGGCGATGCCAGTCCTCATTCACTGCACAATTTCGACAGGCTCTAACGCTTGCTTCCTCGCGGCAAAAGCGAAAACACGCCGCTTCGGAGCCAGCGAAAGAGCCTGTAGGAAATTGCTAAGTTACTTCGGACTGGTATCCCCTCGTGGATAGTCATGAGAACATAAAAAATGCTGACACATCAAATTTTTGGTGTGTCAGCATTTTTATGTCCCTATGCAATTCACTTATGCTGGATTAGGCTCCATGCCTTCTTCTTCCTCGTCGCTTTCCTCTATGCCCTCAGCTCTCGCTCTGCTGTTGTCGCGGAAATCCCGCATCTCGACGACGGTCGCGAGGCCGACGACGGCGCAGAGGACGGTCACGGTGCCAATCTGCCAGACAGGCGCCGCGGGCGATGCGGACTCCATCGCGCGGAGCAGTGTGAACGCGTTCAGCGATGTCATCGCGACGAGCGAGAAAAACGCGGCCGTGACGCGCCATTTGTGCGCGAAGAAATACGCGCATACGATGATGGGAATGACCATGACGACGCCCTCGAGCGCGATGTGAAGCACGAGCGGCACGATGGTGTCTTCCGCCTTGTAATAGTCCTCGATGAGAAACGTGAAGCCTTTCACGCCGACGTACGTGAAAAGCGCGAGCGCGATGGACAGCGTCCAGCGCAGAAATCCGAAAATTTGATCAAAAATCATCGTGAAGATGGCGAAGAAAACGCCATATATTCTGCCGATGGAGCGCTTCACGCAGCCAGCAAAAAATCCGATGATGGACGCGAAGAAGCCGAATATTGCTCCAAAGACCGTTCTGAAGAAGCCGCCCGCCATGATGAACAACGCCTCCTAAAATTTTCTGACTAATTTTATTTTATATCGTTTTCTAATTAAAAACAAGTTCAAAAAAGAAGAAAGCGCCCAAGACATGAATAAAAATTTCATATCATGAGCGCTATATTTCTATTTGAGTTATTCTTTCGTCGTGAATTCCTTTGACACGACGTTGTACTGCACATGGCTGTACTTCGTCGAGTCGCTTTCATCCTCGAGCAGCACGTTGTCGTAGAAATCGGCGAGCTTTGTGTCCCAGTTGAATGAAGCTTTGTCAGCGGAGATTTTCAGTTCGTCGCGCTCGAAGCGCGCGTTGCCCGTGATGTTCGCCGTGTCGCTCGAGCCGAGGACGTGGAGGTCGTCGCCCCTGAAATATATGTCGTCTTGATGAAGCTCGATGTTGCCCTGCGCCCACACTTCGAGTGATGGGATGCTGACCTGCGCGTGGTCCGCCGTGATGACGCGGTCGCTCCATTTGACTTTCACGTGGCCGTCGAGCACGTAGCGCATTGTTGAGAAATCAAATCGTTGCGCGTCGGACGATATGTCAGGCTTCTCCGCGAAGCACACGGCAGTAGCCATGAGCACCATGATGAGTGTGAGCGGCACAATCCTGAAGATATGATTCAAATTTTTCATTTGACATTGCTTCCTTTCAGATAAATTTTGACATTTTATTTCCGTTATTTTCAACTTCAATTCTAGTTATTTATGATGAAAAAAAGGAAAAAGCCGTATGACGTCGAATAATATATATTGAGTGAGTTCGTAGAAAATTTTGAGAGGAGCGATGATTGTGACCTGCATCAGAGAACGCACAGAGGAGCTCGAATATGAAATTCTTTCGGAGGACGCGGCGAAGAGCCGAGAGGCGAAGCGCAGAGACCCTATAGATGTCTGCCCGTTCAGGACGGCGTTTCAGCGCGACCGCGACCGCATACTTCATTCGAAATCTTTTCGGCGCCTCAAGCACAAGACGCAGGTTTATATCATGTCGGGCGACCACTACAGGACGCGCATGACGCACAGCCTCGAGGTCGCGCAAATCTCACGCACGATAGCGCGCGGGCTGCGACTCAATGAGGATCTCGTCGAGGCAATCGCGCTCGGCCATGATGTGGGTCACACGCCGTTCGGGCACTCGGGCGAGGCAATACTCAACGGCCTCACGGGTCACTTCGCGCACAACGAGCAGAGCCTGCGCGTCGTTGAATGCCTCGAGCGCAACGGCAAGGGGCTCAATCTCACCGACGAAGTGAAGGACGGCATCGTTCATCACACGGGCAAAATATCGCCGAAAACGCTCGAGGGCAAAATCGTCCACGTCGGCGACCGCATCGCGTACCTCTGCCACGATTACGATGACAGCCTGCGCGCGAAACTTTTGAAGCCGTCCGATTTGCCGAAAATCGTCGTCGAGCACATCGGCGATGCGCACTCGCAGATGATAACGGGCTTCGTCTCCGATGTCATCATGAATTCGATGGGCACGCACGACATACGCATGTCGCCCGAGATACAGGAGGTCATGGACACGTTCAGAAGCTTCATGTTTGAGCGCATCTATCACTCGAAGGCGCTCGAGCATGAGCGCGAGCAGGCAGGATTCGTGCTGACGGAGCTGTACGAGTATTTCATGCGCCATTTTGAGCGGCTGCCCGAGGAATTCAGACTGCGCGAGGAGCGATGGGGACGAAAGCGCATCGTCATCGACTACGTGGCGGGGCTCACGGACAGCTACGCAGTGCAGCTTTTCAGTGAAATTTTTGTGCCGCCTGTTGGCATAATGACACCGCGTTTGTCGCGAAACGAAAATTTTTGAATAATTTTTTAAATAAAAAAAGGAAATTTAGATTTTTTATTGAATATAAATAGAGCGGAGAATTTTAACTATGATACAGAAATTTTATTTTAGCGGTAAATTCAAGGGTGGTTTGTCAAGATGAGAGATGCGGCGTGGGATGCTTTCGTCACGCGTGTGCGTGATGCGTCCGATATTTTGCGCGTCGTGTCATCGTACGTGCCGCTGAAGCGAAAAGGAAGCCGCTACTGGGCCTGTTGCCCTTTTCACAATGAGAAGACGCCTTCTTTCTCGGTGACGCCGGACAAAGGCGGCCTTTTCTATTGTTTTGGGTGTCATGCGGGCGGCGATATCTTCAAATTCATTTCGCTGATAGAAAATGTGACATACGGCGAGGCCATAAAGCTGCAGGCGGAAAAACTCGGCATACCGTTGCCTGACGAGCGGCGCAGCAGCGCAGAGCTCGCGCGCGATCAGAAAATCGCCGACATGAGGAAAGTCATGGGCATGGCGCGTGACTTTTTCCACAGCTGCCTCGTGAATACGCCGTACGGCAAGCCGGGCCTCGAGTATTTCGCGGGGCGCGGTATCGGCAAGGACATTATCGATGATTTCAGCTTGGGATTTGCGCCCGATTCTTTTGACAAACTCAGAAACGCGTTTTTGAAGCGCGGCGTGCCGGAGAAACTCCTGCTCGAGTGCGGCCTCGTGAAGCAACGTAAATCCGGCGCGGGGACGTACGACACATTCCGTGGCCGCGTCATGATACCGATTGCCGATGAGCGCGGGCGCTTCGTGGGATTTGGCGGGCGCGTCATGGACGACAGCGTGCCAAAATATTTGAACTCGCCCGAGACCATGATATTTAATAAAAGAAAGCTCCTGTTTGGTCTCGACAGGGCGAAAAAAGCCATTCGCGACGAGGGCTATGTGATACTCGTCGAGGGATACATGGACGCGATTTCCGTCGCGAGCGCGGGTGTCAGAAATGTCGTCGCGTCGCTCGGCACGTCGTTCACGATAGAGCATGCGCGGCTCATCATGCGATACGCGCCTGAGATTTATTTCTGCTACGACAGCGACGAGGCGGGGCAGAAGGCGACGATCAGGGCGCTCTCGATTATCCGCGCCACGGGCGCGAAGGTCAAGGTGCTCATCGTGCCCGACGGCAAGGACCCCGACGAATTCATCAGAAAGCATGGCGTTGATGCGTTCCGTGAGCTCGCGAAAAGGGCGTTGCCCGTGGCCGACTATCAGATAAAGTACGCGCTCGCGCACAACGACATACGCACGATGGATGGCAAATCGAACGCGCTTCACGCCATCGTGCCGGTGCTCGCCGCGGCTCAGACCGTTGAGCGAATGGAGCTCGTGCAGGAGCTTAAAAGAACGCTCGCCATCGACGAGGGCATCATAACGCAGGAAATCAGCCGCTACAAGGGCGAGCCCGCAGAGAACATTCAGCAGGGCGCGCCGATGAGGCAGGCCGTGAGGCGCATCGATGACGCCGTGATGCGGGCGGGTCGCGTCGTGGTGCGTCAGGCGTGGGAAGACACGGGCACACTGGCCGACATAGAGGCGCGTGTGCCGTTGGATGATTTCCCTGTGGCACTTCACGGCGAGATACTCAAGTACCTCGCGAAATGCGAGCGCGATGGCGTCCCCATCAGCGAGTCGGGCGCATTCGAGGCGCTCAGCGAGGATGCGGCCAGCGAGCTTTCGCGCATATTGTCCGAGACATTCGCGGGCGGTACGGCCGCCGACCTCTATGACGAGTGTGCGCAGAAAATATATATTTCATATCTAAAAATACGGCTTGAAGGGCACAGGATAAAGGCCGATGAGCTTCAGCGAGCAGGCGAGGATTTCATTGGTGAGCTCGAGGAGTCGAATAAAATTCAAAAGAAAATAAACGAATTGGAAAGAAATGAACAGCAATGATTTCTATGAACATAATGACAATAATGAAACACAACATACATACCAGCAAGTGAGAGGAGGCGGATACAGTGGCAACAAAGAAGAATGATGAGCCTAAGTCTTCAAAGACGGTGAAGAAGGCGTCAGCGAAAAAAGCGGCAGCAGCGGAGAAAGCTCCGAAGGCCGACAAAACAGCAAAAGCTGATGAGACCGTGAAGTCAGCGGACATGAAGAAGAAGGCTACGAAGAAGCAACCACCGAAATCCTCTGATAAAGATAAAGAGAAAAAGAGCAAGGCAGAAGCAAAGAAAGAGGAAAAAGCAACCGCGCCGAAATCAAACAAGGCGGATAAAGAAGCAAAACCCGACAAAGCGGTGAAGGCTGAAAAAGTCGATAAAGCCGACAAAGTCGAAAAGGTTGAAAAGCCCAAAAAGGCGAAAAAGGAAGAGAAAAAGGAAGATAAGAAGATAAAAGCAGCAGAAAGCGAAAAGGCAGAGAAAAAAGTAGAGAAGGAGCCCGCAGAGGCGAAAGAGGTGAAGGCAGAGGAGCCAAAGCCTACGGAGCCTGAGCCTGCGGAGTCAGAACCAAAGGAAAAGAAAAAGCCTGTAGAGTCTGAGCCGAGGGAAAGGAAAAAGCTCGCAGAGCCTAGGACAAAGGAAAAGAAAAAGACCGCGCCGAAAAAGCCACGCGCCAAGAAGAAAGCGGCGGAAAAAGCCGATGACAAAAACGAAGATGAGCAGGAGAGCAAATCGCTTGAAGCCATCATCGCTGACCTATGCGAGCGCGGCAAGAAAAACAACAATGTGCTCACGTACGGCGAAGTCATCGACGTTCTGCAGAAGCAGGACCTCTCGCCGGATGCCATTGACGACATCTATGACGTCATTGGCAAAAAGGGCATAGAGCTCGTGGATGAGACCGTCGAGCCGATTGAGGACGACGGCATGGAGAAGCGCGATGAGGAAATAGACCTCTCCATGCCCGAGGGCATCAGCATTGATGACCCTGTGCGCATGTACCTAAAGGAGATTGGCCGCGTGTCGCTCCTGACCGCTGACGAGGAAATAGAGCTCGCGAAGCGCATGGAGCAGGGCGACGAGGAGGCGCAGAAGCGTCTGGCCGAGGCGAACTTGAGGCTCGTCGTCAGCATCGCGAAGCGCTATGTCGGTCGCGGCATGCTGTTCCTCGACCTCATTCAAGAGGGCAATCTCGGACTCATAAAGGCCGTCGAAAAATTCGATTACAACAAGGGCTACAAGTTCAGCACGTACGCGACGTGGTGGATTCGCCAAGCCATCACGAGAGCGATTGCCGACCAAGCGCGAACCATCCGCATCCCCGTGCACATGGTTGAGACGATAAACAAGCTCATTCGCATATCTCGTCAGCTCCTGCAGCAGCTCGGACGCGAGCCGACCCCGGACGAGATTGCCAAGGAAATGGAAATCTCCGTTGAGCGCGTGCGCGAAATCATGAAAATCGCGCAGGAGCCTGTCTCGCTCGAAACGCCAATCGGTGAGGAGGAAGACTCGCACCTCGGAGACTTCATCGAGGATCACGACGCGCCGGCGCCTGCGGATGCGGCGTCGTTCATGCTCCTCAAGGAGCAGCTTGAGGAAGTGCTCGACACGTTGACGCCGCGCGAGGAGAAGGTGCTGCGCCTGCGCTTTGGTCTTGACGATGGCCGCGCGAGGACGCTCGAGGAAGTTGGGCAGAATTTTGGTGTCACGCGCGAGCGCATTCGCCAGATAGAGGCGAAGGCGCTCAGAAAGCTTCGTCACCCGAGCCGCAGCCATAAGCTCCGTGATTTTCTTGATTGACATGAGCTTTTGATAGGTGTATAATGCTTTTTGTTGGTAAAATCCAGCACATTCCTCTGTAGCTCAGCAGGTAGAGCAATCGGCTGTTAACCGATCGGTCGCAGGTTCGAGCCCTGCCGGGGGAGCCATTTGAAATCAAAGAGTCGTCGCAAATGCGATGACTCTTTTTTCGTAGTATGGGAAATTTTTGGATGGTTTGTGGAGACCCTCTCCGCCTCGCAGTCGCTCGGCACCTCCCCCATTGGGGAGGCTGGCTTCACAGATGCTGTGATTATTTACTTATGCCAAATCGGTTCATTAGCAATAGCGTAATCGCTATTTCAATAATAGTTGAAATAGTTCGGTTTGTTTTGCCTATAAAGTAAAAGATTAACATTAATTATTCATCATTGCACTAGTCAACAAAAACTGGACACAAATTTTAAATTTTTTTGAATTAAAAATTTAAATCCTGTGCATCGCCGTGTCATTTTCTT
>OMWN01000059.1 GCA_900314765.1 uncultured Selenomonadales bacterium | reverse complement strand
GTACGGCTTTCGAAACATCCAGAACATGATTGACATGGTCATGCTTGCTTGTTCCTATATTGTCGTGCCGCTGCCGAACCGTCCTCAGTCTGCGAATAGTGCGGCTTGAGTGATGGTGGATGCTAATTTTTTACCCACACTTATGGGTGAAGAGCCTAAAAAATATGCCACCATTTTTTGGCGGCATACGGTCATTACTCCTGCGCTTTGAAATTGTAGATGGGCTTTATAAGCTTCACGATGTCCGCCGTGGGACCAATGTTTTTCACGATGCTGTCCATTGTCTTGTACGCCATTGGCGCCTCGTCCACCGTGTCTTTGCTCACGCACGTCGTGAATATGTCCTTCATCGCGTCGCGATACGCGCCCATGCCTATGGTGTGCCTTGCCTCCGTGCGGCTCATCACGCGCCCCGCCCCATGCGGCGCAGACTCGTTCCACTCGGGGTTGCCCTTGCCGACGCAGATGAGGCTGCCGTCGCGCATATTCATGGGGATGAGCAGGCGCTCGCCGCGCTTCGCGGAGACGGCGCCCTTTCTGAGTATCATCGCGTCCGTGTCGATGTAGTTGTGTACCGTCGTGAATGAATCGATGGGCGTCAAGTGCATTTTGCGAATGATCTCGTCGGCCATCGCCCGCCTGTTCAGCATCGCAAATCTCTGCGTCGTGCGCATGTCGTCAATATAATCATCGAAAAGCTCGCCCGAGACATACGCCATATCGTGAGAGATTTTCGACGTCCTCGCCTCATGTTTGCGCGCCTTTATTGTTGCCTCTATCTCACGCTCGCGCCCCTCAGCCTTGAGCTTCGTGATGAGCGCGGCGAGGCCATTTTTGTCCGTGCCGTATAGCTTTTTGTAGCCGAGGTCTTGATAGTAGTTCGCCACCTCGAGACCGAGGTGACGGCTGCCCGAGTGAATGACGAGATAGAGCTGCCCCTCGTCGTCCTTGTCGATTTCGATGAAATGATTGCCGCCGCCGAGCGTGCCAATGGAGAGCAGCGTCCTCTCGATATGCTCATCCTGCGTGTTGTAGTGGAGCTTTGAGAGGTCAATGTCGCGGCTCAGTTTGTGCGGCTTTCCCTTTGGCCTCACATTGCGCCCCGATGGCACGTATTCGCGAATGGCGCTGTCGAGCTTCGGCAAGTCAATGCAGCGCTCCTTCAAAAGCACCGTTTCCATGCCGCAGCCGATGTCGACGCCGACCATGTTTGGCACCACGTTGTCATCTATCGTCATCGTCGTGCCAATCGTGCACCCCTTGCCCGCGTGCACGTCCGGCATCACGCGTATCTTCGAGCCGCTCAAATACGGAGCATCGCAGACAGCCGTGAGCTGCCCGCGCACATTATCGTCAACTTCATCCGTGAAAACAATCGCCGTGTTTTCCTTGCCTTCAATCGTAATCATGGTGCTTCTCCTTTCCTGTGCATATTTTATAACATGGCGCACGAAAAATCAGTAAACTGGAAATTGAAAATTCGCCCCATCGTGCGTCATATAAATTTATGGCGGCTGTATTTTATTTTTGCTATACTGTGAATGAAAATAAAAATTAATGATGCGGCTGAGCGCGTCATATCATTTAAATTATTGCTTGACGAAAAATATTTGTGCGTATATTTGTCATGCGAAAAATTTGAGGAGACTGTAAGATGAAAATAAAGCAGTATGTTGTTGATGCGTTTACGGATACGGTGTTTCATGGCAATCAGGCGGCGGTCTGTGTGCTTGAGCAGTGGCTGTCCGATGATGTGATGATGGCGATGACGCGCGAGAATAATTTTTCGGAGACGGCGTTTGTGGTGCGAGAGAATGGGCAGTTTCACTTGCGCTGGTTCACGCCGGGCGGGGAGATCGATCTCTGCGGTCATGCGACGCTTGCGACGGCGTATGTGTTGCTGAGGTTTTTCGTGCCAGAGGCAAATAAGGTCGTGTTCGAGACGATGAGCGGCGAGCTCACGGTGACGCGTGACGGGGAGCGGCTTGCGATGGATTTTCCCGCATACGAGCTCAGAAAGGTGGACGTGACGAAGGCGATGACGGAAGCCATCGGCGTCGAGCCAATAGAGGCGTACATGGCGCGAGACCTCCTCTGCGTGCTGCCCGATGCGAAGGATGTGCGCGAGGCAAAGCCCGATTTGGAGCGCGTGAAGCTGCTCGATGGTCTTTTGCTTCACATCACGTCGGCAGGCGAAAAGGACTCGCCGTACGACTGCGTGAGCCGCAGCTTTGCGCCGAAGCTCGATGTGGACGAGGACCCCGTCTGTGGCTCGGGCCATTGTCATATCGTGCCGTACTGGGCAAAAAAACTCGGCAAAGACACCATCACTGCATATCAAGCTTCCGCGCGTGGCGGCAGTCTCTACTGCACGATGCACGGCGCACGTGTGACACTCGCGGGACAGGCGGTGCTTTACTCCGTGGCGGAGATTGAGCTGCCAATGGTGTGATTTTTTGCATGCAATGGAAAATGACGCGAGCGATTCAAATGAAAGATAAATGATAAGATAAAATTAAATGACAGGATAAATGTAAGATACAGGATAAAATGATAGGATAAACGCAAGTGACAAGATAAATGACGAGGAAATAATCGATGTCATTATGACTGATGAGAAATCGTGTTGCTCATGAGAGAAATAAAAATTATCTTTTTCGAAATTGCAAATTGTTGATGCATTGGTGGCGGATTTATGAGCATTGAGTCGGAGATTTTCAGGCGCTGTCGGCTGGATGAGGCGCGGTGTGAGGCGTATGGATTTCGGCGCGTGGGCAATGTGTGGCGATATGAGAAATCGTTTTTGTCGGGGGCTTTCCGCGCGGTGATTACGGTGGATTGCGCGGGAAATGTGACGGGCGAGGTCATCGATACGATGACGGATAAGGCGTATTTGCCGCTCAGACAGGAAAATCCCGTGGGCAGCTATGTCTATGGCGTTCGCTACGCCTACGAGGAGCTTTTGCATGATGTGGCAGCGGCTTGCTTTACGGCGTTGCCGTTTGCCTCGCCGCAGGCCAATCGCCTGTGTCAGCGCATAAGGGCGGCGTGGGGCGATGAGCCCGAGTTTCCGTGGGAGAAAAAGCCGTACGACACGAGCGGCGTCTTTCGTCACCCCGTCACGCGCAAATGGTATGCGGCTGTGTTGCCCGTATCGTGGGAAAAGGTCGTGCCTAAACGCGAGGGACGCGTCGAGCTCATGAATCTGAAGGTCAGCGATGCGGCAGCGAAGGTGGCAACATACGATGGTTGCTATTCTGCTTATCACATGAACAAGAAATATTGGGTATCCATCGCGCTTGACGATACGATGGCGGACGACGATATTTGGCCGATGATTTTGGAAAGCCACGAATTTGCCGCGCATGGCAAGGGCGCAAAGAGCGCAGGCGGCGCGGTGCTAACGGATGATTTGGCGCGCGATGTGCTGTCGATGGTGGCGCGCATACCAGCGGGGCATGTGGCGACGTACGGACAAATTGCGGAGCTCATCGGTCGGCCGAAAAATGCGCGGCTCGTTGGTAAAATATTGAGCCGCGCGGAGTATTATGGCAAGTATCCATGTCATCGCGTCGTCAATCATGCGGGACGACTTGCGCCATCGTTTGACGCGCAAAAAGAGCGGCTCATGGTTGAGGGCGTGACGTTCAAGGACGCGTCGCACGTAGATATGAAGATGTGCTAATGGAAAAAATAAAATTTTCGAAGCAAAAAAGCTCTTTGCCACAGAAATTTCTGCGTCAAAGAGCTTTTGCTTTGCCTTATTTTTTTATCAAATATCGAGGTTCTTTACTTTCTTCGCGTTTTGCTCGATGAATTCGCGGCGCGGCTCGACTTTGTCGCCCATGAGGATGGTGAAGAGTTCGTCGGCCTCTTCGGCGTCCTCCATGTCGACGCGGAGCATCGTGCGCGTCTCGGGGTCCATCGTCGTCTCCCACAGCTGCTCGGGGTTCATCTCGCCGAGGCCCTTGTAGCGCTGGACACTGATGCCGTCACGGCCGACTTCGTTGAGCTTCTGCGCGAGCTCGTCGTCGCTGTACGTGTACCAGTGGTTCTTGCCCTTTCTGATGAGGTAGAGCGGCGGCTGCGCGATGAAGACGCGGCCATGCTCTATGAGCGGCTTCATGTAGCGGTAGAAGAATGTGAGGAGCAGTGTCCTGATGTGCGCGCCGTCGACATCAGCATCGGTCATGATGATGATTTTGCCGTAGCGGCTCTTCGCGAGGTCGAAATCGTCGGAAATGCCGTTGCCGAACGCGGTGATCATCGTGCGAATCTCGGCATTCTGGAAAATCTTGTCGAGTCTCGCCTTTTCGACGTTGAGGATTTTGCCTCTGAGCGGCAGTATAGCCTGAAATCTGCGGTCTCGTCCCTGCTTCGCGGAGCCACCTGCGGAGTCGCCCTCGACGAGGTAAATCTCGGCTTGCGCCGGGTCGCGCACGGAGCAATCAGCGAGCTTGCCCGGCAGGCTCGTGACTTCGAGCGCGTTCTTTCTGCGCGTGAGCTCGCGTGCTTTTCTCGCGGCGAGGCGGGCGCGTGCCGCCATGACGGATTTCTCGAGAATTTTTTTCGTGATGGCGGGGTTTTCCTCGAAATATTCGGTGAGACCCTCAGTCACGATGCTGTCGACGATGCCGCGAATTTCGGAGTTGCCGAGCTTCGTCTTCGTCTGACCCTCGAACTGTGGCTCGTGAATCTTGAGGCTGATGACGCAGGCGAGTCCTTCGCGCACGTCCTCGCCTGTGAGGTTTTCGTCTTTCTCCTTCAGCACGTTCAAGCGGCGTGCGTAGTCGTTCGCGGCGCGCGTCAGTGCGAGCTTAAATCCCGCGAGGTGCGTGCCGCCTTCCTCGGTGTTGATGTTGTTGACGAAGCTGTATATCGTCTCTTGGTAGCTCTCGTTGTATTGGAGCGCGATTTCGACGACGGTGTCATCTTTGACGCCGTTGAAATAAATCGGCTCGGGATTGATGACTTCCTTCTTTTTGTTGAGGAACTCAACGAATGAGACGATGCCGCCCTCGTAGTGGTACGTTTCCTCGACGACGGGCTCGCTGCGTTTGTCGCGGAGAATGATGGTGATGCCTTTGTTGAGGAACGCGAGCTCGCGCAGGCGATGCTTCAGCACTTCGAATTTATAAATCGTGTCAGTGAAAATGGCGTCGTCGGGCACGAAATGGACGCGCGTGCCTGTCGTATCGGTGTCGCCAATGATGTGCAGCGGTGTCTTCGTCACGCCGCGCTCGAAGTCAATCTCATAGACATGGCCGTCGCGTTTTACCTCGACGTCCATCGACGTGCTGAGCGCGTTGACGACGGAAACGCCGACGCCGTGAAGACCGCCGGAGACTTTGTAGCCGTTGCCGCCGAATTTGCCGCCGGCGTGGAGCACGGTGAGCACGACCTCGACGGCGGGCTTGCCGCTCTCGTGCATGTCGACAGGGATGCCGCGGCCGTTGTCCGTGACCGTGATGCTGTTGTCGCTCTCGATATTGACCTCTATGTGCGAGCAATAGCCCGCGAGCGCCTCGTCGATGGAGTTGTCGACGACCTCGTAGACGAGGTGATGAAGCCCGCGCTCCGACGTGGAGCCGATGTACATGCCCGGGCGCTTTCTGACGGCCTCGAGTCCTTCGAGCACCTGTATCTGATTCGCGTTGTATGGGCCATCGACAGCCGACACCTCGGCAGCGGACGCGTCAGAGTTTATCTCGATGCCCGTGAGGTCGAGCTCGTCGTCCGTGAGGTCCTCGGCGGGCGCGCTATTCGCATTCGCGTCAGCCTGCGTTTGCTCATCCTTTGCTTTGTCGCCGTCGAGTAAATTTATATTTTTGCTTTTCTTATCGTCGCTCATGAGTCACAATCCTTCCGATATTTCATCATACATTAACATCTTATTCTATCATAACAGGCGACGTAAAATCAAATCGGCGCGGACTCTTGCAATTTTTTCATGGTGAAAAAATTATATTTTTACTGTATAATGGGGACGGTGGAATTGTGAGCGCGGAAAAATTGCGGCTCATGAGTTTTAGGAGGGAACAATATGACAGCATCAGAATTTCGCACGGCGGCAAAGAAGCTCGGCATGCGAGACCATGAGATTGACATGCAGATAGCGCTGCAGGAAAAGTTCAGACGCGAGGGCATCACGCCGATACCGTACGAGATGGCGCTCGCGGCCCGTCAGAAGAAGTCGTGCATGGAGGTATTCGACCTCATAAATGTCGACAAGCCACAGGGAGCGTTTTCCGAGGCATGAGTAATCAGATAAAGCTCATCGTGTCAGACCTCGACGGCACGATTGTGACGAAAAAGTATGTGCTGGCGCCTGGCGTAAAGGACGCCGTGAGTGCGGCGCGCGCGCGTGGCGTTCATTTTGCGCTCTGCACGGGGCGCATGTTTGGCGCGGCGAAAAAATACGCGGACGAGCTCGGGCTCGACGATCCGATTATTTCATATAATGGCGCGATGGTGCAGCGGAGGAACGGTGATGTCATCGGCGCAAATTATCTTGGAAGCGCGCTCGTCAAAAGCCTCTTGGATTTCATTGATGAGCATGAATGGTATGTCCAGCTTTATGAGGACGATGTGCTCTACTACGCGAAAAAGGGCAGCGTGACGGAAGAATACGAGCGCGCGAATCATCTGCGCGGCGTTGCGGTCGGCGATGACGGCATGCGTCGTCATGCTGAGCGCGTGCCAAAGCTCCTCGTCGTGAGAAACAGCGAGGCGGAGGCCGACGCGGCGCTCGATATGCTGCGCGAGGCGTTCGCGGGGAAAATCGCTGTCGTGAAATCGACGCCGACATTCGTTGAGGTCGTGCCGCCAGACGTGAACAAGGGCGAAGGGCTGCGCGTGCTCGCGAATGAGTATGGCATCGACATGAGTGAGACGATGGCGATGGGCGACGCGGGCAACGACGTTTCGATGATAAAGGCGGCAGGCGTCGGCGTCGCGATGGGCAACGCCACCGACGAGGCGAAGGCGGCGGCCGACTATGTGACGACGAATGTCGATGAAGGCGGCGCAGCTGACGCGATAAGGCAATTTGTACTGGAAAAGGACGATAAATGATGGTACTACCAGCAGTGCTCACGATTGCGGGCAGCGACAGCATCGGCGGCGCGGGCATACAGGCGGACCTAAAGACGATGCTCGCGAATGGCGTCTACGGCATGAGCGCGGTGACGGCACTGACGGCGCAGAACACGACGGGCGTCACGGCCGTCATGAACGCGACGCCCGATTTTCTCGGGCAGGAAATAGATGCGGTGTTTTCCGATATTTCGCCTGCGGCGGTGAAGGTCGGCATGGTGTCGTCGGCGGTGCTCATAAGCGTGATAGCGGAGAGGCTCGCGCGCTACGAGGCAAAGAATGTCGTCGTCGATCCCGTGATGGTCGCGACGAGCGGCGCGCATCTCATAGACGACGATGCCATATCGTCGCTCGAGGAGAAGCTGTTCCCGCTCGCGACGGTCATCACGCCGAATATGCCAGAGCTCGCGGTCATTGCGGGCGTGAACGAGGATGAGCTACGGGATGCGGCGGCGCGGGAGCGAGTGGCGCACGATGTGTCGCGGCGATACGGCTGTGCCGTGCTCGCGAAGGGCGGCCACGATGCGAGAAACGCCGATGACACGCTCGTCATGACGGACGGGCGCATCGTATCGTACAAAGGCGAGCGCATCGAGACGAAGAACACGCACGGCACAGGTTGCACGCTGTCGTCGGCCATAGCGTCAAATCTCGCGAAGGGCATGGCGCTCGACGCAGCCGTCGAGCGCGCGAAAGCGTATGTGACGGGCGCGCTCAGCGCGGGGCTCGACATGGGGCGCGGTTGTGGTCCCATGCACCACGGATTCGATGTAAAGAGTGAGTTTGTTTAAAAAAGGAAGGCGGGCGCATCGTGCGTATCGTTATTGTCGGCATGGGAAAGCTCGGCTATGCCATTGCGGAGCTCCTTTCAAAAGAAGAATATGAGGTCGTCGCTGTCGATCGCGACGCGGAGCGGCTCGAGGCCGTGAAAAACACGCTCGATGCGCTCACGATTATGGCGAATGGTGCGAGCCCCGTGACGATGAACGACGTCGATGTGAGGGGCGCGGACCTCTTGATTGCGGTCACGGACTCCGACGAGACGAATATGGTGGCGTGCAGTCTCGCGAAAAAGCACCGCATTCATCACACGGTCGCGCGCATTCGCGATGTCAATCTGATGAGCGAGGCGGGCGCGTATCTCAAGAAATCGTTCGATATCGACCTCATGCTCAACCCGGAGCTCATCACTGCGCGTGAAATTTATCGCATATTGATGACGCCAGCGGCGCTCGACGTCGAGGACTTTGCGAGCGGCAAGGTCAGGCTTTTCGAGGCGAAGGTCAGGAAGGACTCAAAGCTCGCGAACGTGCCGCTCAAGGATTTGAAAATACCGCCGAAGGTGCTCGCGGGCATGATTTTCCGCGATCATCAGATGATTATTCCGCACGGCGACGACAGGCTGCTGCCGGGCGACAATGCGTACTTCATCGGCGACCCCGAGGCCGTCACGAATTTTTCGCAGAATTTCGTGAGGCGCGAAGCGAGAAAGCTCGAGCGCGTCATGATTATCGGCGCGGGGCGTACAGGCAGATCGCTTGCGCCGATGCTCGACAAAGCGGGCGTGCAAGTGAAAATCATCGAAAAGGACCGCGCGCGGAGTGAGCTCGTTGCGTCGTCGCTGTCGAACGGCATAGCGATTTGCGGCGACGGCACGAGCATAGACCTTCTGACAGAGGAAGACGTCAAAAACGCTGACGTCGTCGTCTGCCTTACTGAAGATGACAAGCTCAATCTGATGCTCGCGCTGCTTGCAAAGCATCTCGGCGCGCGTGAGACGGTTGTGCGCGTTGCGCGCGCTGAGTACGTGAGCCTCATGGAGAAAGTCGGCGTCGACATAGCGCTGTCAGCGCGCCTCTTGTCTGCAAGCGAGGTGCTCGCATTCGTGCGCCGTGGAGGCGTCGTCGCGGTGTCGCTGCTCGAGGGCGCGAAGGCAGAGGCCGTCGAGGTCATCGTGCAGGAGCGCGCGCCCGTCACGGGGCGCCCGCTCAAAGAAGTGCGCCTGCCGCGTGAATGCCTCGTCTGCGCCTACGTCAGAAACGGCCAAGCATTCATCCCGAATGGCGACTCCGTCCTGCGCACAGGCGACAGAGCCGTGCTGTTCGTGCAGACACAGCACGCCCAGCAAGTCATGAAATATTTCAAGGGATAGGGCAGTAGTCACCCCACCACCGCGCGTGGCGCGTAATAGGATGTGGCTAAACTTTAAATTCTTTTTTCGCGACCCTCTCCGCCCCCTGCGGGGGCACCTCCCCCAGAGTGGGAGGCATAGAATGAGAGCCTAAAAAGCTAAAACTGAACGAAAGAATAAAAAATTTACACTTTCGTTAGTCGATTGTTTAGCTAGAGCTAAGGTCTCACACTTTCGTATGTAGGTTATCCGCTTGTGTAGATTATTTGTAAATGTAAATAATCGCAGCATCTGTAACGCCAGCCTCCCACTTGGGGGGGCAAACATGCCAGTGGCATGTTTGCGCGAGCGAATGCGAGGCGGAGAGGGTCTGCTCACTTGCAGCTTTAGCGGTTTAGCGGTCGTTTATACGATTGTGGTTGAGGGTCGCTTTTTTTACTCCTTATCGCTAAACCAAAATTTTCAAAATCAAAAGACTCAATCCATTTCTCATCAACATTTTCATTGATGACGAAGTCGGATTGAGTCTTTTTGTTTTGCCTGTTATTCGTTTTCTAGCGATTTTATTTTTTCAAGCGCGTATTCGGCGTATGATGATGGCGATTTGGCGCTCTGCGCGACATCGAGGAGCTCCTGCGCGTCGATGAGTGTCATTTTCTCGAGCACGTTTTGTATTTTCACGATGTTTGACGCGTCCATGCTGAGCGCCGTCACGCCCATTGCCGCGAGCAGCGGTGCCGCCACGATGTCGCCCGCCATTTCGCCGCAGACGGTGACGGGTATGTCCGCATCTTCTGCGCTGTCGATCGCCATCTGTATGAGGCCGAGCACGGCGGGATGAAGATACGCGGGCGCACCGTATGTCTTGTCTGCGCTCATGCGGTCTATGGATAGCGTGTACTGCGTGAGGTCGTTCGTGCCGATGCTGAAAAAGTCCGCCGCGCTGGCGATGCTCTCCGCGAGCACGGCAGCCGCCGGCGTCTCTATCATCGCGCCGACGGGCAGCGCCTCATCGAATGGCACGCCGTCTTTTCGTAGCTCGTCCTCAATCGCATCGATGATTTCGCGCACGGCCATGACGTCGCCCGCGTCCGTGACCATCGGAATGAGCACAGCGAGGTGACCGTGCGCGCTCGCTCTGAGGATGGCCTTGAGCTGCGCGCGGAGCACGGCGCGATTCTCATCGCACGACAGCAGCAGTCTGATGCCGCGCATGTCGAGCATCGGATTAGCGCCGCGCGCGGACGTGAGCTGCGGCACGGGCTTGTCTCCCCCCGCGTCGAGCAGGCGTATCACGCAGGGGTGACTGCCCGCGGCCTCTGCCGCTTTTCTGTACGCGTCATATTGCTCGTCCTCTGTCGGCAGTGTCTCGCGACCGAGGAAAAGAAACTCCGAGCGGAACAGCCCGACGCCGTCGGCGCCGTGCGTAATCACTTTCGCGATTTCGCTCGCGCTCGTGACGTTGCCGCGAATGAGCACGGGGTAATCGTCCCTCATGAGCACGTCGCCGAATGATTCATCGGATGCCGCCTCGTCGCTCTGCGCTTCGTTGTAGCTTTCGCGCGCGGCGGCGATTTCCTCGTCGGTCGGCTCCATCATCGCGAATGATTCGCCATCCGTGCCCTCGACCATCATCGTCATGCCGTCTTCTATTTTCCTTATGATGCTGCCGATGCCGACGAGCGCGGGGATGCCGCGAGCCCTCGCGAGTATTGCCGCGTGGCACGTTGCGCTGCCGTCGCCGAGCATGATGCCGCATAGTCTTTTCTCGGGCAGCGCGGCTATCGTGTCAGCCGTCGCGTCGGACGCGACGAGTATGAGCGGGCCGTCGCCATCGTCCTGTGCGTCCGCGATGCCACAGAGTTCCTTTATGAGCAGTCGCCCCACGGCGATGACGTCGTTTGAGCGTTCCTTTATATATGCGTCGTCCACGGCGGCGATTTTCTCCGCCTCGCGCCGCGCGGCGTTTCGTATGGCGTATGGCGTGCTCTTTCCACGCGCGAGCTCGTCAGCGATGGCGTCGTGGAGCGAGCTGTCCGTCACCATTTCGGACTCCGCGCAGAGTATCGCCGCCTCGTCGCCGTCATCATCCGCGCGCTTTTCCGCCGCGTCGTCGAGCTTTTTCGCGAGCGTCTCTGCCGCCGCCCACACGCGCTCCATTTCCTCGTCCATCGTGCCCGTGACGTACGATGACGCCGCGGCCTCTATGTCAGCGTCGGAGCGCACTAGACGGACACGCCCCATCGCGAATCCTTCCGCCACGCCCTCGCCGTTTATTTTGCGCTTGTTCCTTCTGCGCTTGCTCATTTTTCCTTTTCCCCCGTGAGGATTGCCGTGATTTCTTTCAGTGCCTCGCTCTCGCCGTCGCCGTCCACGCGCACGATGGCCTCATCGCCGTTTTTAGCGCCGAGGCTCATGAGCGCGATGATGCTTTTGCCGTCAGCCGATTTGCCATTGGCCACTATTTCTATCGCCGCCGAATATTTCTTCGCGGCCCTCGATACGAGCCCCGCCGGCCGCGCGTGCAGCATCACACCCAGCGTTATCCTCGATTCCTTCACTGTTTTCTTCTCCCATTCCATTTTCTTTATAAAAATTTGCTTATCTATATTTTATTCGACAAACAAAAAAATATCCCTGCTTGCTTTATTATTTTTATGGTATACTATACAGGGAAATTTTTTCAAGATTTTTTTATAATTTTGTTTCTGATGGCAGGAATTTTTTTTGTGCTGTCGAAATATAACATGATAGCGTGGTGATTTCGTTGAGCTACATACTGACGGCGGGTGCGCTCATGGCGGCGTTTATCTTCGCGATATACCGTGTCGCGCGGCGCGTCCACTTCGAGGTAAGCAAGGCGGCACTCGTGCTCTGCGCTGTTTTCGCCGTGGCCGTGAATTTCGCGTCGATCGCGCTGTCGTCGTATTTCACGATTGACCACATGATGGTGATACTGGCGCTTGTCGTCGTGTCGTCGGCGGTCGTCACGTCGCTCAACGAATATGTCATCAGGCGTCGCGCGCAAAATGCGGCAGTCGTGGCTGGCAATGAGGAAAACGCCGTGGCGGAGGCAGTCGCCGAGGCGAATGAGGACGCTGATGAAATCGTGGCGGCCAATGCGGACGAGACGAACGCATCGACGGAGACGCAGGAAACGGCGGAAGTTGCTGAGACGGCGGAAATCGATGCCGAGGTAAATGATGCGGCTGTAAATGACAGCGCGGCTGAGCAAGTCGACGAAGTCGGTGAAAATGAAGAGGCAACAGCTGACGAAAGCACGAATGAGTTAAAAGCTGAAGCAATCGATGAGGTCGAAACAGCGTCGCCGATTGTCGCGGCTGAGAGCGTTGAGTCTGAGGAAAAGACTGAGGCGAAGGCTGAGCCTGTAGCCGATGAAAGCGTTTCGGCAAAAGCTGTGGAGACAGATGAAACGGCTGAGACAAAGATTGAAGCCGAGAAATCTGCCGAAGAGAAAGTCGAGACGAAAGTCGATAAGATTGACGAAGCCCATAAAGCCGAAGAAGTTGTCGAAGCACATGATGATGAAGCCAAGGCAGAGCAGAAGGCTGAGATTGAGGCAAAGTCCGCTGAAATTGTTGACAAAGAAACAGCGTCCCATGAGGCGGACGGAGCCGCTGCGAAGGATGAAGCTCAAGAGTCTCATGAAGCCGATAAGACTATTGAATCTGTTGACGAAGATAAAGCGATTGAGACGAAATCAACAGAAAGTAAAGCGGACGATGTTGTTGCTTCTGACGCTAATGAAACTGCGATTGCATCGAATGAATCAAAAGCAGAGCATGACGATAAGGACGAGGCCAAAGGCGACAATGTTGCGACAGCGGCTGATGAAAAGCACGAGGTGCTCGAGCTGTCCGAGGTCATTTCGCGGCTCGGCTCGCTCGACGACCTGCTCGATTATGCGTATGAGCAGCAGAACCTTCACCATGCGAGCAACGCTATTTTCGCCTACAAGAAGGCGCTCGAGCGGTATTCGACCGACTCCTACGCGCCGTTTATCATCATAGAGTTGTCGAACATTTACAAGGAGACGGGCGCATACGACGACGCGATTCGCGCGTACAGACGGGCGCTGACGCTTCCTGCCATTCGTGGGCAAGACGGCATGAGAGAGGAATTTTTGAAGAGCATTTCCTATCTCACGGTCGTTTCAGATATACTGACCCAGCGAGGAGAGCCTCGCACACCATTCAGCAAAATTACGCCCGAGCTGCGGGATGAGATTGAGACTTTGTTCCGCGACGCGCAGAGCGGGCAATCCAAAAACAGGAGGAACATTCAATGACGAAAAAAAGCGTAGAAATCCTGAACCTGCCTGTCATCAGCATCACTGAGGGCCGCGAGCTCGGCATGAGCAAGACGCTCCTCATCGACGCGAAAAACGGACAGGTGGCGGCCATCACCATCGAGGATGAGGACTGGTATCGTGGCGTGAAGCTGCTGCCGTACTCCTCTGTTATCGCCATTGGCCATGACGCCGTGACGATCACGTCGAGCGAGAACATCTTGACGCTCGAGGATGCGAGCGACTATGAGGCGATGCTCGACGCGAATATTCGCATCATCGGCACGAAGGCCATCACGAAGTCTGGTACCATTCAGGGCAAGGTCTCCGAGATTTACATCGGCGACGGCGGCAAAATCGAGAAGGTCGCAATCATCGCGTCCGATGGCACCGAGTCGGAGATCATGGCCGATCAGATTTCCATATTCGGCAAGCAGGTCACGGTCATCGACCCACCCGCGAGCGAGGAAAAAAAAACTGAACTAGAAGAGCCAGCGCCAATGCCGGAGTCTGCTCCTGCGCCTGAGCCGACGCCAGCCCCCGAGCCTGAGCCAGCCCCAGCACCGGAGCCTCCAAAGCCAGCGCCAACGCCGACGCCTGTCATACCAAAGCCTGTCGTGCCGAAGCAGGCCGCCCCGATGCCAAAGCCTGAGCCGCCGAAGCCAGCCGCACCAAAGCCAGCACCGGCGCCAGCGAAGCCAGCGCCTCAGTCCGCTGCCGACAAGGCGACGGAGGAGCGCCATCGCCGCTTCCTGCTCGGCAAGAAGGCCGCGCGCGACATCACGACGGATGCGGGCGTGACCATCGTCAAGGCCGGCCAGGATATCACGGAGGAAGTTCTCCAGAAGGCGAAGCTCGCAAATAAGTTCATCGAGCTCTCAATGAATATTCAGTAATTTTATCAAATAAGGGAACGGTGATTGACAAAGCTGCTTTGTGTTAATCAGTCATTCCTTGAATTCAGAGAAAAATTTCACGGAAATTTCAAGCGGTCGATGAAAGTCGGCCGCTTTTATTTTGCTTATTATTTTTTAGCGCATTTCAACGCAATTTATCGCAAATCTTTTTTAGGAGCAAATGATTCATGAAGCCCTTTCGATATTTCGCCATATTCACAGCGTTTTTGGCCGTCGTTGGACTGCTCGCGGCAGGCGTTTTCCTCAGCATCGTCTGCGGCATCATAGGAGAAAATCGCGTGGCGTACGGCGTCAAATACAGCGGCATACCGCTCGCGGGCATGACGCGCGCGGCGGCGAGGGACGCGATAGAGGCCAGCATAAAGGAGAAGTGCAAGGTGCCCGCGCTGATACTTCTCGAGCCCGACGACATGCGCACGGGGCACGTGCGCGAGTGGGACATATCGGCTGACGAAATCGGCATCACGACGGACGCGGACGCGATGGCGGACAGGGCGTATGGCATTGGCCGCGTGGGGTCGCTGCCGTCGAGGCTCGTCACGCTCGTGGAGTGCGCTCTCGATGGGCGCGACATCAGTCTCACGTCGGGGCTCGACGAGGAGAAGATGAACAAGGCCATCAAGAAGGTCGCCGACGAGGTCTACGTCGCGCCGCGTGACGCATGGGTGTCGTTCGACGGCGGCGTCATCGAGGTGCACGCGGGCGTCACGGGCAAGCGTCTCGACGTGGAGTCCATCACGAATGGCCTCGCACCACATCTAAAGGCGCTCGACTTGCCGCAGAAGCGCGAAGTAAATATTCTGCTGACGGAGCCGCATATAAGGACGCAGGACGTGGCGCCGATTGACAGCGTGCTGAGCACGTACACGACGCACTACGCAGGCGGCACGGACAGAGGCGACAATATCGAAATCGCGGCGCACGAGCTCTACGGCGTTATCGTGAAAAGCGGCGAGGAGTTTTCTTTCAACGACACAGTCGGGAGCCGCGTCCCTGCGGCGGGGTATCAGCCCGCGCCCGTTATCATCGACGGCAAAGAGGAAATCGACTACGGCGGCGGCGTCTGCCAAGTGAGCTCGACGCTCTACAACGCCATACTGCTCGCCGACCTCACATCGACGTCGCGCACGGCGCATTTCTATCCGTCGTTTTATGTGCCCGCTGGCCTCGACGCGACCGTCGCCGATGGCGTCGTTGACTTCACGTTCCGAAACGATTTGCCGCATGCCGTGATGCTCGTGAGCTACGCGAGCGCGGGCGAGATCACGATCGACGTGCTCGGCCACGCTGCTGACGTGCCGTATGACATATCGCTCGACACGGAGCAGCTTGACGCGCGGCCAACGGTGAAGGCGTACCGCACATATCGCGACAGCAGCGGCAACATCATATCGCGCGAGACGCTTCACACGGACGAATACAGCGTTGAGTCTGAGTCTCAGGAATAAAAATAGTTAAATTTTTGAATATACCCCCATAAGGTATCTTGACAAATACCGTATAGGGGTATATTATTTTCGCAGGAGTTAAGAAGCAATGGGCATAACAAGGGGAATGAAATGATGGCGCAAGATAAAAATAAAAAGCTGACAACAGAAGACGAGATAAAAAATTTAAGCGATTTAGATTTAAATGAGGAATTGCCACGTGAAAGCGATGGCGAAATCTCTGGCGATGAATGTCAATGTCATTGCATGAGGAAAAAGCATCGCTCGCCCGAGGAATACAAAAAGCTCATCAATCGGCTAAACCGCATCGAGGGGCAGATACGCGGCATTCGCGGCATGGTCGAGAAAAGCTGCTATTGCCCGGACATACTCGTGCAGTCTGCGGCGGCGACGGCAGCCATAAACGCATTCAACCGCGAACTTTTGGCGAACCACATCAGGACATGCGTCGCTGAAGACATAAAGGGTGGCCACGACGAGACGATTGACGAGCTCGTGAGTTTGCTGAAAAAGTTTATGAAGTGATGGGATTGTGAAAGTATTGGAGAAATGACTCGGTGATGCCAGTCCTCATCCACTGCGCAATTTCGACAGGCTCTAATGCTGGCTACCTCGCGGCAAAAGCGAAGACACGCCGCTTCGGAGCCAGCTTAAGAGCCTGTAGGAAATAGCTAAGTTTCTTCGGACTGGCATCGCCTCGAGGATTGCACAAATTCATGGGGTTGTGAAAGCTCGTACATGACCCTCTCCGCCCCTGCGGGGCACCTCCCCCAAAGTGGGAGGCATAGGATGAGAATGTTTGCACGCTAGAATCCAACGAATGAATAGAAGGCGTTACGCTTTTATAAGTCGTTTATTTAGCTAGTGTAAAGGTCTCGCACTTTCATGTGCACTAGTCAACAAAAACTGGACACAAATTTTAAATTTTTTTGAATTAAAAATTTAAATCCTGTGCATCGCCGTGTCATTT
>OMWN01000011.1 GCA_900314765.1 uncultured Selenomonadales bacterium | reverse complement strand
GTTCCCATTCCGAACACAGAAGTTAAGCACCCGCACGTCGAAAGTACTTGGCTGGAGACGGCCTGGGAGGATAGAGCGCCGCTGGTTAGTGAAAAAGCCTCAAGCAAATGCTTGAGGCTTTTTTCGTGTGTCTAATTTTTGATTGTTGCTCATTGCTTGATGTAATGGCAGTATTTGCGCTTTAGCGTTTACGCCACATCAAATGCAATCAATGATGAAAGCTGCATTTGCGCTTGCGTTGCATCTTTGTGCCTGCTCTTTTGTGAGTGGCGTTGAACAATGAGAAGCGCGGTGATGGATTGACTTACAATTTCACGCGCGCCATTTTTATTTATCCGATGATGCGGACTGTTCTTACGCCGAACGCTTCTCTGAGCGCGTCTTGACATTCGCTGATGACGAAGGTTCTTTCGAGCACGTTCTTCGTGCGAATGAGGAGCGTCGTGCTGTTCTTCGCGATGTTCTGGAGCGGAGAAATGTAGCGCGCATATTTCTCCTCGCCTAGAAGCTCTTTCGCTTTTTTGAGTCCATCCATGAGTGCGGGCTGCTCCTTTGCGACGCGTTCTTCGAGCGGCGTGAGCTCGACTGCTGAGAGATCCTTGTTGCCTGTGAGCCATTCTTTTTCAAACATAGTAAAACCTCCTGAATATGATTTAATATTGACAAGTGGCTCTCGCATAAAATGGCCTGTCATGCGACAACCATTGTCTATTATTGAAACGCTGATTAACTGAAGTAGGAGTATTGACGAGAGGCTTTTCGGTATATCAAGAAGAGGCGAAGAAGCGTAGCGATGCTACACTGATTGCCACGACGAAAATATACGTGAATAGATTCGTCAAAACGACTGCTGAAATAATCAGTGTTTCTTTATATTGTTATTCTACACTAATTCAAAAATTCCTGCTTGATTTAAAATATTTATGATATTATTTATTGATTTTTTTATCGTGGGGTTTCTTTCCGTGTTATAATGTAATGATAAATTTTTTTTTGGAGTGAATTTGATGATCACGGATGCGGCTATAAGAGCTTTTTCAAATGAAGCGTCATACGAGCGAGGGCGGAGATATTATCGGCGCGGAGCGGTGCAAGACATAGACCACTCATCATATAATAGGCGGCAAAGCAGGATTGATGAGTATGAGGCGATAGTCGAGGGCAGCGACGACTATCATTGCTGTGTGGATATAAAGAACGGCACGAGCATAGATTACGCCGAATGTGATTGCCCAGCGTTTTCGCTTTACGGCGGCACATGCAAACATATTGTGGCTCTTTTGATGGCAGTTCAGGATATTCAGCGTAATAATTCTCTTTATGGCGGCAAAGGCGCGTCGTCGAAGCGTGACGATGAGGACAGAGCTTTTTTCAGCCTGTTTGATGACGCCGAGACGGAGAAAAGCCGCCAGACGAGCGAGCCTGTTGCGCTTATGCCGCATCTCATCGTGGAGCCCGTGCAGTGGAGCGGCGTCGAGATTGATGTTTGGCTCGAGTTTCGCGCCGCGAGGACGCGTCCGTATGTGATAAAAAATATTGTGGATTTCATTCGCGCCGTGCAAAATCATCAAAGTCTTACAATAGGCAAAGAACTTGTTTTGGAGCCAGATGATGTTGTTTTCAAAAGTGGGACGTCTGAAAAGCTCTGGGCCATGCTCGTGGAAAATTATCGCGATGAGCAGAGCCTCAATATATTGCACACAACGTACACCACATATTATTCGTCAATTTCATCATTCGCAAAAAAAAGACTAAGGCTTACGCCGACGAATTTGAGGAGATTTCTGGCCATCATGCAGGACGAGCCATTTGATTTCACAATCAATCAAGTGGCGGATGCGAAAATTCATGGTGTCATGGGAGCGCCGAAGCTTTCCATTGACGTAGCGGATAAAAAAGGCGACGGCGTCTTGACACTCGGCACGGCGCGACCGTTCGATCTTGCGCTTTTGTCGGGCGATGGCGAGTTCGTGCTCTACGGCGACGCGATATATGATGTGCCCGCTGAGCAGCGCAAAGCGATGAAATCTGTGGCATTGGCGTTTGCGAAGTCGAACCGTGTGGAGCTCAGCCAAAAGAACATGGGGAATTTCTTCTCGGCGGTCAAACCACGACTCGACTCAGTGGCAGATGTTACCGTTGCGCCCACTTTTACGGAAGAGTATGAGATGATGCCGCTCGTGACAGAGGTTTTTCTCGACTATTATAAGGATGGCGTGTCGGCGCGTGTGCGGTTCGTCTACGGAGATGCAGGCTATAATCCGCTGATGGAGAAGGCGCCCGACCATGTGGGGAATAAACGACTGATTCACGACACCTCGGCTGAGAAAAATATTTTTTCCATTTTCTCGAATTATGGCTTTGAGCGTGAGGACGGCCTTTTTGTGTTGCCCGATGAGGACAAGTTCTACGATTTTCTCGAGACGGGCGTGCCTGCGCTGTCGGAGGTTGCGGATATTTATTATTCTGAGATTTTCAAAAGGAAGCCGATACAGCGGATGCCGGCCGTGTCAGTCGGCGTCTCCGTGAACAGCGAAAATCTCCTCGAAATGACGTTTGACAATGATATGTTCGACATAGACGAGCTCATCGATATATTGCGCTCGTACAGGCAGAAGCGCCGCTACCATCGGCTTAAGGACGGCACGTTCGTGCCGCTTGGCGATCAGCAGCTCGATGGCCTCAGCGACCTCGTCGAGTCGATGCATATCAAAAAAGGGAAGGGCAACACCGCCGTTGTCCCACTCGCGCAGGCCATGTATGTGGACACGCTCGCGCAGGAGGATGACAAGCTCAATCTGAGGCGCAGTGCGGGCTTCCGTTCACTCGTGCGCGACATAAGAGACCCGAATGCGCAGAGCATCACGCCGCCGTCGTCGCTTGACCATGTGATGCGCGACTATCAGGTGACGGCGTTTGAATGGCTCAATGCGCTCGCGTCGCACGGACTCGGCGGCATACTTGCTGATGACATGGGCCTTGGCAAGACGCTTGAGGTGATTTCATTTCTCTTATCCGAGAAAGAAAAGGATGAGGCCACGGGTGAAATTGGCAAAATGCGCCCTACGCTCGTTGTGACGCCGACGTCGCTCATGTACAACTGGATTGATGAAATAGAGCGTTTTGCGCCGTCGCTCAGGGCGGCTGTCATCGACGGAAACAAGGTCGAGCGCACGGATAAGCTCAAGGCGGCGATGGGCGGCGAGAATGACATCGTTATCACTACATATAATATGCTGCGCCGCGATATTGACGAATATGAAAATCTGACGTTTCGCTATTGCTTCCTCGATGAGGCGCAACAGATAAAAAATCCGACGACGCAGAGCGCGAAGGCCGTGAAGCGGCTGACGACAGGTGGATATTTCGCGCTGACGGGCACACCGATTGAGAATACGCTCACGGAGCTATGGTCGATTTTCGATTTCCTCATGCCGGGCTATCTGGGCAGCCATAAATATTTTCATTCGCGCTACGAGATGCCTATCGTGAAGGGCGAGGACAAGAAGGCAGCGCAGGACCTGAGGCGGCACATAGCACCGTTTATACTGAGGCGCCTCAAAAAAGATGTGCTGACGGAGCTCCCCGACAAGGTGGAGAGCAGGCTTATATGCGAGATGACATCAAAGCAGCAGAAGGTCTACGCGGCGTATTTCGTGCAGAGCCAAAAGGAATTTCAGGATGTGCTGCGTGAAAATGGCATATCGAATGGGCGCATAAAGATACTTTCCATACTGACGCGGCTCAGGCAGATTGCGTGCGACCCAGCGATGTTCCTCGAGGACTACGACGGCGGCTCGGGCAAGCTTGACACGCTCGATGACATTGTGCCGGAGGCCATAGCGGGCGGGCATCGCCTTCTCATATTCTCGCAGTTCACGACGATGCTCACGCATATCGGCGAAAGGCTGCGAAAGCTCGGCATTGCCTACAGCTATCTCGACGGTGCGACGCCGTCGGCGGAGAGACTGCGCCTCGTCAAGGAGTTCAATTCGGATCATGCGCCATGCGATGTTTTCCTCATTTCGCTGAAGGCGGGCGGTCAGGGTCTTAATCTTACGGGCGCCGACATGGTGATACATTTCGATCCGTGGTGGAATCCCGCCGTCGAGGAACAGGCGACGGACCGTGCTTATCGACTCGGGCAGGAGAACAAGGTGCAGGTCATAAAGCTCGTCACGAAAAACACGGTGGAGGAGAAAATTTTTGCGCTGCAGGAGAGGAAAAAGGCACTCATCGACCAGATGATAAAGCCGGGCGAGACGTTCCTATCAAAGCTCACCGAGGAGGACATACGCGGCCTGTTCAGATGAAAATCGCAGCGCATAATGATTTTTTTAACAAAAATTTCGCAAACAAGCAGGAAATTTTAAATTTTTAGAGAATTTATAATTTAAGGAAACACTGATTATTTCAGCAGTCGTCTTGACGAATCTTTTTTCGTCAATACTCCTACCTCAATTAATCAGCGTTTCCTTATGAGCAAAATGGAAGCAATTTGTTTCAGTTTCAGTGTGGTCTGTTTCCAATATCATGACTTTTTAAAATTTTTGAGGAGGGATCAGAATGCAGGAATACACAAGTGAAAACCTGCGCAATGTGGCGGTCGTCGGCCATGGCCGCGCCGGCAAAACGAGCTTTTTGGACGCATGTCTTTTCAATGCGGGAGCAGTGAAGAGGCAGGGCAGGGTCGACGATGCGACATCGATGCTGGATACGACGCCAGAGGAGACGAAGCGCGGAATGTCGATATCTCTTTCGCTTGCCGCTGTCGAGTGGAAGGGCACGAAAATCAATTTCATCGACACGCCGGGATATCCTGACTTCGTCAGCGAGGTAAAGGGCGCCATCACAGCGGCCGATACGGCGCTCATCGTCGTCTCGGCGACGAGCGGCATTGAGACGGAGACGGAGAAGGACTGGATCCTCTGCGACGAGATGAGTAAGCCTCGCGCTTTCCTCGTCAATAAGATGGACCGCGAGCACGCGGATTTTCAGAAGGTCATGGACGAGCTTCGCGTGAAGTTCGGTCATGGCGTCGTCGCCGTGCAGCTGCCGATTGGCGCGGCGGACACGTATCAGGGCGTCGTCGATCTGCTGCGCATGAAGACGAAGGTCAGGACGCATGATGAGGACTACATTGCGACGGAGATACCGGAATTCATGCAGGACGACGTCGAGCTTGCGCGGCAGGATCTCATAGAGGCGCTCGCCGATTTCGACGATTCGCTCATGGAGAAGTTCCTGAACGGCGATGAAATCCCAGAAGAGGAAATAGGTCAGGCCCTCGAGGACGGCATAGCGGCAGGCAAGGTATATCCTGTGTACTGCGGCTCCGCGCTAAAAAATATCAGCCTTCATAAGCTCATGACGGGCATCGTGACGTATTTCCCAGCGCCGTCCGATGAGCCCGTGATGGGCATGAACCCAGCGGACGACGAGCCCGTGGAGCGCGAGGTGACGGGGCCGTTCTCGGCGCAGGTGTTCAAGACGGTCGTCGATCCATTTGTCGGCAGGCTGTCATTCATGCGCGTGATGACGGGCGAGCTCACAGCTGAGACGCCTGTATATAATGTGGCGAGCGAAGCGACAGAGCGACTAGGCGGACTTTTCACGATGCAGGGCTCGACGCAGGTGCGCATCAAAAAGGCGGTGCGCGGCGACATCGTCGTCACGAGCAAGCTGAACGCGACGAAGACGGGCGACACGCTCACGACGAAGGAAGCATCCATAAAGTATGAGCCCATCACGTTCCCTGGCTCGATGCTTGTGATGGCGGTGACAGCGAAGGAGAAGGCCGACGAGGAGAAAGCCATATCTGCGATAGACAAGGAGCGCGACGAGGACCCGACCATCATCCTCGTGAAGGATCGCGAGACGCGGCAGACGCTCGTGCGTGGCATTGGTGAGGTGCAGATAGACATACTCGGCGAGCGTGTGGCGCGGAAATTCGGCGTCAATGTGATATTCAGCGAGCCAAGGGTGGCGCTCCGCGAGACGATAAAGAAGACCGTGAAGGTGCAGGGCAAGCACAAGAAGCAGAGCGGCGGCCACGGCCAGTACGGCGACGTGTGGCTCGAAATCAGCCCGCTGCCTGCCGGCACAGGCAACGAGTTCACGGAGACGATATTCGGCGGCAGTGTGCCGCGCCAGTACATACCGGCCGTCGAGAAAGGCACGGAGGAGACGCTCGCGCAGGGCATCGTCGCGGGCTACCCCGTCGTCGATGTGAAGGTCAATCTCTACGATGGCTCGTATCACTCCGTTGACTCGTCGGAGGCCGCGTTCAAGACGGCAACGGCTCTCGCGCTCAGAAAAGGCATCATGGACGCAAATCCAGTTCTCCTCGAGCCGATATTCAATATGACGATACTCGCGCCGGAGTACTTCACGGGCGATGTCATGGGTCATCTGAACAGTCGCCGTGCGAGGATCATGGGCATGGAAAAGGCCAGCCGCGACCTCACCGAGATCAAAGCGCAGATACCGGCGATAGAGCTCTACAAATACGCGACAGACCTCAGAGCCGAGACGAAAGGCCGCGGCTCATTCACGACAGAATTCTCCCACTACGAGGAAATGCCGAAGAAACTCATGGACGAGGCAATAGCAAAATATCAAGAAAGCAAAGGCAAAGCGGAGAAATAAGATAGGAATAAATTTTAGTAGGAATCAAAAAAGCAGGCTCATTCGTGCGAATGGGTCTGCTTTTTGATTCGATGTGAAAATGAGAGACGATTGGAAATTTCGCATTTCGATTCGTTTCGCACGCAGAAATTTTCAAAGGATGATTCAAAATATGGTATAATCATGTCAAATCATTATCGAATCTATGAGGTGACTCAAATGAAAAGGCCAATGCCACTTGGATATGATGACTACCGCATGGTCAGAGATAAAAATTTATATCTTGTCGATAAGACTGGCTTTATAAAGGAACTGCTCGACAGGGCTATGCAGGTGACGCTGATTACTCGTCCCAGAAGGTTTGGCAAGTCACTCAATATGAGCATGCTGCAATACTTTTTTGACGTGAATGGCGCAGAGGCTAATCGTAAGCTTTTTGAGGGTACATTCATCGAGTCTGCTGATGACGGCGTGTACATGAAGAGTCAAGGAAAATTCCCTGTTGTATCGATGACAATGAAGGATTGGACTTATGATGATTTGCCATCATTCAGAGCGGGCTTTTTATATCAAGTTTCCAGCCTTTTTATGCAATTCAATGATGTGGTGATGAATAGCAAAGCCAATGATGTGAAAAAAAGAAGATTTGAGGCTGTCGTAAATAGGAAAGCGGACATGCCGGATTATGATGGGGCGCTGCGTTTTCTTGTAGAATTGCTGCAAGAAATTTATGGCCGCACTGTAGTTTTGCTGGTAGATGAATACGACGCACCGATTCAGTATGCTTGGTCGCATGGGTATTACGATGACTGCGTAAGCACGATGCGAAAGTTTTTGAGCGGCGCGCTGAAAACGAATCCCAGCCTTAATTTTGCGGTATTGACAGGGGTGACACGTGTCACGAAGGAGAGCATTTTCAGCGGGCTGAATAATCTCACGGTTTGCTCCCTGCTCAGATCAGCGTACAGCCAATGGTTTGGATTTACGCAAGCAGAAGTCAATCAAATAGCGTGTGATTATGATGCAGCTGAGAAACTGGATGAAATAAAAAATTGGTATGATGGCTATAGAATTGGAAACAGCGATGTATATAATCCTTTTTCTGTTGCAAACTATTTTGCCAACGACATGAAGCCCGAGGCGTATTGGATGAACACGTCCAGCAACTCAATACTTCATGATCTTCTCACGCATGCTGATGAAAAGCGCAGCGATGATATTAAGTCGCTCCTCGATGGCAAACCTGTTGTGAGCGTGCTTCAAGAAGGGACGATTTACGCTGACTTGGGAAAGAATGAATCTGATTTGTTCACGATGATGTTGTCGACTGGCTATCTTAAGCCCTGCAAAAAGGTAGGCAAGTTTGGCGGCCTGGACAAATATGAGCTTGCAATCCCCAATTATGAAGTCAGGCGTGTATATGCGGACGAGATACTTCAATATTTGATGAATGAAGTTCCAGGATTTGAGTTTGACAATATGGCGGCTATTCACGATGGCTTGATTGAAGGAAAGCCAGAGCTATTCGCGAAGAAATTAGAAAATATTTTAGGCGTGATGGTAAGCTATAATGATACATGGCAAGAGAATTTCTATCATGGCATGGTACTGGGGCTGACGGGTCTGCTCTTTGAAGATTATGAGGTTCGCTCAAATCGCGAAAGCGGCAATGGGCGTTATGACATTGCTCTTTTCCCGAGGGGCAAGGGCGCAGGTGTCATCATAGAGCTGAAGGCCGCTGACGAGTCATCCATTGATAAAGCAGCTGATGAGGCAATAAGGCAGATAAAGGAAAATGATTACATGGCAGAATTTTGCGACAGAAATATTTCACCTGTGCATTTGTACGGCATTGCGTTTTGCGGGAAAAAGTTTTCATTAAAATCTGCATAAATTTTAGTTCATTCGAGGATTTGCCATTGTAATTGCATAATGAATACGATGTAAAATAAGCAAACAAAAAAGCCACGGAATAATCCGTGGCTTGAATTTTTGGTGGAGACGAAGTAACACCGATAGTGCACACAAAATGAGCCTCATCCCATGCCATTAGAGGGGTGAGGCTTGATTTTTTTATTTGATAAATTTTATATTCATTTATGCAATCAGCAGGTTCCTATAGCAAAAAGAATATATTTTCTAATATATTTGTTGCGTTTGTTCCAGCTGTTCCGGCAAATTTTATTGTTTAATTTTTTTTGGAGAGTGCCTTTAAAAATTTTGGCTCAATGCAAAACCTTGTGGGATTTTGGATTTCGCACATACGACGCACGGCTTAAATCCATGATTTTCAGGAACAGATAT
>OMWN01000058.1 GCA_900314765.1 uncultured Selenomonadales bacterium | reverse complement strand
GTAAATATTCCCGAGGCGATGCCAGTCTGAAGTAACTTAGCAATTTCCTATAGGCTCTTTGGCTGGCTCCGAAGCGGCGTGTCTTCGCTTTTGCCGCGAGGAAGCCGGCCTTAGAGCCTATCGAAATTGCGCCGTGGATGAGGACTGGCATCGCCGAGTCATTTTATCTATAATTTTACAAACTCATAATTTTTCTCCAAGGAAATGCTGATTAATTGATTTCCTCTAATTTTTCACAGAAACATAATAAATTTTATTGCGGCAAATTCATTTCCCACTTATAATAATAAGATATGTGCGCCATCTTATTGCTGCGCAAAATCACTGAAAGAGGCTATTCGATTTGTCAAAGAAAAAATACACCCCGAGACACAAAGCAAAGGAGAGCCGCTCGAGCCGCATACTGCCGTGGCTGCTTTTATTGCTTGTCTTCGTGCTCGCCGCCGTCGGCGGCGCGATATTCGCGTCCACGTCGCTTTTCGATGACCCGCACGCGCGGCGAAACGACGTCAAGATAAACAACAGTGCGGAGCCGCTGCTCGTCGCGAAGGACAAAGCGACGGTCATGATCATGGGCGTCGACGAGAGGGCGGACGACATCGGGCGCTCCGACACGCTCATGCTCGCGACGGTTGACCCGAAAAAGAAGCAGGCGTCACTGCTGTCGATACCGCGCGACACGCGCTGCATCATCCCGGGCTACGGCTATGACAAAATAAACGCTGCATACGCGCTCGGCGGGTGGAAACTCTCGCGCGACGCCGTCGAGGAGCTCCTCGACACGCATGTCGACCACTATGTGAAAATCAACACGCGCTCATTCCCGCGCATCATCGACGCGATCGGCGGCATTGACATAGATGTCGAGGACCGCATGGAGTACACGGACGAATGGGACGACGCTGTCCCCGGCGGGCTCGTCATCGACCTTTACCCCGGCATGCAGCACATGGACGGCGTGACAGCCATGAGCTATGTGCGCTACCGCGACGAGGAGGGCGACATTGGCCGCATCGCGCGCCAGCAGAAATTCATGCGCGCCGTCATCGACAAGGTGATGTCCCCGTCCATCATCATTCGCCTGCCGTCCATCATCCGTGAGACGCTCGCCTCCGTCGAGACGGACCTCTCGTTCCGCGAGCTCGCTGAGCTTGCAGGAGCGCTGAAAGAGTCGCAGTCAAACGGGCTCAAGACAGCGATGGTAAAGGGCTACCCGCTCTACATAGACGGCATCAGCTACTGGATACCGGACATCGGCGAGACGCGCTCGAGCTTCGCGTCGACGCTCGGCATATCGATGAACGCCGCCGCGCGCTCCGAGATAGAGCGCGACCGCGCCGACATGGAGTCGTCCATCCCCGACACGGCCGTCGAGGTGCCCGAGAGCGACACATCCATTGGCCGCCTCTCGCGGGAGCGCGACTCGGGCGCATACTCGAGGCCAACGCCGCTCACGAAGCCGAGCGCATCGCAGGACACCACGAGACGCGACAGCACCGCATCATCGAGCGACAGCGACACCTCAACAACCACCACGGCGACCGACGCGCGCACATCGCGCAGCTCATCGGACACCACTGCCGCACAGGACACGAGCACAGACACGGACGATGCGTCAGACGGAGGCTACGTTCCGCCGCATACGACGGTGCCGCGCCCGACTGTGCCGACAGCGCCCACGGCCCCGTCATCGCCATCAGCCCCATCGGCCAGCGCAGGAGGCAAGGGGCAATAAATGAACGACAAAAAGATTTCGATAAATTCGACAAAGATAAATGGGAGATGAAAAAAGTGAGCGATCCCGCTGGGCCAGTCAGCCTCAAAGAAGCCATAGGGCTATGCCTGAAAGACGACGTATACGACATGATGAAGGCGAAGAACATTCCCGCGAAGAAAAGTGAGCGCAAGGCCGTCCTCGTCGACAGGCTTTTCGACGCGATGAACAGCCTCACGGCCATAGAGCCATATCTCCTCATTTTGTCCGACGCGGAGGAGTCAGCTCTCCGCCAAGCCCTCATGACGAAGGACTTCCATTTCTCCGGGCTTGACGCCTTCCCCATTCTCGAGACGGCCGCCTACGTCTATTGGGACGAGGATGAGGAAGTCTTCTTCGTTCCGCAGGAAGTCGCTGATTTGTACAAAAAAGCGACGCGCCGCGTCGGCTGGAAAAACCGCCACCATCAGCGCCAATGGCTGTTCTCGTGCGTGATGACAGCGTGCATGCTCTACGCCATCACGCCGTTTGAAGTATTCATGGAGCTTCTGAAAAAAGACCCGAAATGCCAAATAAAAATGGAGGACATCGGCAAAGAGCTCCTGACGCTGCCGCAGGACGTCGCGGGCATAAAGCTCGTCGCCGAGCCGCACATGATACTCGCTGAGGCGCTCATACCGTTCCTGCCCGACATCTGGAAAATGCAGGGCGACAAGCCGTTCTACATCCCGACGTATTCGGAGATCGTCGAGGGTCCGTCGCTGTGGATTGGCGACACGGACGAGGGCGACGACCTCATGGATTTCCTCGCTGACACGTGCGGCATGGAGGAAGACGACGCGTGGCTCATGATGTTCAACCTCGGCATGATGCTGTCGACGAATACGCCCGCCACCGCCGTACTCACGCATGTGATGAACGAGGTGCCCATGCAGCGCAAGGACTTCGACGAGTTTTTCCGGCTGTTCGCCGAATTCAACAACAACACGCGCAACATGCAGAACCGCGGCTTCACGCCGAACGAGATGAAAATCATCGCGGAGCGCGACAAGCATGAGTTCCCAAACACGCATGTATGGAACAACGACAAGGACGACGCGCCGAAAGGCGGCAGGCGCAGCAAAATTCACGCCGTCAAAAATAAGCCGCTGCCCGAAATCGAGACATTCGTGCCAACGTACGCCGACATCCTCGGCATGGCCGCGAAAGGCGATAATGACGCTGATGACATGGGCGACAACGATGACACACCCAGCGCAGAGGCAAAAGAGAAAAAAGCCGACACGCAAAAAAAATCAAAGAAAAAAATGGCCAGCGTGACCGCGCTCGACGACTACAAAAAGCGCAAGAAGCCGAAAAAATAGAGAAGCAAAGAACAGCATAATGTGCAAAATCTACACGTCTTAGCGACGCCACAATAAATGAAAATACAACGTAACATAACGTTGCCAAAATCACCCCACCACCGCCTACGGCGGTCCCCCGCCCCTCAAGGGGCGGACAAATACACAGTCAAGAGCAAACATTTTCATAACAAAATAAGGCTGTTGCAGTTTAGCGAAAATTTCGCCAAAGTTGCAGCAGCCTATTTTTTATGTCATTTATAGTATTCTCTTATTTGTTCTCGCCGAGCAGGAGTCCTTTTGCCGTCGTCGAGAGCATCTTCGCGCTGTATGAAAGCGATGTCTCGTCGAGGTCGAAGTGTGAGTCGTGGTGGCCTGCCGCTATCGTCGAGCCGACCATCATGTAAGCGGCCTCGCCGCCGTGGCTCTGCACGCGCTCCATGAAGTACGAGAAGTCCTCGCTCGCGCCGAAGTCCGAGCGGCCGACGACGTTGTCAAATATACCGAGCTCTTTCGCGTGGCTCTCGAGGTACGACGCAAGGCCCTCGCTGTTGGCCGCGCCCGCCGCGCCGCCGACTTTGTCAATCGTGACATCGACGTCGTACATCTGGGCGGCAGCTTTTATGATGCGCTCCGACTCTGTCTCCATGTAGTGATTGATCTCGCTCGTCGCGCCGCGCGTCTCTATCTTCATGAGCGCCTTGTCGCCGACGACGTTGCGCCCACTGCCCGCGACGAGCTGGCCGACATTGATGCGCGACGTGCCGCCCGAGTGGCGCGCAATCGCGTGGAGATTGAGCGCCGCGCAGCACGATGCGAGCAGCGCGTTTTTGCCCTTCTCCGGCGCCGCGCCTGCATGAGCCGGCACGCCCACAAAATGCGCATCGTATTTGCTCGTCGCGAGAAATCCGTAGACATTGACCGCGATGCTGCCCGTCTTTTTCATCTTGAAGCCGAAATGAGCGCCGAGCATGTAGTCAACATCATCTACGACGCCCGAGTCGACCATCGCCTTCGCGCCGCGCACGCCTTCCTCGGCGGGCTGGAAGCAGAGCTTCACCGTGCCCTTGAGCTGGTCTTTGAAATGCGCGAGGATTTTCGCGACGGCGAGCCCGACCGTCGTATGGCCGTCGTGTCCGCATGCGTGCATCGCGCCGTCATGGCACGACGCAAATCCTTCTTTATTTGGGCGATGCTGAGGGTCATCCGTCTCCGTCACATCGTTTGAGTCCATGTCAAATCGCAGGCCGACCGTCGGCCCCTCGCCCGCGAAGTGCATGACGCCGACGACGCCCGTGAGGCCGCCCGTCATTTTCTCGACGAGCGCAGGGTCTGCGCCCTCGGAGATGGCGCGCTGCTGCTCTTTTTTGAGCTTTTCCTCGGACGGCACGCCCATCATCGACGATTTATTTATCGCATCCACGCCCATGATGACATCGTAGCCGAGCGATTTCAGCTCCGTAGCGACGATGGACGCCGTGCGAAACTCCGTCCAGCCCGGCTCTGGATGGTGGTGCAGGTCACGGCGCCGCGCGACCATCTCATCCTGCAGAGAGCCCGCGTAGTCCATCATTTCCTTTGTCAATGTATCCATAGAAAATATGCCTCCTAAAAATTATTTCGCATAATAATTTTGTCACAGTAAACGACAATCTTCAATAGCAAAAGTCATTCCTCACCGAATGAGGCGGTTTCCCACCACCGACTTGCGTCGGATGCGTGAGAGTAAATGCTAGAGCACTAACGCTTACACAACATTTGCACACTGGAGTTTTCCCATAATAAAAATCCGCCCCTTTCGAGGCGGATTTTAAATCATATTACATCGCAAGAATTGTCATGCCGACAGTCAACGCAAGAATCATCGGTATGCAGTTGCGCTTTGTTATCTCCATTGGGTTGATGCCCGCGAAGCCCGCGCAAATGATTGTCGCGCCCGCTATCGGGGACATTGTGCGACCGAGTGTGCCGCCGAGCGTTGCCATGCTGCCCATCTGCACGACCGTCATGCCGAAGTCCGGAGCGAACGGCGTGATGGCCTCATTGAACGCGAACGTCGCGGCATCGCCTGAGCCCGTCAGCACGCCGAGGATGAACGGGCCAAACGACGCGCAGAGCTTGACGATGGCGGGGTTGTTGAGCATCGCGTCGATGAATGCCTTGACGAGACCCGTCGCCGTGAGACCAGAGACGAACACGCCCGCCGCGATGATGATACTCATGATGTCGCCATAGCCTTTGCCCATGCCGTCGAAGAAAGCCTTCGTGATTTCCTTCGGGCTCGTGCGCGTGACGATGAGCGTCAATATCGTGCCGATGACCATAGCCGCAGGGACGCCCATCTTGAGCGCCGGGACGATTTTCGCCGAGCCGAGGAGCAGTATGACGATCGGCAGAGCCGGCATGATGGCGTAGAGCGGATTGATTTTGAAATTCTCATCAATCTCGAGGCCCTCAGCCTTGTAGCCCTTGTATTCCTTCGTGATGATTGCAATGGCCGTGATGGCTATCATCGCCACCGCAAGCGACGCGAGGTTTGCCTTGTAATGGAACGCGATGACATCCATGACGTCGCAGCCCGCTATGTCAGCGACGAATGGGTTGTGCGAGAGGCCCGGGTTCAGCATGGAGCCGTACGTGCCGCATTTCACGGCCGCCGCCGACATCGCAGGATGAACGCCTGCCGCCATCAGGAGCGGAATGAAAATGGCGCCCGCCGCCGCAGCCGTGCCGCCGGCGCTCGGCAGCGCGATATTGACGAGGTACGTCGCGAGCACGACGCCAGGTATGAGGAGCGGCCTTACCTTTGAAATAATATTCGCGAGCGCGTTGATGAGGTGCTTGTCGCAGCCCGTGTAGCGCGCGACGAGCGCAAAGCCCATGCACGAGCATATAGCCTGTATGAGGCCCTTGTTTGTCATGCTCTTCGCGAATGCGTCGAGAGCCGACATTGGCGTGCCGCCGATAATCGCCATCAGAATGCCGGCGCCGATCAAGACGACGCGGGCGTCCTTCCCCTTGATGAGAAGGTAGACGACGATGCAGCATATCACGCATGCGGTTGCAATCATAACTGTAAGCATAATATACTCCCCTTTGTATAACATATAATTATGGCACGAGAGCAATAAAAAAACTGCGCAATCTGCGCAGCCCCGTTGCCCCGTATTCATAAGTTTAGTGTAATCGATAAATGATGTCAACGATTCGCGCTTATGTATACATGTATACATTATCATTGGCAATATAAATCGACAGATGATTATAATTGATGTATTATAATTGGTAAATTTGTCATCAATATATTCACCAATACGCACCAATACGATAGGAGGCTTTCACATGATTTCTGAGAAAAGACTGGCCGCGCGCATCGACGCGCTTTCCAAAATCACGACAAAGGACGAGCCCGGCATAAACAGGCTCGCTTTCACCGACGCGGACTGGGCGGGGCGCGACTATCTCATCAGCCTCATGCGCGAGGCAAATCTCACGATTTCCATCGACGCGTTTGGCAATGTCATCGGCAGAAGGGAAGGGCGGGACAAATCGCTCCCCGCTGTGATGTTCGGCTCGCACGGCGACAGCGTGCCGCAGGGCGGCAACTACGACGGCATCGTCGGCATCCTCTCGGCCATCGAGGTCATGCAGAGCCTCGACGAAGACGGCATCGTGACGGACGCGCCGCTCGAGTGTGCGCTTTTCATGTGCGAGGAGTCGTCACGGTTCGGCGCGGCGACGCTCGGCAGCCGCGCGATGTGCGGCGAGCTGAGGGCGGACGACACGCGCCGCCTCACAGACAAGGCGGGCACGACGCTCTACGACGTGCTCAAGGCGCGCGGCCTGCGCCCGGACGATCTCATGTGGTGCCGCTACGAGGACACGCACGGTGGGATGCTGCCGCGCGCATTTTTCGAGGTGCACATAGAGCAGGGCAAAGTGCTCGAGTCCGCAGGCGAGACCATCGGCGTCGTCACGGGCATCGCCGCGCCGACGCGCATGAAGCTCCACATCCACGGCAGTGCCGACCACAGCGGCGCGACACCGATGGACCTCCGCCACGACGGCCTCTGCTGTGCGGCCGAGATCATCCTGGCGCTCGAGAAAGCAGCGGGCACGTACACATCGGCGGCCGGCCATCCGCCCGTCGTCGGCACCATCGGTGTCTGCAACGTGAAGCCGAACGCGATGAACGTCATCCCCGGCGAAGTCACGCTCGGCGTCGACATCAGAAGCATCGACACGGATGCGAAGGCGCGCGTCACGGACGAGCTCCTCTCCGAGGTCAGCTACATCGCGAGAAAGAGGAGCATCAAAATCGACATCGAAAAAATCTCAAACGAGCAGCCCGTCGCCATCAGAAAAACAATAGTGGATTTCCTCGCGGGGCTCTGCGCGAGCACAGGCGTCTCATTCAGGCGCATGATGAGCGGTGCGGGCCACGACGCCATGCACTGGGCCGCCATCGTGCCGACCGGCATGCTCTTCATCCCGTGCAAAGACGGCGTCAGCCATTGCGTGGACGAGCACGCCGAAATCTCTGACATCGTGACCGTCGCCAAGCTCCTCTACGCCGCAGTCACAAAGACCGCAAGCGCTGACGCGCCGAAATTTTAAGATGAAAAGTTTGCATGAAACAAAGCAAATGGATAGCAATGGATAGCGATTATCAAAAAAATTACAAAAAAATAAGAGCCGATGAAGGCTCTTATGAATTTATCGATATCCTTTTAAGCAATCTGGTTTCCTGTTTGGATCATAAAGGGGCTCATCCCAGTCGCGATTAAAAAATTTAATTTTTTCTCCATAAAGGTTCTGAATGAGGAACATGATTAGTCCAATGGGAAATGTGACCACTGTCACAAAGAGGAGAAGCGCACCAAAGCCATAAATAAAATAAACAAATCCCATCATGATAAACACCTCCTGTATAACTAAATTATACCAAATAAAATCATTTTGCGAAAGGGGGAATTATCTATCATGCCTACGAGCCATCATAACATGAGCACACCAACAAAAATTTCTGCGCCATCGAAAATACTTTGCATCGGGGACTCTCTTATTGCGGGGTTTCCGTATGATGTTGATGAGTCATGGGTGGCGGAGTGCGGGCGCATGACGGGCATAGAGATGATAAATCGCGGGATATGCGGCGAGTGCTGCGCCGACATCGTGGACAGGCTCAAAGGTCAGCTCGTGGCCACGCATGCGCGCCATGTGCTGCTCGAAGGCGGCATGAATGACATCCTCGATTATGTGCCAATGGACGCGACGATGGACGAGCTACGGCGCGCCATCACTATCTCTCACGACAACGGCGCAAAAATCGCCATCGTGATGCCGTGGCGTGTCGCGGCATACGAGCTGAACGACAAAATCGACGAACTCCGCGAGTGCATGACGCGCGAGCTTATTGGCACGCCGCTCATCGACATGGAGCCGTGCCTGCCGCCTCTTGGCGATCGCAATAACTGCTTCGTATGGGATGGCGTTCACCCGACGGATGCGACGTATAAGCTCATAGGCAACTACGCGACGAAAATCATAACCAAGGAAACGCTGATTAACTGAATCAGAAGTATTGGCGAGAGATTTTTTTCGCATAGCAATAAGAGGCGAAGAAGCGTGGTGGCGCTACGCTGACATCAGCTCATCGTCACAGCTTCCATCAACCTTTTGACGCGATTCCTCACGAATTGCGTCATCGCCGCAATCATTTCATCGCTGACTTTATACGTTGGATGATTAGTGAATGAAAATCTTAATAGTTTCTGTAACATGCTTATATGTCTGACACGCAAGAAAAGACGAGCATAATCATCGAGGCCACGCAGATATTTGCCGCGCGCCGTCCTGCTGTACGACGCTACATTGCTCTGGCTGTTGCCCGCCGCACCATAGAGGAGCGACATGCCATTGTCGAAAAGCGGCGCAGGCTTTATGTATTCGCCCGTGTCATTGTCGCGGAGATAGCCGAAATTGCCGAGGTGTCTGTCGCGATTGCCGATGATTGCATCGAAAATCATCATGTCGGCATAAGTGTCATCGTCAAACGCCTCGGTGAGCGCCCTTTGCGTCACGGGGCTGCCGAGCCCCGCGCTCATATCGACGCCCTGCTCAGCGAAAAACTCATCAGCGGGCACAAATCCCACATTTTCCGACGTGAAAAGCGGAGCGACACAGACAATATCGTCTGTGCCATCCGCTTTTTTTATTGCGTCGAGATCATACATCACGTGCGCTATGCCCATCGCCTCGGCGAGCTCTGCGGCAAAATATTCGTTCACGGCCTGTGAGCGGCTCATGTCGCCGCCAAACAGCGCATCGCCCTTGACGAGCTCTATGATGCCATCGTCACAGCGGCGCCAAAATTTTTTCAGTGTGCCGTTCGTCGTGAATTCGGGCGACACGACGCGCCCGCTCGCGTATATTTTTTTCAACTCGCCCGTGAACGCGGTGTACGATATGCGCTCGTCAAACGGCGCAGAAAAGAGACTCACGTCCTGCCAACGCATGGCGGCGCCGTGCGGCCGTGTCCAGTACGCATCATTGAGTGACAGCATGAGCGTCGCCGCGACAAAGCGCGCGAGACTCTCCGATGCGCCAATCGAGACGAGCAGTTTGTCCGCATTGTGGCGCGTGGGCGGCACACGACGATTCATGAGCCACGACATCAGCGAATCGTCCGACAGTTCGCAAAAAAGCGGTATTGGCAAAATCATTTCGCTGTTATCGTAAATTTTATTTATATGGACACGCTCCAGTTTTTTGCTCAGACCATTCTCTGTGCCATCCTCTGTCTCGAGCGAAAAATCTATGAGCTCCGTGTCCTTCAACATCAGCGTGTATTCAGAAATGACGCGCACAAAATCACCTCACAGACCGACGATGCTGCCATCACTGAGCATGACGAGGTAGCTCTCGATGACGCGTTTTTTCAGTATGGCCTCTATCGTCTCGCGGTACTGGCCTATCTGGAACTTGTGACGCTCGCGCGCAACATCGGGACGCGTGTCCTTGTCCGTCTTGTAGTCGATGAGCACGATGCCGCCCCGTGCCTCATCGTAGAACATCGCGTCAATGATGCCCTGCGTGAATATGCGCTCCTGATCATCTGTACGTTCGAAAAATCTCTGCGCCGGAATGAGTCGGCTGAACTGCTGCTCACGCCACAGCCTCCCGCGCCTCATGGCATCGCCCATGCGAGCGGCGAGCGGCGATGCGCCAAATCGCAGAATGGCGTCGATGGAGCGGCGACGCACGAGGCTCGGCGCATCCTTGTCGATGATGCCGCGCTGCGAAAGTGTCACGATTTCGCTTTTCAGCGTCTCCGCCGTGATTTCACCGCTGAAATCGAGGTGCTGCATGATGGCGTGTATCATCGTGCCATACGATGCCGCGTTCTTCTTCGACGCTTTTTCATCCGTCTCAGCAAAATCCGGCGTCGGGAACATCTCAATCATATCACTGTCATCGATGCCCACCGTTTCCTTTTCTTGCGGCTCTTCCTCTACGTCACACTCGTTATCTTTATTAGTTTCTGTAACATGTATCACATCATCATAATCGCGCGTGAGGACGCCTGCTTTCGTTTCTTCATCTCTGCCCACGGCAGCAAATCGTCTCTTCATCTCGCTGATTGAGAGCTTCGTCGGCACCTCATCGAGTCCATGCGCATCATATTGCCAATCGTCAGCGCCGTCATTTTGAGGCTTCACATTTTTCTCATCCTCTGATAACGTCGATGGCTCCGCATAAATATCGCGCTTTTTCCCGCCTGTCACGACGGCGACGCTCAAATCAAATTCGCTCGAGAAATCCTCGCCATAGATTTCATCGAATTTCGGCGGCACATAAGACGAGCACTCCGCCTGCTCACGCAACTCCTTCCCACCCGACGGGTGACGCATGGCCGCAGGCATGAGCCAGTCGAGATATGTCTCCGCGCTGAGTATGCCCGCCATCGATAGCCCTGGGCGCGCATCGTCTTTCACGAGCTTTGACCACTTCTTGAGCCCCTTATCAACATCATTCACGCCGCCGACGATGATGAGTTTTTCGCGCGCCCGCGTGAGCGCGACATACAGCACGCGCATCTCCTCCGCCAAATTCTCGCGGCGAATGGCGCCCGCCAGCGCCCTGTAAGGGAACGACGGATAGCCATAATAAAACGGCATCCGATAGTCACCCTCCTCGTCCACGGCCTCCTTGATGCACTTCGCGCCGATGCCGTACTTCGGGTGAATGAGCAGCGTCTCCTTCGTGTCCGTCATGTTGATTTGCTTGCCGACATCCGCCAAAATGACGACAGGGAACTCGAGTCCCTTGCTTTTGTGTATCGTCATGAGCTTCACGACATCGTCCGTCTCCGAAATGACAGAGGCGCCGCCATTGTCCTCGCCCGCTTCGAGCAGCCTGTCGATATATCGAATGAAGCGATAGAGCCCGTGACTGCCATTCGCCTCAAATGCTGCCGCCCTGTCGGCGAGCAGTCTCAGATTTTCTTTTTTCTGGACGCCGTCATCCATTTCACTGAAGTAATCGTAACATGATGTATCACGGTATATCATCCATATGAAATCATCGAGCCTGTAGCGTGGCGCCTTGTCTCGCCAATCCGCGAGCTTCTGCAAAAAATGCTCCAGTTTCTCACGCAGCCCCGAACCTATGCACATATCAACAGGGGGCTGTGCATTATCGTCACGCATGATGCTTTTTATGATGCCCATAAGTGAAACGCGCGGCTCGTCTTTTGCGTGCAGCTTGTCCCCGTACACGCGCAGTGCGGCAAGCTCGTCATACGTGAGACCCGCGACGGGCGACAAGAGCACGGACGCGAGCGGTATGTCCTGTTCCGCGTTGTCGATGATGCGCAGGAGCGCGAGCACTTTCGTGACCTCCGGCGATGACCAGTAGCCCTCGGACTGCTCAGCGTACGACTTTATGCCGTGGCTCGCGAGTATTTTCTGCGTCAGCGCGATTTTGTCCTGCCCCGAGCGAAACAGCACGGCAAAATCTTTATTTCGTATTTTCTCGCCCTTTACTGTAACACCGCTGTTTTTTATCTGTATGATGCGCTGTGCAATGATTTCCGCCTGTGCGGCGAATCCGACTGCATTGTCATCATTGGACGTTGCGCTTGAGCCGTCATTGCCATCGCTGTCATCGTCGCCGGCGCCGTCTATGAGCAACAGCTCGATGGGCGCACCGCCAAATGTGCCCACGCCGCTTTCATATTCAAAGCCCGCATGGAGCATGGCATTTTTGTTGTATTCGATTTCGAGCGGCTTTTCGCCGTCTTTCTGCGGCGGCAAAATTTGCGCGAAAAGAAAATTAATGGACGCGAGCACCTCGCGGCGGCTCCTGAAATTTTTCGTGAGCAGCCGTATTTGATGCAGCGTGCCGTACGCCTTTTCCTTTGCGATGAAAAGCTGCGGATCAGCCAAGCGGAAGCGATAAATGCTCTGCTTCGCGTCGCCGACCGTGAAGAGATTATCGCCGCGGCTCACAAGATGAAGGATGGCCTCCTGCACGCCGTTCGTGTCCTGATACTCGTCGACCATGACCTCTTTGAATTTGTCTCTGAGCTCCGTCGCCGCATCCGTCGGCACGAGCTCGGCGATGGGCTTGCCATGCGTCTCCTCTGTCGCGAGGAAATCGAGCGCCATGTGCTCGAGGTCTGGAAAATCGACGACATTGGCCGCCTTCTTCATCGACTGAAGGTTGTCACGATATTTTCGCGTCACATCGCACAGTGCCGTCACATCCGGCTCGAGCGCTTTGATGTCCGCGGTGACGTCCTGCTCCGACAATGCGAAATACGACGCCATGTTGTCTAATTTTTTCTGTATAGCTTTTTGCGCGTCCTGTGCTGGCGCTTTAAGTTCCTTCGGTGTGCCATTTTTTGCTCTGCCGAGCGCAGGCATCTTCTCCGTGCAGCATGCGCGCAGCTCCTCCCATGTCACATCGTCGCGCATGATGGTCTTTTCTATTTTCTGCGTGAAGCCTTCAATCGCGCTCGCACCGTCATGGTAAAACGTGAGCCCATTTTCATCGACATATTTGCACATCGACTTCGCCGTGTCATGGGCGTCCTCCGCGATGTAAAGCACATCATCGCGCATGGCGTTCCACCACTTTGTTTTTGTAATTGAAACATTATCTTCAAGCTGATACTCCGCGCTGAGTGAGCGAATCCACGCCTCTGGGAAGGGCTGACTCTCAGAAAATCGATGCACCTTGCGAATAATATCCGCGAGTCCCTCGCTGCCGCGAAAATCCGAATAACCATTTGCGAGATGAATGAACGACGCATCGCCTTCATCATACGCGTCATCGAGCGTCATGCGCATGGCCTCATCGCGCATGATGGCGTCCTCTTGGTCGCTCGCCTGTCTGAAATCCGGCGACAAATCGATGGCGGCAAAATTCTTTCTTATTATATTGAGGCAGAATGAATCGAACGTCATGATCATCGCGTTCGGCAGATGGAGCAACTGCTCCTCAAGATGCGCCCTGTCCGCCGCGCCGAGGTCGCCGCGCGCGAGTTCCTTATGTATGCGTTCGCCGATGCGCCCTTTCATCTCCGACGCGGCGGCGCGCGTGAACGTCACGACGAGCAAGTCATCAACGTTCCATTTGTCGTGAAGCACGTGCTCCATGATGCGCTCGACGAGCACGGCCGTTTTGCCTGAGCCCGCCGCCGCCGAGACGAGCAGATTTGAGCCCTTGGCTTCTATTGCGGCTCTTTGCTCCGGCGTGAATTTGACGCCTTTTTCTTCTTTTTCCGTCTTCTGCGCCTTCATCTCGTCCATCATTCTCCCTCCTTCCCGTCGCCCGCATCATTTGTATCTTTGCCGAGCGCCTTTGCCATGAGGCTGATGACATATTTGTCGTCGGTAGCGCCATGACGCCTCGATTTGTTTTCAGGTGAATAAATCGGCTCAATCAAACGATACCCCGTCACATCGCGTCTGTTAAACCCACAGCATGACGCATATTCGCAAAATGTGCAGGCGTTATCCTTTTTCGTCGTAAATGGTGATACAGCAATGTCACCCGACAAAATCTCATGGCCAATCGACGCAAGCTTGAGCTCCATGTAGTTCGTTATCGTGTCGAGCTCATCAGCTGATTTTTTGTACCCCTTCGACGGCAGACTGTCGCCGTTCTTGTCGAATTTCTGTATGATGTCATCATCATCGAGCACCCAGCCCGTCATCTTCATCTTCTTGCGCCGCGTAGTCTTGCCGCTTTCCTCTATGTCATCACCCGAACGCGCTTTTTTCATTTCGTCCTTCGTTATGCTGATGACGTTGTCGTGCAGCGGCGCGTAGAGCGCGCCGAACGGCTTTGCGTCCTGTGACAGCCTTCTCGCGCTCAGCCCAACGACCCAGAGATACGTCATGAGCTGAAGCGACAGCCCGTGGAAAATATCTTCGATGCTCGTCGGCGGATTGCCCGTCTTGTAGTCAATAACCGCATAGCACGGCAGCGCGCCGTCGAGATAATCTACCCTGTCAATCTTGCCCGTGATATTCAGACGTGCGCCTTCTTCGTCGTCATTCCAATATGGTTTAGTTATCGGCACAGTAAATTTTTTCTCGAAATCTATGGGCATGAAATCACTCTTCGAGACGAGTGCCATCCATTTTGCCAAAAGATTATGCGCGGCACGCTTCGTCTTTTGCCTGATGCCGCGATACGCGCCATCGCGCGTGAGTATGCCATAGCGCGACGCGGGGATGAGGCTCTCAATGATTTCATCACACCACTTCGCCGCCATGTCTGGCTTTATGTCGTGCCACTTCACATGGTCGCGCCTCATGAGCTCACCAAATGACTGCATGAGCGCATGAAGGAGCGAGCCCGCGTCGCCGCTGTTGTACTCGTAAATCTGACGCTCCGCGAGCTTCATGCCGTATCGCGCGAAATACTGAAATGGGCACTTCTCATAACATTCAAATGCCGTCACGCTGCCCGTGAGCGCGCCGTCCTCCGCATAAAGCGAAATAGCCGTATCATGCGACAGTGTCGGTGCAGTTTCGCTATCAAGTGAGCTATTTATCGTAACATTATTTTCTATGGGTATCGCCATCTCATCGATGCCGTCGATATTTTTTATCCTGTCGTATATGGGCGACGGCAGTATCGTCCCGCCCTCTGCATCGGACGCGGCGTATGACACCCAGAGGTAGTCGCGCGCAAGCGTGAAGCCGCGATACAGCCTGAACGGCTCGAGCCGCGCAAGGTCCCACGAGCCACCAGGCAGCTCTATGCCGCAGCGCCTCAGTACCTCTCTGTCGCTGTCCGTGAGGAGCCGCCCTTCGGGCGAGCGACGCGGCATCGCGCTCATGTCGGCGCCGATGATGTACACGGCGCTCAGATTCCCCCTGCTGCTCTCATCGAATCCCGTGACGGTCACGGCGTCCTGCCCCGGCGGTATCTCGCCGAGCGCAATCGTCTCGAGTCCCTCCGTCATCATCGACGAGAGCTCGTCCATCGTCATCGCTTCATCGCCGAATACCGTTGCAATCTGCGACAAGAGCTCCATGACGCCTGCCCAGACACGGCGCTCTGATGCTGCCTCCGAGAGTCGGCCATCCGCTTTTAGCCGCACCGCCGTCTCGTACATCGTCCGCCTGACGTCGAGGCTGTCAATCAATCGATACAGCGCGCGCGCTTTGCCCGTCGCCGAATGTTCCGACGCAAGCGATGATGCAAACGACGACAACAGCTGAACCACAGCTTCACGTGATTCATTTATTTTCACGAGCTCGTCAGCTGTCGGTCCGTTGAACTTGTCCGTATACGTCCAGCCAATTTTCGCCTCGCCATCTGACTCATCCGTTTGCGCTGATGTCTCTGCCGCTTCGCTGTCCTGTACCTTCTCATCGACGAGCCATTTCTTTTTGCCGTCGATGCCAAAGGCAAGCGCATAGTTTTCGAGCGCGTCGACGCGCTCGCGCGTGAGCCGCTCATCGTGGATGAGTCCCGTTTTGAGCATCGCGAAAAGCGGCTCAGACTTCCAGCCGCTCCTCACCGTCTCGACGGCGTCGCGCAAAAGCTCGGCGAGCGGATGATGCGCCGCCGTGATTTTGTGTGTGCTGAAATATGGGATTTTACGTGCGTCGAATATGCGCTTTATCATGTCGCCGTACGACAAATCATCGGAGACAAGCACGGTGATGTCACGATACCTGTATCCCTCATCGCGGCAAAGGCGGCGTATGTCATCGGCGACGGATTCGACTTCTCGCTGCCGTGTCGGCGCCTTGACAATGCGAATATTCTCTGAAAATTTCTCCGTTACAGAAATATTTTTACTATTTATATCATTGATTTTGCCAACGGAGAAAAGACGATTTTCAAATGTTAATAGCTCATTGCCACGTGACGAAGCGCCTGCATCTTTCTCGTCCGTGAGATATGTCTCGAAAATTTCCGCGCCTGCCTCGCCCGCGATTTCTTCAAGTTCCTTTTTCGTTTCGATGGACCTAAAAAACAATTTCTCGTCTTTTTTGAGGCTGTTCATCGAGAGCGTCACGGTCAGCGATTTCGCGGACATCAAAAAAGCACGCAGGAATCGTTTTTCCTGCGCGTTGAAAAACAGAAATCCATCGATGTAGATTTCCGCGTCCTTGAGATATGATTTTCCCGCGTCCGACTCGAGAAAGTCGGCCGCGTCGCTCATGATGTCCTCAGCCATGCGCGCATGCCCGAGACGCATCGCAGGGCTCGCCTCGACCTCGTCCGCGAGTTCGTCGTACACCATCGCAATGTCGTGAAGCTTGCGGCGAAGCGGCGAGTAGTCATCGATCTCGCCCATCGCCTCCGTGAGCGCGGACGTCGTCACACGGTAGCTTTTGAGCTCGCTGATGATGTCGGATACGAGCTTCGTAAATCCGCGCTTCGACGCCGCGCGCGCGAAATCCGCCGTGAAATCGTTCGATTTCTCATGGCGGCGCAATATTTTCTGGAGCATGAGCCTCTTGCCGAGCTCCGTCACGCGCGGCACACGGCCACGGCCCGACGCCTCGATGACGCGCTGCGCGAATCGCTGAAATCCGAACACCTCGGCGCGCATGAATCCCTCGCCGTGCTCTGTGCCCATGAACTCCGCGAGCTCACGCTCAAAGGCATACGTCACGGTCTCTGGCACAAGCAGGAAAATCGGCGACGATACAGCGAGCGGATCAGCGGCGATGGTGTCGCACATCGCACTGAGGCAGGCGTGGCTTTTGCCCGCGCCCGCAGCGCCCATGATAAACCTAAGCTCACTCATACTCATGTGCCTCCACTGTCAGTAGTCTATCGGCTCAATGTCCATCAGCTCATAATCGACGAAAATCTCCACGCGCTCTTTCTTCACGATTGTCGCTTGTCGCGGCTTTGCGTCTTTCGTCTCGCTTTCCTTGGCATCGCTGTTTGCGCCCTTTGTCGCTTTCGACTCTATAATCTCCTCTTGATTTTCTGTCTCAATCGTTTCGGTCAATTCTATCGACTCAATGTGCTCCACAGCCGCATCTTGTTCAGACTCCTCGACCGCCTCTGTTGATTCAATCACTGTGCTCGATGCAATCGGTTCGCTTGACTCAACTTCTTTAGATGCTTCACTCGTCTCAGTCAATTTCGTTAAATCGATTGACTCAATTTTCTCTGTCTGCTCAAGCTCATCGATTGCCTCAGTTGCCTCATCTGATGCCGTTAATTCATTCTCATCAACCGTCTCGCTTGCTGCGACTACCTCGATTGTTTTCTGCACATCCGCTTTCTTGTCTAATTTCTCTGGCTCTTTCTTCTTTTCCTCTTGAATGCATTCCGCTATTTCAATCACGGGCTCTGGTTTCGCGTCTGGCGGCACGGGCCTCACGAGGTCCTCCTCGACGATCTCACGCTCCATTTCCTCTATCTCAGCCTCAATCGCATCGCCCGCGCCCATCACATCGAACGTCGCCGCGTCCATGATGGCGTTCGCCGCCGCGCCCGCACCATTTCCCTCATTCAGCTCATGGCGCGGCGCGTCTATCGTCACCACATGCCGCGCGCGTGACTCAAGCTTCATCGCCATGTCCTGCCAGCCGCCGCCATACGTCGCGTCGAGCACCTTGTCGACCGCCACGGGCGCAGGGAACTTCATCGTCTCAAACGGCAGCTCCACGGGGTCGCCAAACCACGCCTTCATCACCGAGCCTGCGTGAAATCTCCCCGCTGGCTCGTGCGCGCTCTTGAATTCGTGGAAGAAGAAATTGACACGCGACGACATCTCGAATACATCGAGCGCCATTTTCTCATACTTTTTGAGCTCGTCGGCCGTCTTCGTCTTCATCATGAGATACATCTCGCTCTCCCACGCCTTCTGCGCCGTCTGTGTGCCGTCGGGCACAGCGTCGAGCGGGAAAATATTGATCCAGACGCCCTGCGGCTCAAATCGATCCGACTCAAACGTCGCCGTCCTCATATCGACGAACTTCGCGTACGACGCATTGATGCACGGCTTCGTGTACGCCGTGAGGAGGTGCATCATCGCGCCCTCTGGGAAAGACATTGCCATGATGCCCTTCATGCGCTCATAGTCTGGGCGCATCATCGCGAGACTCACCGACTTCATGCCCTCCATGAAGCCGCGCCTGTAGACGGCGCCGAGAAGCGTCTCATACATCATGTAGCAGCGGAGCCCATGCATCCTGCACACGCCCTCGAAAATATAAATAAGATTCATCTGAGCGTTCATGACATTCTTCTCAGCAGACGACACATTCTTGTTCTGCCTTATCTTGCCGCTCATTGTCTGATGCGAATACTCGAGCAATTCACTCACCCTGTCTGAAATCTATTAAATCTGTTGATAAAATTTCTAAAAAACACATTGTAGGAAACGCTGATTAATTGAAGTAGGAGTATTGACGAGAGATTTTTTCGTATATCAAGAAGAGGCGAAGAAGCGTAGTGGTGCTACG
>OMWN01000080.1 GCA_900314765.1 uncultured Selenomonadales bacterium | reverse complement strand
GTGCTTGAGCGGAATTATGCTTTCGCATAATGTTGATTTTAAAGGCGCACGGGATGTTTTCCATGTGCGAAGTTTGAGAATCTTAACTCAGGCGTTACAAACCGTGGCGTCATTGGAAAAACAGATTATCCTGCCGCTATATTTTCCAAAAACACAATTACTATTGATATGTTTGGGAACGCATATTATAGGGATTTTGATTATAAAATGGCTACACATGCTCATGTTTTTTCATTATCAAATATTCAAGAAAAATTAAATGTTAAAAATGGTAATTTTATATGTGCAGCACTATCATATTTTCAAAAAATATTTTCATTTTCCAATATGTGCAACTGGACAAAAATGTCTAAAATGAAAATATATCTTCCCATAACCAAATCATGCACCATTGACTGGGACTTCATGGAGACGCTCATCACAGCCGAGGCACGCCTCGCCATCCGAGATGTCATAGCTTGGCGAGATAAAGTGATAGAGAAAACAAAAGGCGTCGTGGCAAGTGAATGACATAGCTATATTGATGTGCTCTGAGACACACAAACAACAATGCGACTCACGCCGCGTTATGTGGCAACGCGAGGTGCATTCAGTTGAAATTTATTTTCACGACAATTTACACATTTAGAAATCTCATAAAGAAATCATATAGCAACTCGGCACGTCATCTAGGCTATTAGTCCCCATTTTCGTAACAACATAAAAATTGCTTGCCATTCGCTTTTCGCGATGGTATACTATTTATCGTTCAATTGGGGTATCGCCAAGTTGGTAAGGCACGGGTCTCTGAATCCCGCATTCGTTGGTTCGAATCCAGCTACCCCAGCCATGAAAATAAAGCATCCACGTTTCGTGGATGCTTTTTTGTTTGCGTTATATCCGATTGTCCGCGCCTATCTCACACGCTGATGTCTCTTTGCATTTGCTGCTCGCTTTTCCCGAGTATCCACGCGAGGACGTGTATCTCGGCGTAGAGCATCACGCGCTGCTCGCGTGGGTCGACGCGCTGCTGCATGAGCTTTTTGTATTCGGCGCAGCTTTTGACGTACATCGCGCGTATCTCAGCGGGGCTTTTGATGTGCTCGAGGTTGCTCTGGCCGTCGTAGCTTGCGTGTATGATGTCCTGCTTTCCCATTGTCATCGACTCCTTCGACGAAATTTTTTGCAACTCAATTATATCATTTTCGCGCAATGAAGTGAATCTCGTTTTTCACGCGCGATTTTATTTTCTGCTCTGCTCCCTCTCACGCGAGGGAGCTTTTTTCGTGTCACGAATTCTGATACAATAGACTTTAATGAGTCGAACGAATTTGCCGCGAGCAAATTTTCACATCAAACGATAACGAAAGGATTGATTCAAAATGGCTAACGACATAAACTCACTGCTTGATTTCATCGAGGATTCGCCGTCGCCTTTTCATGCGGTGCTGACGTCGACGAACAAGCTGACAAAAGCTGGATTTGCGGAGCTCAATCTCGGCGATGCATGGGAGCTTCAGCGCGGCGGCAAGTATTTCGTGAATGTGTATGGCAGCACGCTCATTGCGTTCACGATTGGCGAAGCGGGACCACTGCGCGTGGCGGCGGCGCACACGGATTTCCCGTGCTTTCGCGTAAAGCCTCTGGGCGGCATGGTGAAGGATGGCTGTGGCGTCGTCAATGTCGAGCCGTATGGCGGCATCATCATGCGCTCGTGGCTTGACCGCCCGCTCGGTCTTGCGGGCAAGGTGGTCACGTGCGGCAGCGACGTGTTTCACCCGACGACGCGGCTCGTGCGCTCCCTCATCCCGCTCATGACGATCCCGAGTCTCGCGATACACATGGACCGCGATGTGAACAGCAAAGGCGCCGTAAACGCGCAAAAGGACATGCTGCCCATCGCCGCGCTCATGGATGGCGACGCGGATGATGAGTGGTGGCAAAATGAGGTCGCGACGCTCGCGGGCGTATCGCCCAATGATCTGCTGTCGTATGAGCTCTCAACGTATCCGTGGGAGCGCGGCACGACGCTCGGTTTCGGTGATAATCTTGTCTCGTCGCCGCGCCTCGACAATCTGACGTCGGTATTCGCATGTCTCTCTGGGCTCATCGACGCAACGAAGGATGTGCCCGACGGCGTGCGCCTCGTCGCGCTTTTCGACAATGAGGAGGTCGGCAGCCACACAAAGCAGGGCGCGGGCTCTGCCGCTCTGATGGAAATCCTACGGCGCATATACGCGTGCGCGGCGACGGGCGAAGGCGACGGTGAGGAAAAGCTCATGGCGGCGCTCGCTGATGGATTTTTGCTCTCTATAGATGTCGCGCACGCCGTTCACCCGAACCACGCGGATAAGAGCGACCCCGTCGTGCGCCCCGTGCTCGGCGGCGGTGTCGTCATAAAGCAGGCGGTGGCGCAGACGTACGCGGGCGACGCGGAGGCGATCGCCATCGTGCGTGCGCTGTGCGAGGAGCGCAACATAGATTATCAGCATTTCGTAAATCGAAGCGACAGCCGCGGCGGCTCAACGCTCGGCTCGATAGCGTCGGCGCTCGTGCCCGTGCGCACGATGGACGTCGGCGTGCCGATACTCGCCATGCACTCCGCACGCGAGACGATGGCCACAGCCGACGAGACATCGCTCATCGCGCTCGCCCGCGCGGTGATGGAGTAAAAAAGAAAAACCAACCCTCTCCGCCCCTGCGGGGCACCTCCCCCAGAGTGGGAGGCATAGAATGAGCGTCTTAAAAGCTAAAGCCGAAGAGGAGTAAAAGGTTTTACACTTTCATTATTCGATTGTTTAGCTAGGTTGATGTCTCACGCTTTAGTATGTGGATAATTTGCCTGTATAGATTATTTGCAAGTGTAAATAATCCCAGCATCTGTTACGCCAGCCTCCCCAATGGGGGAGGTGCCGAGCGAATGCGAGGCGGAGAGGGTCATTCACTGTCATTCTCAAACCTTCCCATTCACCGCGCCTAAGAAGAACATTTTTCCTTGAAGTTCACTAATTTTTTTGCTTTTTCTAATGTATTGGTATATGATAGACATACACAGTTCTTTTATTCGATTATTAAGGAGGCGAGATTGTGGAACTGTTTTCGTATTATGTAAATGGTGTGCGTGAAATCGACACGTATATGGCCGATTTCAAGGCAAAATGCCCCGAAAACCCGTCCTCGATACTCGCGCTTGTTTTCACATCATACGATGATGCGGCGACTATCGGCGACTTCACGCGCCACTTGTCGTCTGCTATGCCGGGCATGGTGATCGCGGGATGCACGACGGGCGCCGAGATACGCGCCGGCGGCTACATCGAGAGCTCGACCGTCGTGGTGTTCCTTGTATTTGAGCACTCGATGGTCAAGACCGAGATACTCGACTGCGGGCTTTTCTCCAATGATAAAATAGCGAAAACGCTCATGACGACGGCCGTGCTCACGCCTGATATAAAGGGCGTTCAGCTTTTGATGACGCTTAAGTCGTCGTCGTCGATGAAGCCTTTCTTCGACAAGTTTTCACAGATTTTCCACAATATAGAGATATTCGGCGGCTCAGCCGACTCCTCATTTTCCATATGGCCTCGCGCGGGACAGGAGTTCACGTATGTCTTCACCGATGAGATGATTTCAGAGGATGCCGTGCTCGCGATTTATTTCTCCGGGGCGGATCTCCATCTCCATACGGACTCATATCTCGGGTGGATACCGCTCGGCCGCGAGCATATAGTCACCGAGGTTGAGGACGACGTCATGGTAAAGACGATAGACAATGAGCCTGCCGCCGCGCTCTACAACAAGTACATCGGCGTAAATAAGAGTGAAATGACGTTCGAGTCACTCTTGGCGTTCCCATACATGCTCGAGCGTCATGGCCGCCATATAGCGCGCTCACCGTTGCGCGTGTATCCGGATTTGTCGCTGAAGTTCGCGGCCGACATCTGCGTCGGCGAGACGGTGCGGCTCGCGTATGGTGACCCGTCGGCGATGCTACGCGGCGCGAAGAAGGGCTGCGAGGCAATGGAGAAGTTCGCCCCACAGGCGATACTTCTTTTCTCGTGCATATCGCGTCTGATGTACCTCCACGATGAGGTCAACCGCGAGCTGTCGCTCTATCAGGCCATCGCGCCGACGGCCGGCCTATACACATACGGCGAGATACAGCGCTTCCCGGAGCACAAGAACATCGAGCTTCTGAACAGCGTCCTCCTGTCGGTGGGATTCCGCGAGGGAGAGCCCGTGAAAAAGTCCGAGGAGCAGTCAAAGGTATACAACGCGAGCACGGGATTTTCCGATGAGCGTCTCTCGCTCGTCCGAGGCCTCGCGCATTTCGTCTCCGTGACGAGCAAGGAGCTCGAGGAGGCGACGGAGAAGCTGAAGCGCCTCGCGAACGAGGACAGGCTCACGGAGATAACGAACCGCGGCGCCATTGAGGAGGAATTTGCAAAGCAGCTCAATGCGCTCGTCGATGGACAGAAAATCGCCGTCATCATCCTCGACATCGACGATTTCAAAAAGGTCAACGACACGTTCGGCCACGAGGTCGGCGACGATGTGCTGAAATATGTCGCGAAAACGCTCAAGGCGTCCGTGCGCACGCAGAGCACGAACAGGCAGCGCGACTACTTCGGCCGCTGGGGCGGCGAGGAATTCCTCGTGATATTGCCGCATCAGAATGCGGCGGCGGGCGTGCTCGTGGCGGAGCGCATCAGAAAAAATCTCGCGTCGACGAAGATACTGCCCGACGGCAGGAACATCACGGCAAGCCTCGGCGTCGCCGTGGGGCGTGCGGGCGACAAGCTCGAGACGGTCTATCAGAAATGCGACGGCGCACTCTACTACGCGAAGGAGCACGGCAAGAATCAAGTGCGTCTCGCCGAGGGCTCGATGGACAGCCCACACGAAATGCCCTCTCCAGCATAAGAATATAAGCAAAGGGTCAGTTGTGACGATAAAATCACAACTGACCCTTTTTTAGTGTGCGAATTTGAAATACGCTGACCCTCTCCGCCCCTGCGGGGCACCTCCCCCAAAGTGGGAGGCATAGAATGAGAGTCTTAAAAGATAAAACTTAACGAAAGAATAAAAGATTTTAAACTTCCATTAGTCGATTGTTGAGCTAGAGCTAAAGTCTCTCACTTTCGTATGTAGATGATTTGCAAATGTAAATAGTGTAAGTTCAATAAGCACCAAATTTGAGCCAAATTTTCAATGTTGCCCGCGTCATACCATAACATACCCTCACAAAAATC
>OMWN01000056.1 GCA_900314765.1 uncultured Selenomonadales bacterium | reverse complement strand
TGTAGCATCAGGATTTCCCAAATAGAAGAGGGAGTTTAGGTCGTAGGCAAGAGGTTTATCTTGCTTACAAAAATATTATACGAGGAGAAATCGTTATGAAAAATGTGATTGCAACTAAAAAAGCTCCGGGTGCCATTGGCCCATATTCACAGGCCATCGAGGCGAACGGCCTCGTATTCGTATCCGGTCAGATACCGCTCGTGCCGGAGACGGGCGAGATGGTGAATGGCGGCATAGAGGAGCAGACGGCGCGCGTGCTCGAAAATCTCAAGGCCATACTCGAGGCCGCAGGCACATCGATGGACGCTGCCGTGAAGACGACGGTCTACATCAAAAACATCGGCGATTTCGGCAAGGTCAATGAGATTTACGCGAAATATTTCACGAAGGATTGTCCCGCGCGCGTATGCGTCGAGGTCAGCAATCTTCCGAAGGGAGCGCTCGTCGAGATCGACGTCATAGCGACAAAATAATTTTATAAAAAAGAAGCGACGTGCAATGATGTTACTGTATTCATGTACGTCGCTTTTGCATGACCTCATTTAAATGAAATTAAATGAGGGTAAACGAAAGGTGGTGGGCGGATGGTCATCGTGCGCAATGCTCATGAGGGGCAGCGGCTTACGGATGACGTCATAGCCGTGGACGTCGAGACGACGGGATTTTCTCCGAAATGGTGTGAAATCATAGAGCTCGCGGCGGTCAGGGTGCATGATGGCGCGGTGGCGAATAGCTATGCGTCGCTTGTGCGGCCGAGCAAGAAAATACCGTATCAGATCAGGCGGCTCACGGGCATTGATGATACGATGGTCGAGGGCGCGCCGAGCATAGAGCTTGTCATGGACGGATTTTTGCGCTTCTGCGGTGAGACGCGTGTGATTGTCGCCCACAACTCGCCGTTCGATTTTGGCTTCATTCGTCCGCATCTCGTGAGCCCCGAGGAATTCACTACGGTGGACACATGCGTGATGGCAAGACAATTTTTGCCAGAGCTCAAGCATCACAAACTCAGCGACGTCGTCGAGGCGCTCGGCGTCGCGAAAAGCCGTTTTCACCGCGCGAAGGCCGACGCGGAAATGGCGGCGCTCTGCTATCTGAAATTTGTGGATATGTTGCGTGACAAAGGCATAGAGCAGCTGACAGAGCTTAATTAAGGAAATACTGATTATTCAATTAACAGCGTTTCCTTGAGTGTACTTTTTTGCGCATTTACTCTATAATGGTTAAAGATATAATGATTGAAATTGGTTTGAAATCAAGATTGCCGTGGAAAAATCTGTGAAACTTTAAGGGAGAGATTTTGATGAGTGACATCGAGAACCTCAGTGTCAACGCGATACGCATACTTGCGGCCGACGCCATACAGAAAGCGAATTCCGGCCATCCGGGGCTGCCGCTCGACGCGGCGCCGATGGCGTATGAGCTTTGGGCGCATCACATGAAGCACAACGCGAAGAATCCAAAGTGGTCCAACCGCGACAGGTTCATACTGTCTGGCGGTCATGGCTCCATGCTGCTTTATTCGCTCTTGCATCTTTTTGGCTACGGCCTCACGATTGACGATTTGAAGAATTTCCGTCAGCTCGATTCGCTGACGCCGGGCCATCCGGAGTACGGACACACGGTCGGCGTCGAGGCGACGACGGGCCCGCTCGGCGCAGGCATGGGCATGGCCGTCGGCATGGCGATGGCAGAGGCGCACCTCGCCGCCACGTTCAACAAGCCGGGCTTCGATGTCGTCGACCACTACACGTTCGCGCTCGGCGGCGATGGTTGCATGATGGAGGGCATATCATCTGAGGCGTTTTCGCTTGCGGGAACGCTGAAGCTCAATAAGCTCATCGTGCTCTATGACAGCAACAGCATCAGCATCGAGGGCAGCACGGACATCGCGTTCTCCGAGGATGTCGCGGCGCGCATGAGGGCGTTTGGCTTCCAGACGCTTACGGTCGAGGACGGCAATGACCTCGCGGCCATCGGCGCGGCCATCGAGGCAGCGAAGGCAAACAAGGAGCATCCGTCGTTCATCACGGTAAAGACGCAGATTGGCTATGGCTGCCCCGCGAAGCAGGGCAAGGCGAGCGCCCATGGCGAGCCGCTCGGCGTCGAGAATGTCGCGGCACTTAGAGAGACGCTTGGCTGGCCGAGCAAAGAGGCGTTTGCAGTGCCTGATGAAGTATACAAGAACTATGAGACGCTTTCAAAGGCGGGCGCCGACGCTGAGGAGAAATGGAATAAGCTCTTTGATGAATACGCGAAAAAGTTCCCAGACATGAAAAAGCTCTGGGATGAGTACCACGCACCCGTTGACAAGGAAAAGCTTCTCAATAATAAAGCATATTGGGCGTATGAGGACAAGCCGCAGGCGACGCGCAGTCTTTCTGGCACGATGATTAATCGCCTGAAGGACATCATGCCGCAGCTGTTTGGCGGCAGCGCGGATCTCGCGCCGTCGAACAAGACGGAGATGAAGGGCGAGGGCGATTTCAGCAGCAAGGATTATAAGGGCCGCAACATTCATTTCGGTGTGCGTGAGCTCGCGATGGCGGCCATATCGAATGGCCTTGCGCTTCATGGCGGAGTGCGTCCGTATGTCGCGACGTTCTTCGTTTTCAGCGACTACATGAAGCCGATGATACGCATCGCGGCGCTCATGGGACTGCCGACGACGTATGTGCTCACGCATGACAGCATCGGCGTCGGCGAGGACGGCCCAACGCATGAGCCGATAGAGCAGCTTGCGATGCTGCGCGCTATGCCGAACGTGAACGTGTTCCGTCCAGCGGACGCAACAGAGACGGCGGCGGGCTGGTATGTCGCGGCGACGAGTGAGAAGACGCCGACGGCGCTCGTGTTGTCGAGACAAAATCTGCCGCAGCTCGCAGGCTCGAGCAAGGAAGCACTGCGCGGCGGTTATGTCATTTCGCCATCGAAGAGCGAGACGCCAGCGGCTATCATCATAGCGTCTGGCTCCGAGGTTGCATTCGCTGTTGACGCGCAGAAGGCACTCGCCGATGAGGGCATTGACGTGCGTGTCGTCTCGATGCCGTCGATGGATATTTTCGAGGCGCAGGATGATGCGTACAAAGAAAGCGTTCTGCCAAAATCCATTCGCGCGAGAGTTGCGGTCGAGGCAGCCGCAGACTTCGGATGGGGCAAATATGTCGGGCTCGATGGCGCGACCGTCACGATGCACAGCTTTGGAGCATCGGCACCGGGCAGCGTGCTCTTCAATAAATTTGGCTTCACCGTCGACAATGTAGTGAAGACCGTAAAGTCAGTAATAAAAAAATAATCATCAAAAAATAAAATCATAATCGCAAATGAAAAGCCGCAACGATGAACATTCATTCACCGTTGCGGTTTTTGTGATTCCATAAAAATTATAGTTGCTTTTCTTTGAGCACATCTTCTACGGCGTTAAGCACGTTGTCTATGTCTTCCCTCGTGATGACGAGCGGCGGCTGGAATGCCATCACGTTGCGGCCAAGTCCGTTTTTGCCGACGATGAAGCCGCGATCTTTGAGTGATTCGAGTATTTCGTCGAGTTCTTTTGCCGCAGGCGTCTTGTCCACGTGGACGAGCTCAGCGCCGCGCATGAGGCCGATGCCGCGCACATCGCCGATGATGGGATGATGCTTTTGCAGTTCCTCGAGTCCTTTTGCGAGCTGACCGCCTCGCTCTTTTGCGTTCTCAGCGAGATGATGCTCCTTTATATAGTTGAGCACGCATAGACCCGCGAGAGATGAGACGGGGTTGCCGCCGAGCGTCGAGGCGCCGGGCATCGTGTATGTGTCGGCGATTTTGGCGGTCGAGATGAATGCGCTGATGGGCGCGCCGTTGCCGAGCGCCTTTGCCATCGTCATGATGTCGGGTGTGACGTCGTAGTTCTCTATGGCAAACATCTTGCCTGTGCGCGCAAAGCCCGTCTGCACTTCGTCGATGATGAGCAGCGTGCCATGCGCTTCGAGTATTTCCTTGAGACGTTTGAAATATCCCTTCGGCGGCGTGACGATGCCGGCGTTGCCCTGTATCGTTTCCGCGATGAGTGCCGCAGGGTGGCCGCTCGTCATCGTGCTGATGATGTCCTCGACGGCATTCGCGCAGGCGAGGTCACACTCGGGATATTCTTTGCCGAGCGGGCAGCGGTAGCAGTAGGGATTTGGTGCGAAGTGGATGCCGCCGACAGGCTCGGGGTCCGTGCGCCACATGCCGATGCCCGTGACGCTCATGTCGAGCTTCGTGCGCCCGTGCAGGCCGCCGCGCAGTGCGATGTACTCGCTGTTCTTCGTATAAATGGAGGCGAGCAGCAACGCGCCCTCATTCGCCTCGCTGCCCGTCGAGCAGAAGAATGATTTTTGCAGTTTGCCCGGCGTGACCTCGGCGAGCTTCTCGGCGAGGTTCACGAAATTTTCCGTCAAATAAATGTTGCAGACGTGTTGCAGCGTCTTTATCTGCTCGCAGAGCTTCTCCGTGATTGCGGGGTTTGCGTGGCCGCAATTCATGACGGAGACGCCAGCGTAGCAGTCGAGATATTTCTTGCCTGTCGAGTCGAAAAGGTATTGCATGGAGCCACGTACCATTTCAGGCGGGTTTGAGTAGAAATGGCCGAGGCAGGGCATGATGTATTTCTTCTTTTTCTCAAGTATTGCCTCGGGGCCGATATATTTTTTTTCGTCGCTCATTTTCTCACCTCAAAAATTTATTTAGAAATTTTATATTGAAATTTTACATTGACGTCTTGAAACGGAATGCGCCGATGCCAAATTTGCGAGGGCTGATTGCTTCGATTTCACGGAGCTTTTTCATCTGCATCTCTTCGCTTTCAATTTGGCCATCGAGCACTTGACGATACAGCTTCGTGAGCTTTCCCGTGAGCTCTGGGCTGTAGTCCTGCGCCTCAATCCTGTACGACGCCGCTCCCTCGATGTCTTTTATGTATTGGTAGAGACAGAGGTCTTTCGCAAAATAGATGTGGTCGCGCCCGTATTGGTTCATGCGTAATGGATGCTTTTCGCCCGCCGCGTCGAGCAACGCGTAGCGGTGATTGTCGAAGCTCTCGGATGCAAAGCGGTCGTAGGGGAGAGACATCGCGGGGATATTGTGGTCGCAAATCATCGACTCATACGCGCCATGCACGATGACCTCTATCGGCAGGCGTGATGATGCGATGAGTGTGCGCAGCTGCAGAAGTGAGAGTTCTAGCGACGCCGTCGCCATTGACACGCGGTTTTCCTCGAGCAACTTTGTCGCCTCGTGGTTGAAAATATTGAGCGCGAAGTCTGTCTGAATGGGAAGGCACGTGTACTCGGCCGCGAGCTCGAGCATGCCGATATTGCCGACGGATATGCCCGCAGGTCTGAGCTTGTCAATGGCAGTCAAGAACGAGCGCATTTCGACGAGCTCGTGCGTGTGCGTCGTGCGCGGCGTCATGACGATGACGCGCACATCGTACTCGCGGGCAATCTCCATCGCGCGACGAATATCGTCAAGCGTCCACGGCTTATTCGGCAGATACGCTTCACCGCCGATGTAGACATCGTCAGCGCCGTTGTCGCAGGCGGCGAAAAGTCCGTTCATGTCGCGCACTCTCACGGCGAGATGATGATATGATTTGTCAGTTTCATCATTAAAATCGGAAATGAGATTTGGCGCTTTGTCTTCAATGGCGGCCTCTTTGATGGCCTTGCTGAAAAATCGCGGCTCGCGGCTGCCGTCGAAGCCAATATCATCGGCCGTGGGCTTTCCCAGTGCGAACGCCGTCGTGAAATCGCGCGCGCGTCCGTCGTAGAGCTTTTTGTAGTCCGCTTCATTTATATGGTAGCCCGCGGGGTCAGCGAGGTATGCGTCGATGGCGCGGCGATAGATGGATACGATGCGGCGCACAAATTCGGGCGGGCGCATGCGTCCTTCTATTTTAAATGAGTACACGCCCGCCGTGATGAGGTCACGAAGATTTCGATACATGCACATGTCCTTGAGCGCGAGCTTATACGCTTTCTTCTCGTCGCCGTCGAGCACGTCGCCCGTGTTCTCGTCGATGAGCTTGTATGGCCAGCGGCATGGCTTCAGGCAGCGGCCACGGTTGCTGCTCTCGCCGAAGAGCACGCCCGAATGGATGCATTGGCCGCCCTCGGACATGCACATGTCGCCGTGCACGAAATATTCGATTTCCATGCCCGTACGTTCCTTGAGCACCGAGAGCTCGTCGAGTGTCATTTCGCGGCTCGCGACGATGCGCACGATGCCGTTTCGCTTGAGAAATTCTATCATCTTGTCGTTGTGCACGTTCATCATGACGGACGCATGCATGGGCACGTGAATGTTCATTTCGTGAATGAGCTCGATGACGGCAAGGTCCTGCACGAGTATGGCGTCGGGCTGTATCTTGTCGAGAAACGCGAGAAATGTCTTGAGGTCGTCGATCTCATCATCGCTGATGAGATTGTTTATCGTGATGTACACGCGCACATCATGAGCGTGCGCGTACGCTATCGCCTTTTCGAGCTCCTCGTCGCTGAAATTCATGTCATTTCTGTGAAGCCTCATGTTGAAATGCTTGCCGCCGAGATACACGGCGTCCGCTCCAGCCTCGACTGCTGCGATGAGCGAATCAAAATTGCCAGCCGGCGCCAAAAGCTCGACGGACTTTTTCTTTTCTGTCATTTTATCAGCGCTCCTTATGTGAAATGAACTTTCATTAGAATCTCTAGAAAAAATTTAATTATGTACATTATACCAAAGAGATTTACCTTGATAAAGGAGTTAAAGGTGTATATAATGACAATAGTTTGACAAGTTTACAATTTTTGACAGCATTATTTGGAATTTGTTTTACGTTGCAAACATATTTGATGTTTTATGTTAGAGACAGAAAAATTTGTCATCGATGCGCGTAAAATGAGCTTATAAAATTCTTCTTGCATTTTTATGCAGATAAGTTGTATAATAATACACATATTTTTTGAGGGCGACGACTTGACTGTCGTCATCAAAGAAGGAAGAGGAGTCTTTCATGAAGGTTAGTGTTATTGGAGCGACGGGCTATGCCGGGGCAGAGCTTTTGCGACTCATTTACGGTCATCCAAAGGCTGAGCTTGCGCATATCACGTCGGAGAGCCACGCGGGCGACAAAATCTCATCCGTTTATCCTCATCTTCTCGGGCTGTGCGACAACGAGCTCGAGAGCATGGAGGACATCGAGCGCATAGCGTCGGACAGTGATTTCATTTTTATCGGGCTGCCTGCGGGCCACGCGATGGAGATCGGGCGACGGCTCGAGGATCAGCCGGTGCGCATCATCGACCTCGGCGCTGATTACAGGTTCGATGACACGGACGTGTATGAGAAATGGTACAAGGTGCGACATACGCATAAAGATGCGAAGCGCGTCTATGGGCTTGCGGAGCTCAACCGTGAAGCGATAAAGACGGCAAAGATCATCGGCAACGCTGGCTGCTATACGACGGCGAGCATACTCTCGCTTGCGCCGCTCGTGAAGGCACATCTCGTCGATGTGAAAAGCATCATCGTCGATGCGAAGTCTGGCGTGTCGGGCGCGGGTCGCTCGGCGAAGCTCGCGAATCATTTTCCAGAGCTTTACGATAATTTCAAGGCATACGGCGTGGCGACGCACAGGCACACGCCAGAGATTGAGCAAGCGCTCACGAACATCAGCGGCGAAGACGTGCTCATCAATTTCACGCCGCACCTCGTGCCGATGTCGCGCGGCATACTCGCGACGGCTTATGCGACGCTGAAGGACAGCGTGACAGCTGAGGCGGTGGATGAGGCGTTCGAGAGACTCTATGGCGACGAATATTTCGTGAGACTACGAGGGCGAGGCGCGTACCCGGAGACAAAATATGTGCGCGGCTCGAATTTCTGCGACATAGGCTGGCATATAGACGAGCGCACGCACAGGGTCATCGTGCTTTCGGCAATCGATAATCTCGTGAAGGGCGCGGCCGGCCAAGCAATACAAAATTTCAACATCGCGTGTGGGTTCGATGAAAAAATGGGGCTCGACTTCACGCCTGTTTATCCATGAGGAGGAGCAATAAATGTTCAGAGAAGAAAACGCCAAGAAAGGCGTCACATTTCCAAAAGGATTCAAAGCGGCCGGCGTAAAAGCGGGCATCAAAAAGAGTGGAAACCTCGATCTTGCCGTCATATACACGGAGAAAGAGGCGGCCGTGGCAGGCACGTTCACGCAGAATCAAGTCGCGGCGGCGCCTGTGTACGTGTCAAAAGAGGTCGTCGCGGGTGGCAAGGCACACGCAATCACGGCAAACGCGGGCTGCGCAAATGCCTGCACGGGCGAGCAGGGCATGAAGGACGCGCGCGAGACGGCAGCAGTCACGGCCGAGGCGCTCGGCTGTGATGCGAGCGAAGTGCTCGTGGCGTCGACGGGCGTCATCGGCGTGACGCTTCCGATGGACAAAATGAAAGCCGGCATAAAGGCGGCAGTCGCGTCGCTTTCTGAGACAGGCAGCGTCGATGCAGGCAATGCTATCATCACGACGGACACGTATTCAAAGGCATGCGCGACGGAGGTGGAGATAGGCGGAAAGCCTGTCCGTTTCGGTGCAATCGCGAAGGGCTCGGGCATGATACAGCCGAACATGGCGACAATGCTCTGCTTCATCACGACGGACGCAAATATCGACCAGAAACTCATGCAGTCGGCTCTCTCCGAAATCGTCGAAGTCACGTTCAACATGATTTCCATCGACGGCGACATGAGCACGAACGACATGGTCGTCGTCATGGCGAATGGCGAGGCGGGCAACGCGAAAATCACGGAAAAAAATGCAGACTACGAAAAATTCTACGCGACGCTGAAAGACATCTGCACAGGCATGGCTCAGCATATCGCCTCCGACGGCGAAGGTGCGACGAAGTTCCTCACGATAAACGTGAGTGGCGCGAAATCGTTTGCCGACGCAAAGCAAGTCGCTATGAGCGTTGCGAAGTCGCCGCTCGTCAAGACGGCGTTTTTCGGCGAGGACCCGAACTGGGGCCGCGTGATTTGCGCTGTGGGCTACGCGGGCGTGCCGATGGTTCCGGAGAAGACCGTCGTGAAGTTTGGCGGCATCCCTGTGTACGCAAATGGCGTCGGAGCCAATGCCGACGAGGCGGCCATCAGAAGCGTCATGGAGCAGCATGACATCGTCATCGACGTCGAGCTTGGTCTCGGCAGCGAGAGCGCGACGGTATGGTCGTGCGATTTCTCGTACGAATATGTCAAGATAAACGGCGAGTATCACACCTGATTGGCCAGCATGATTTGATTGAAATTGATTGAAATATATTAAAAATAAATCAAAAATTCAGAGGTGAATATAATTGTTTTCACCAGAGGATACGGCCAGCATACTCGTTGAGGCGCTGCCGTACATACAGAAATTTTACGGCAAGACCATCGTCATAAAGTACGGCGGCAACGCGATGCTTTCAGATGAGCTGAAGAAAAAGGTCATAAAGGACATCACGCTCATGAAATTCGTCGGCATTCGCCCCGTAATCGTGCATGGCGGCGGGCCAGACATCACAGGCTTTTTGAAGAAAATCGGCAAGAAGTCGGAATTCGTCAGCGGTCTGCGCGTGACGGACGAGGAGACGATGGAAGTCGTCGAGATGGTGCTCATCGGCAAAATCAATTCGGAGATTGTCAATCTGCTTAATCAGGCGGGCAATCACGCGGTCGGGCTTTCGGGCAAGGACGCGAGTCTCATAGAGGCGGGGAAAAAATTCGCCGAAGTGCATGACGGCGATGCGACGGAGAAAGTGGACATCGGCCACGTCGGCGAGGTCAAAAAAATCCACGACCATGTGCTCAATGACTTGCTCGACGGCGGATATATCCCCGTTGTCGCGCCTGTCGGCGTCGGCAGTGAGGGCGAAAGCTACAATATAAATGCGGACTATGTCGCGGCGAAAGTCGCGGGCGCGCTCAAAGCAGAAAAGCTCCTGCTGCTTACGGATGTCGAGGGCATTTACAAGAACTACGAGGACAAGTCGTCGTTCATTTCGTCGATTACAGAGGCAGAGATAAGGAAATATATCAGCGACGGCACAATATCGGGCGGCATGATACCAAAGGTGGAGGCGTGCCTCGACGCGCTCACGGATGGCGCGCGCAAGACGTCGATCATAGACGGCAGGCTGCCACATTCGCTTTTGCTCGAGCTCTTCACGGAAAAGGGCATTGGCACAGAGATCGTGAAGGAATGACAGGAGGAAGATAAATGCACGAAACCGATGAACAGATTTACGCCATCGACCATGAAAATTATGTGCCGGTGTTCGCGCGCTACGACATCGTGCTTGACCACGGCGACGGTGTATATGTTTACGACACGCACGGCAAAAAATACATAGATTTCCTCGGCGGCATCGCGGTGAATGTCGTAGGCCATAACCATAAGCCGCTCGTCGATGCCGTGGCGGAGCAGGCAAAAAAGATGATACATTGCTCAAATCTCTACTACACAGAGGTGCAGGCGGATGCGGCGAAAAAGCTCGCGACGCTGTCGGGCCTCGATGATGCGAAGGTGTTCTTCGGCAATTCGGGAGCGGAGGCCAATGAGGGTGCCATAAAGCTCGCGCGGAAATACGCGACGTCGAAGGACAAAGACAAAATCCAAATCATCGTCGCGAATATGAGCTTTCATGGCCGCACGATGGCGACGCTCGCCGCGACGGGGCAAGCGCATTATCACGAGGGATTTGGCCCGTTGCCGGCGGGGTTTGACTATGTGGATTTCGGCGACATCGATGCGCTCGCGAAAATGATGAGCGGCAAAACGTGCGCCGTCATGCTCGAGACGATACAGGGCGAAGGCGGCGTTCATGTGCCGCCCGATGATTATCTCAAAAAAGTGCGCACGCTCTGCGACAAATATGACGCGGTGCTGATACTCGACGAGATACAGTGCGGCATGGGGCGCACGGGCACGTTTTTCGCTTATGAGCAGTACGGCATAAAGCCAGACATCACGACACTCGCCAAAGGGCTCGCGGGCGGCGTTCCCATTGGCGCATTCGTCGCCAAGGGCGCTGTCGCGGCCGCGTTTCATGCGGGCGACCACGGCTCGACGTTCGGCGGCAATCCGCTCGCCTGTGCCGCGGCGAATGTCGTCCTCGACGCAGTGCCGCAAAAATCATTTTTGGACAATGTCAAGACGGTCGGCGCGTACATGAAGGAAAAGCTCGAGGCATTGAAAGAAAAATATCCTGCGCTCATAAAGGACGTGCGCGGCAAGGGACTCATCCTCGGCGTGGAGCTCACGAAGCCGGGGCGCGGCATCGTCGATGCGTGCCTCAGCGAAGGCGCCATCATCAACTGCACGGCGGGCAACGTGCTGAGATTTATTCCGCCGCTCATCGTCACGAAGGAAAATGTCGATGAGCTCATGAACGTCATGGAAAATGTTTTGCCGAAATTCGCGTGAGCAGAAAATAGGGGGCAAAGATTTTGCTGGAAGGAAAAGATTTGATTTCGCTTCATGATTTGTCAGCCGACGAGATAGAGGAGATACTCGCGCTCGCTGCGGAGCTCAAAGCGATGCAGAAGGCGGGCGTCGAGCATCACATTCTCGAGGGCAAGACGCTTGGCATGATATTTGAGAAGTCATCGACGAGGACGCGCGTCTCGTTTGAGACAGGAATGTATCAGCTCGGCGGCCATGCGCTTTTTCTCTCGAACAAGGACCTGCAGATAGGGCGCGGCGAGCCGATAGAGGATACGGCGCGCGTCTTGTCGCGCTACCTCGACGGCGTGATGATTCGTACGTTTGAGCATGAGAAGCTCGTGAAATTCGCAAAGTACGCGACAATACCTGTCATAAATGGCCTCACGGATTTGCTTCATCCGTGCCAAGTCTTGGCAGACTTGCTCACCATACGCGAGCACCTCGGCAAAAACCTCAAGGGGCTGAAGCTCGCGTATATCGGCGATGGCAACAACATGGCAAACTCGCTGATGTATGGCTGCGCGAAGATGGGCATGGACTTCGTGGCGGCGACGCCTGAGGGCTATGAGCCAGACAGAGGCGTCGTGAAAAATGCAAAAGCCGACGCCGAGGCGACGGGGGCGCTCGTCATGCTCACGCATGATCCGGCGGAGGCGGCGCGCGATGCCGACATACTTTATACGGATGTATGGGTCAGCATGGGCGAGGAGGCAGAGCGTGAGAAGCGCCGTCGTGATCTCGCGGGCTATCAGATAAATCGCGGGCTGCTGCAGTTCGCATCGAAGCGCGCGATGGTCATGCATTGCCTGCCGGCGCACAGGGGCGAGGAAATTGCCGCAGACGTGTTCGAGGAGCACGCGGACATGATTTTCGACGAGGCAGAGAACCGCCTCCACGCGCAGAAAGCCGTCATGGCGCTTTTGATGGGTTGACATAAAGCTATCATTTATAGATAATAAGACTGCAAGTTTGTAAAAATTAAAAGGAGCTGTTGGAATTATGGCAAAGGTAAAAAAGGTAGCACTGGCATACTCGGGTGGTCTTGATACATCGTGCATCATCCCTTGGCTCAAGGAAAATTACGACAACTGCGAAGTCATCGCAGTCTGCGCCGACATTGGGCAGGGCGACGAGCTCTCCGTCGTGCATGACAAGGCGCTCAAGTCGGGCGCATCGAAGGTCTTCATTGCAGACCTCACGGAGGAATTCCTCACCGAATACGTATGGCCGACGCTCAAATCGGGCGCAATCTACGAGGGCAAATATCTCCTCGGCACGTCATTCGCGCGTCCGCTCATCGCCAAGAAGCTCGTCGAGATCGCGAAGCAGGAGGGCTGCGATGCCGTCGCTCATGGCGCGACAGGCAAAGGCAACGATCAGGTCCGCTTCGAGCTCTCCGTCAAGGCACTTGCTCCGCAGCTCAAAATCATCACGCCGTGGCGTGAGTGGAAGCTCCGCTCGCGTGAAGAGGAGATAGAGTACGCAAAGCAGCACAACATCCCCATAGCGACGGAGAACAAGACGTACAGCATGGACCGCAATATTTGGCATCTCTCGCACGAGGGCTCTGACCTTGAGGACCCGTGGAATGCGCCAAAAGATGATATGTTCCTCGTCACGCAGTCGCCAAAGAAAGCTCCAGACCAGGAAGAAATCATTTCGATTGATTTTGAGAAAGGCGTTCCTGTCGCCGTCAATGGCAAGAAGATGAGCGCGACAGAGCTTTTGACGACGCTCAATGAGATTGGCTCGAAGAATGGCATCGGCATCACGGATATTTGCGAGAATCGTCTCGTCGGCATGAAGTCGCGTGGCGTCTATGAGAACCCGGGCGGAGCAATTCTTTTCTATGCGCATCGTGAGCTCGAGTATCTCTGCCTCGACCGTGCAACGCTTCACTACAAGGAACTCGTCGCACAGCGTTATGCTGAGCTCGTTTACGATGGCATGTGGTTCTCGCAGCTGCGTGAGGCGCTCGACGCATTCGTTGATTCGACACAGCGCACGGTGACGGGCACAGTGCGCCTCAAGCTCTACAAGGGCAACATCATTTCCGCTGGCTCGAAGTCCGAGTACTCGCTCTACAGTCATGACTTCGTCACGTTTGAGGAAGATGATGTCTACAATCAGGCCGACGGCACAGGCTTCGTCAATCTCTTTGGCCTGCCGCTCAAAGTTCGCGCGCTCATGATGGAAAAAACAGGACTCCTTAAATGAGCGAAAAAATGTGGGGCGGTCGCTTCACGAAGACGACCGATGAAATGATCAATGATTTTCAGGCGTCCATCGATTTCGATAAGCGCATGTACCACGAGGACATCGCTGGCAGCATCGCGCATGCCCGCATGCTCGCGAAGTGCGGCATCATATCGAAAGACGACGCTGAGAAAATCGAAAAGGGACTAAAAGATATTCTCGGGCAAATCGAGCGCGGTGAGTTCACGTTCGATGTGGCGCTCGAGGACATCCACATGAATATTGAGAAAAGGCTGACGGACGCCATCGGTGATGCAGGGGCAAGGCTCCACACGGCGAGGAGCCGCAACGATCAAGTCGCGCTCGACACGCACATGTACGTGCGCCGTGAGGTCGTGGCGGTCGAGCGGCTCATCGTAGACATGATGAATGCGCTCGTCGAGGTGGCTGAGAAGAATCAGGACGCCATCATGCCGGGCTACACGCATTTGCAACGCGCACAGCCGATATTGTTTGCGCATCACATGCTCGCGTATTTCGCGATGATGACGCGTGACTTCGAGCGCTTCGCGGGTGTGTACAGCCGCGCGGACATCATGCCGCTCGGCGCAGGTGCACTCGCGGGCACGACGTTCCCGATTGACCGCGCGTTCGTTGCGGATGAGCTGAATTTTGGGCGCATCTATCACAACAGCCTCGACGCCGTGAGCGACCGCGACTATATCATGGAGTTTTTGTCAGCGGCCTCGATGCTCATGGTTCATCTGTCGCGTCTCGCGGAGGAGACCATTCTCTGGTGCTCGCGTGAGTTCTCGTTTGTCGAGCTCGATGATGCGCACTGCACGGGCTCGTCTATGATGCCACAAAAAAAGAACCCCGATGTCTCGGAGCTCGTGCGTGGCAAGACAGGTCGCGTGATTGGTCACCTCATGGCGATGTTCACGACGGTCAAGGGATTGCCGCTCGCTTACAACAAAGATTTGCAGGAGGACAAAGAGGGCATATTCGACGCGATTGACACGGTGAAGTTCAGCCTTGCCGTCTACGCGCGAATACTGCGCGGCATGAAGGTCAAAAAAGACGTGATGAAGCGCGCCGTCGATGAAGATTTCTCGAACGCGACGGACCTCGCCGACTACCTCGCAAAAAAGGGCATGCCGTTCCGCAAGGCTCACGCCGTTTCTGGCAGCGCTGTTCACTACTGCATAGAGCATCACAAATGGCTCGAAGATTTGTCGCTCGATGAATTCAAAGCGCTCTCGCCGATGTTTGATGAGGACATCTTCGAAGCAATACGCCCTGAGACGTGCGTCAAAAATCGCAATAGCCTCGGCGGCACGTCATACACGCAAGTCGCTGCGCAAATAAAAGCCGCACGCGATATCATTGCGGCCGACACGAAGACAGCCGATGAGCAAGAGGCAAAGCAAATAAAAATAGAAGCATGATAAATTTTCATCCGCTTGGCACGACGCTGAGCGGATTTTTCTTTTGCGCATTTTCACGTTGACAAAAATTTTTTTTGCGTCGATAATGACAAGAGCATATCTCTTTCATCAAAAGGAGCAATCAGATTGACGCTCACAGAAAAAATCAAGCATCATTTTTTCACGCGAGAATTTATTCTCTTTCTCGTCATTGGCTGCATCAACACGTTCAACGGCACATTTCTTTCGTGGCTTTACGCATTCGTCATACACGACAACAATATCGCTTTCAATTTCGGATACATCACGGCGAATGTCATAGCGTATTGGCTGAACAGCCGATTCGTTTTTCCCGAGCCGCTCTCATTCAAGCGTCTGCTGAAATTTGCCGTGTCGTATATACCGAACTACATCATACAGAACATCATCGTCGTCATCGTCTACAACATCATGGGCTTCCCACCGATCGTGAGCTATCTCACTGCGGCGGTAATCGGTGTGCCCGTGACGTTTCTTTTCGTGAAAATTTTCGCGTTTGGCAGAACGTGAGGATTTCCTTGTCTTTTGCATTTTTTTTGGCTACAATATAAAAAGATTAAGAAGTAAATTTGTAGGAAAGGGAGCATCGCAATGGACTACATCAGCGAAATCAATAAAGTCGGAATAGAATGTCTCATGCTCGAGAATGAGAAGAACGCGTCCATCTTTCGCGCGAGCTTTGGCCACACGGTCAAAAAGCAAGGCCAGCGCTACAGAGAGGCCGTCGATAGGCTCATAAAGCTCTACAAGGAGAGCGGTCTCACGAAGGACGATCTGCGCGCTGCAACGGACGAGGATGGCAACCCCGCGCTCAGCTACGGCATCGTGGAGACGATAGAGCGCTGGGAAAGAAATTACGATTTATAATTTAGGAGTGAAAAATTAATTGGCTTCAGAAAATAAGATCTCCGTTTTCAATACGATGTCGAGGCAGAAAGAAGAATTCAAGCCTGTGAATGAGGGCAAGGTCGGCATCTACGTGTGCGGCGTCACGCCGTACAACGAGCCGCATATCGGCAACGCGCGCCCATTTGTCACGTGGGACACGATACGTCGCTTTTTCAAAAAATGCGGCTACGATGTGCGATACATTCAGAATTTCACGGATGTCGACGACAAAATCATTCGCGCGTCGCACGAGCAGCATGTGACGTGGAAGGACATCGCAGATAAATATATCGATGCGTATTTCAAGGGAATGGACGCACTCAATATACGCCATGCTGACGTGTATCCACGCGTCTCAGAGACGATACCCGAGATACAGGAGATGGTCGCGGGGCTCATCGACAAGGGCTATGCGTATGAACTCGACGGCGACGTGTATTACAGCGTCGAGAAATTCAACGGATATGGAAAGCTCAGCGGCCGCTCGCTCGACGACATGATGGCGGGCGCGCGCGTCGAGGTCGATGAGCGCAAAAAGAACCCGATGGATTTTGCGCTGTGGAAGTCCGCAAAGCCCGGCGAGCCGTCGTGGGACAGCCCGTGGGGCAAAGGCCGCCCAGGCTGGCACATCGAGTGCTCGACGATGTCCTTAAAGTATCTCGGCAAGACGTTTGATTTTCATGGCGGCGGCAGTGACCTTATTTTCCCACATCATGAGAATGAAATCGCGCAGTCTCAGGCGTATTTAGGCGACGCGCATAGCTTTGCGCGCTACTGGGTGCACAACGGCTTCATCACGATACACGAGCAGAAGATGAGCAAATCGCTGCACAATTTCTTCACCGTCAATGAGATACTGGAGAAATATCCGGGCGAGGTCGTGCGCTTCTTCATATTGCAGACGCACTACAGGAGTCCACTCGATTTCAGTGACGAGAGGTTGCGCGATGCGGCAGCAGGACTCGCGCGCCTCAAGACGGCAAACGACAATGCGAATGAGCTGCTCAAAAATGAGGGCGGCGAGGGTGAAAGCGCCGCAGAGCTCAAAAAGACGACGCATGAGGCGCATGAGAAATTTTATGAGGCAATGGCCGATGATTTCAACACGGCGCTTGCCATCAGCTATCTCTTTGAAGCAGCAAAGAACATGAACGTCTACTATAACGACATCGTGAATAAAGGCGCCGCGCTCGACAGGGAAAACTTGGCCGCGGCAAAGGCGGATTTTGATGATATGGCGGAAATCATCGGCATCCTCGAGGACAAAGCCGAGAGCGGAAGCTCCGATGAGGACGCGAAAATTGATGCGCTCGTCAATGAGAGACTGGCCGCGCGCAAGGCGAAGAACTGGGCGCGTGCCGACGAGATACGCGATATGCTGAAGGCACAGGGCATCGTGCTCGAGGACTCGGCCAGCGGCACGCGGTGGAAGCGCGCATGAATTTTTTGAAGTTCAACAGGCTCAAAAGCATCGTTGACAGCGTGTTCGTGCCGGACGGCAGCGGCGGCGTCATGCAGAAGTACGACAGCATAGATATGCGCGGCATGTCGCCGCTCGTCTCGGCGTATATTGGCGACGCTTACTATAATCTGTACGTCCGAAGCAGGTTGCTTTCGTATGAGCAGCACAAGGTCAACGTGCTGAACCGCTACGGCGCGCAGATGGTGTCCGCCGTGTGGCAGTCGCGTGCGTATGAGGCGATAGAGCCGACGCTCACGGACGAAGAGCGTGACATATTTCGCCGCGGGCGCAACGCGCACAGCCATGCGCCGCGGGCGGCGAGCTTTGCGGAGTATCACGCGAGCACGGGCTTTGAGGCGCTTTTGGGTGAGCTCTATCTTTCGGAGCGCTTTGACCGCCTCAATGAGCTCTGCGAGGCGTCATTTCAATATATTTCAAAGGAAATGGCGAAAAAACATAAAAAATAAAAATATGGGAATGGTGTTATCAATATGATAAGTGTCACACTGATTTCTCACACTCCAAATCCCGAACGCGTCGTTGCAATGGCGGCGCGTCTTTGCTATTCGCCGTCGGGAGCGGCGGAGCTCTGTGAGAAGATGACGGACGAGAAAGTCGAATCGTTCGTGCAGAAGCTCGTGGCGATGGGCCATGATTCGCCGATAGAGCATGTGTCGTTCACGTTTGCCATCGAGGGCGTGTCACGCGTGCTGACGCATCAGCTTGTGCGTCATCGCATCGCATCGTACTCGCAACAGTCGCAGCGATATGTAGCGGCGCATGATTTTGAGTACATTGTGCCGCCGACCATCGCCGAGAAGCCAGAAGCGAAAGCGAAATTCGACGCGCTGATGGCGAAGATTCGCGAGACGTATGACGAATTCGTCGACATGGGCGTGCCGAAAGAGGACGCGCGCTACGTGCTCGCGAATGCGACGGAGACGAAAATCGTCGTAACGATGAACGCGAGGGCGCTGCTGCATTTTTTCAATCTGCGCTGCTGCAACAGGGCGCAGTGGGAAATTCGCGAGATGGCGTACAAGATGCTTGCCGAGGTCAAAAAGGTGGCGCCGCTCCTTTTCAAGAATGCGGGAGCGTCGTGCGTCGCAACGGGCAGATGTCCCGAGGGCAAGATGACGTGCGGCAAGTTCGACGAGATGATAAAGCTGCGTGAAAAGTAATCGTGAAAAATAATATGGAGCGTAAATCGAAAATGGGGAAGCAGGCGCGGCCTGCTTTTTCTAAAAAAGAGGCAAAAAGAGAAAAAGAAAGTGCGCGAGACAAAGAGCGCCTGCGCCCAGCGAAGCAGAATGTGCAGAAGAGGTCAGACGAGCGTCATGAGGCCGAGCTGCCGGATGATGTCATCGTCGGGCGCAATGCCGTCGTGGAGTCGCTAAAAAGCGGCCGTGGCATCAATAAGATACTCGTCGCTTCGGGTGAGCGTGAGGGCTCTGTGCGCGAGATTGTGGCGCTTGCACGCGAGCGTGGCGTCGTATGCGAGATGGTCTCGCGCGATCGCATAGAGCAGATAGCGGCGGGGCATCGTCATCAAGGCGTGCTCGCCTACGTCGCACCAGTGCCATACGTCGAGCTCGATGAGATCATATCGTCGGCGTGGGCACGTGGACGCGAGCCATTCATAGTGCTGCTCGATGAGCTCGAGGACCCGCACAATCTCGGCGCGATACTCAGAACGGCGGACGCGGCAGGCGTGGATGGTGTCGTCATACCGAAAAGGCGCAGCTGCCCGCTGTCGGCGACGGTCGCGAAGACATCAGCTGGCGCTGTCGAGTATGTGCCCGTCGCACGCATTGGCAACATCGCGCAGACGCTCAAAAAGCTGAAAGACGATGGCTTTTGGGTCATCGGCGCGGACATGGACGGCACGCAGAGCTATTATGATGCGGACTATCGCGGCGCCATTGTCCTCGTCATTGGCGGCGAAGGTCATGGCATATCAACGCTTACGAAGAAATGTTGTGATTTCATCGTCAGCATACCGATGGTTGGCCATATCAATTCGCTCAACGCGTCGGTCGCGGGCTCCATACTCATGTATGAGGCCATGAAAAAGAGGACAGACCAGGTGGTGTGATGTTGTGGCGAAAAAAGAACATTATATAATCGATGGCTACAATGTCATACATGCGTGGCCGGAGCTCGACGCACTCGCGCATGGCGAGCTCGCTGAGGCGCGCGACAGGCTCATACATGTTTTGTCAGAATATGGTGCGTATCAAAAATACGATGTGACGATTGTTTTTGACGCGCTGTTCACGAATGAGGACGTGCACGACGAAAAGCGCGGCAATCATCTTGAGATTGTATACACGGCTGAAGGTGAGACGGCAGACAGCTATATAGAGCGGCTTGCGTACGAATCTGTCAGAGCGGGGCGCGAGGTCCATGTCGTGACGAGCGACGGCGCGGAACAGTCGGTGATACTCGGCGTTGGCGCGTACAGGCTGCCGTCACGTGAGCTCAGGCGCGAAGTGAAGCGCGTCAAAAAGCAAATTAGAAACGAGTACATATCGAAGCCAGAGAGAGCAATAGGCCGCAATCAAGTCTCAGACCGCATAGACAGCGACGTCGCGGCGCGCCTCGACGCCATGAGAAAGCATAAGAATTAGAGAAACACTGATTAATTGAATGGAAATAATCAGTGTTTCCCAAGGGAACGGTGATTAATTGAATGGAAATAATCACCGTTTCCTTGGCTCCAAGCCTTGACGTTAAAGGCTTCGTGGGTTATAATGCCTTATAAGAGCACAGCTATGGGACGTTTTGGGTATGTCCCATAGGGCTGGGAGGATGATGGGATGGACGCAGACACGGATGCGAGCATGGAAATAGACATTGACGTCGACGACAGCCAGTTCGAGGGTCTGACGGACGAGGAGATCGTTCTTGCAATCAAGGACGACGACGATCACAAGGCGCAAAATTATCTCATTAACAAGTACAGAAATTTTGTGCGGGCAAAAGCTAGGTCCTACTTCCTAATCGGAGCTGACAGAGAAGACATCATCCAAGAGGGCATGATTGGTCTTTATAAAGCGATACGCGATTTCAGAAACGATAAGCTCTCATCGTTCAGAGCGTTTGCGGAGCTCTGCGTGACGCGCCAAATCATCACCGCTATCAAAACGGCGACGCGCCAGAAGCACATACCGCTCAATTCATACGTCTCACTCAATAAGCCAATCTACGATGAGGACTCTGACAGGACGCTCCTCGACGTGCTGTCGGGCGCGCGCGTGGCAGACCCAGAGGACCTCGTCATCAGTCGCGAGGAATTCGTCGGCATCGAGGCGAAGCTTGAGGACATACTCAGCGACCTTGAGTGGAAGGTACTGACGTCGTATCTCGATGGCAAGTCCTATCAGGAAATAGCAAAGGAGCTTCACCGTCACGTGAAGTCCATCGACAACGCGCTTCAGCGCGTGAAGCGCAAGCTCGAGAAATACATGGAGCTGCGCGGAAACGATATAGACATCACGACGATATATCGCGGGCTCACGTCGCTCAATAAAAAGCTTAGTGACATAGACTGAAAGAGCATCGGGTCGTTAAAGCCCGGTGCTTTAATTTTGTGTTTTTATCGCCGCAGCAAATCACATACATCAGAATAAATCTATGATATAATATATAAGACTTTCGCGCGCTGACGGCGCCATGATAGATGAAATGATTTTTTGCGTGCAAAAAAGAGGCTTCTCCCATAACTGTGGGTAAGCCAGCATGAAAAAAGAAACCACTTGCACGCTCTGCTATAGTAGAAGTTGCCAAACAAAC
>OMWN01000091.1 GCA_900314765.1 uncultured Selenomonadales bacterium | reverse complement strand
TTCGTTGGATTCTAGCGTGCAAAGCCTCTCATCCTATGCCTCCCCAATGGGGGAGGTGGCCCCGTAGGGGCCGGAGAGGGTCATCGAAGCCGCTGAGTATCGGTTATGCCGCTTGTGGCTGAGGGTCGCGAAATTCACTATTGGCCATTCCATCGTCCTTGGATTGAATCATCATGCACTGCTTGGTCTATGAACTCGCAAATCGCATCGAAATTCCGATTGATGTCAGCATTGATGAGCCTCAGAACACGATAGCCTTGCAATGAAAGATATATTGTCCGCTGCTCGTCATGCTTCAGCTGCTCTTCCTCGTAGTGCTGCTCGCCGTCTAATTCTACAACGAGCGCCACTGACGGGCAAACGAAGTCAACGATATAGTGGCCGATGGGGCGCTGACGATAAAATTTTGGACGATAATCTCGAAGAAAATCATACCAGAGATGACACTCTTGGCGTGTCATGTCGTGGCGAAGTTCTTTCGCTCGCTCCATCGCGAGAGAAGAATATGGACGATGATTTGCCATGTGTTTTTCGCCATCCTTTCGCGACCCTCTCCTTTTCTTACTTCACCCCGCTGTTTTTCTGAACACTCTCATGAGCGCGTTTTCGTCGAGTTTGTCGATGGCGAAGTAGGATGCGCCCATTTCGCGGGCGAGTTTTTTGGCGAGGCCGAGTTTGACGAATCCGTTCTCGGTGTCGATGACGGCGATGGGGAGCCCCCTGCGGCCGATGCGCTTGGCCTCGATCATTGCGTCAGCGACGGCGTCGCCGCCCTTGGCGATGGGCTTGGTGGCGTGGCCGTCGGTGATGAGAAAGACGACGGGGTCCTGCTTTTCGTCCTGCCGATAGATGGTGTCGAGGACGTCCTCGGTCTTGGAGAGACCCTTGGCAAGCGGCGTCTTGCCGCCTGTCGGCATGGTCGCGAGTTTTTTCTGCGCGAAATCGACGCTCCGCGTGACGGGGAGCAGCACTTCGGCGTGGTTCTTGCGGAACGCAATCATGCCGACGCGGTCGCGCTTCTGATACGCCTCGAGCAGTATCTTGAAAATGACGCCCTTGACGGTCTTCATGCGTTCGCGTGCGCCCATCGAGCCCGACGCATCGACGACGAACAGGAAAATATTGCCCGTGCGTTTCTCGCGGACTTTGCTCCTGATGTCCTCGGGGCGAATGGCGAGGGCGAGGCCGTGCTTCTCGCGCACCTTCTGGTACGGCGCCGCCGCGCGCAGTGTCGCATCGAACGCGATGTCGCTCGTCTTCGCTCGCGGCATCTCCGCCCTAACGTAGCGCCCCTGCTTCTCGTCCGTCTTCGTCGCCGAGCGCTTGCCGCTGCCGCTCGTCTGTTTTCTTCTCCCCTGTGGCTCGACCCAGACCGGCGGGAGCTTCACGCGCATGTCCGCCGCATCGACGCGCTCGCGGCTCTCCGTGTTCGGGTTCGCCATCGAGTCCTCATCCTTCGGCGGCTCCGTGTTGCCCTCGTGCGCCTCGGTGTCGTTCGTCGGCGGCTTCGACTGCTCATTCGGCTGGTCGAAAAGCTCGTCCGGCGGCGTCTTCTGCGGTTCATTCTTCGGCGGCTCGCTCTGCTGCTGTGGCGCCTCTGCGTCCTTCGGCGCGCTCTCCGTCTTTTCTTCTGGTGGCTTCCTCATCCTGTGCGGCAGCACGAACTCCGCCGCGCGCTCGAGGTCTTTCGGCAAAATATACTGCCTGCCCGCGAGTGCCGCAATGCCGCGCGCCGCCTCGATGAGATAGATGTCGGCGCGATGGCCCGCGACGTTCGCCTTCAGCGTGTAGACCGAGGCGAGCCGTATCATGGCGTCCGACGCCTCGACGCTCTTGAGGATTTTTTTCGCTTGCGCAATCTTCTCGCGCAAATTTTCCGTCTCGTCCGCGAATTTCGCGCGGAATGCGCCTGCGTCACGCTCGAAATCGAGCACACGGCGCGTGACCTCGGCGCGAATATTTTCGTCGCCTATCGGCTCAATCGACACGAACAGCCCGAATCTGTCGAGCGCGGACTTCGCGAGCGTGCCGCTCTCGGGCGCCATGACCGAGAGCACCGTGTAGCGCGCATCGTGCCACTCCGAGAGGCCGTCGCGCTCGAGGCGAAATCCCCCCGCCTCACGAATCGAGAGGATGGACTCGAGCAAATCCTCACGCAACAGATTCGCGTCGTCGATGTAGAGCACGCCGCCGTTCGCCTCGTCGATGAGCCCCGCGAGGAGCTTGCGCTTGCCCTCGCGCATCGCCGCCTCCGAGTCAATCGAGCCGAAAAGCCTGTCCTCGGTGACGCTGATGGGCACCTCGACCCACGCGCCGTTGTCAGCGAGTGCTAAATTGTCACCGTTCGCGAATTTTCCATCATTATCGCTAATATTGGCGCGCGCAATTTGCTCAGCGCCCTCAAATTTTTCAACGCCTTCATCGCGCTTAGGACTCTCAATCAATTCGCGCGCCGCGCGCACAAGCGTCGATTTCCCTGTGCCCTTCTCGCCGCTCACGAGCAGGCCGCCTGCGTTCGGATTGACGAGCGCGATCATCACGGCCTCCTGCGCCTTCTCGAGCCCGACAGCCGCGGCGAAGGGATAGACTGCGCGCCTCATTCGTCTATGACCTTGTCGACGTCAGACCAGTCGAGCTTCTGCTCCTCGAACGGGCGACGGCGCATGCGGTGCGGCAGCGCGAGCTTTGCCGCCTCGCGGAGATCTTCTTTGCCCACCTCCGTGTGGCCGTCGAGCGCCGCGATCGTCTCCGCCGTCTTTATCAGCACGATGTCCGCGCGGTGGCCGTCGACGCCGAGCGTTATCGAGAGCTTTGCCGCGAGGCGCAGGATGTCGCCCGCCGCCGTCACCTGCGGCAACAGCTTCGCCGCGCGCTCGATGCGCGTGACCTCTTTCTTCTGCTCCTCCGCGAACTTTTCGATGAACGCCTCGGGGTCGTCCTCATACTCGAGACGGCGCTTGATGACCTCGGCGCGGCGGTCGAGGTCCTTCTCGCCCGCGACGTACACCGACAGCGCGAAGCGGTCGAGCAGCTGCGGACGGATGTCGCCCTCCTCCGGGTTCATCGTGCCGACCAGCGAGAACCGCGCGGGGTGCGAATACGAAATGCCCTCGCGCTCGACCGTGTTGATGCCCATCGCCGCCGAGTCCAGCAGCACATCGACAACGTGGTCGTCGAGGAGATTGATTTCATCGACGTAGAGAATATTGCGGTTCGCGTCCGCGAGAATGCCCGTCTCGAAAGCGCGCTTGCCTTCCTTGATGGCCGCCTCGATGTCGAGCGTGCCGACAACGCGGTCCTCCGTCGCGCTCACCGGCAGCTCCACCACGCGCATCGGCAGGAGCTCCGTCTTCATCGACGATCTGTCAGCGTCATACTTCTCGTGGCACTCATCGCACCAATTCGCGGGGTCCGCGGGGTCGTCGTGGAAACGGCACCCCACGATGCACGGGCGCGGCGGCAAAAGATCCGCGAGCGCGCGCACAGCCGTCGACTTCGCCGTGCCCTTCTCGCCCTGTATCAAAACGCCGCCGAGCCTCGGATTGACGACATTCAGCACCAGCGCCTTCTTCATTGTCTCCTGGCCGATGATGGCCGTGAAAGGAAATGTCCCAGTTCGCTTCATTGCTCTTCCTCCTAAAATGTGGAAAATTTTTGGCTGATTTGCTCATGTCGTTTCATTTCATTCAAAAAATTATATGTATGCGTCCATGCTCTTTGTGGCATGAATCTATGTGTGTGAAATTGTTGAATATCTTATTCACTCGTTAAGTTTAAAGGCTTTGCAAGCGCCAACCCTCTCCGCCTCGCATTCGCTCGCGCAAACATGCCACTGGCATGTTTGCCCCCCATTGAGGAGGCTGGCTCCACAGAGTCTGTGATTATTTACGCTAGCTAATTCGATTCATTAGCCGACCCTCTCCGCCTCGCATTCGCTCGCGCAAACATGCCACTGGCATGTTTGCCCCCCAGAGCGGGAGGCTTCCTTCACAAAGTCTGTGATTATTTACATTAGCTGGAAATCTACACAAGCAAATAATCTACACGCGAAAATATAAGACATTTAATCTAGCTAAACAATCGACTAATGAAAGTGTAAAATATTTTATTCATTCGTTCAACTTTAGCATGCAAAGCCTCTCATTCTATGCCTCCCACTCTGGGGGAGGTGGCCCCGTAGGGGCCGGAGAGGGTCGCAACTAGTCTATTTGCACTTCAAGTCAAAACTTTAATTTTTTATTATTCATCATCATCGTCTTCTTCGAGTTCCCCCTCGACAGACAAATACAACTCTTTCAGCTTGTCTTTCATCTCGTCGCTGGCGTTCCACATGTCGCGCTGTTCGGCTTCGAGGAGTGTCTCGGCGATGTTCTGCAGCGCCCAGGGGTTGACGTCTTTCATCCATTTTTGGACTTTGGGGTCGAGGGCGTATTTCTCGGCGTAGCTGTCGTACATCCAGTCTTCCATGACGTCGCTTGTGGCGTCCCACTGGAAGCTGATGTTGAGCCTGTTCGCCATGTCCATGGCGCCTTTGTAGCCGTGCTTCATGAGGCCCTCGATGTATTTGGGGTTCAGCGACTCGGTGCGGACGACGCGCTTCATTTCCTCGGCGACGGTGCGGAGCTTCGGGTTCGAGCGGCTCGCGGCGTCGCCGACGTAGGAGACGGGCGCCTTGCCCGCGAGGCTCTTGACGGCGCTGATCATGCCGCCGTGAAATCCGTTGTAGTCGTCGGAGCTCAGGATGTTCATATCGTGGCTGTCCTCGTTTTTGACGGTGAGGTCAACGCCCGCGAGGCGCTTTTTGAATAGCTCGGGGCTCGCCTTGCCGCGCGCGCCGCCGCCGAATGCGTGGCATCCCCAGCGGACGTAGAGCTGCGCGAGGTCGTTCTCGTCTTTCCAATTTTTCGCGTCGAGGACAAGATTGATGCCCGAGCCGTATGAGCCCGGCGCGTTGCCGAACACGCGGTACGCCGCCATGCGCCACGCGTCGTCCGCACTCTCGCCGCTTTTCGCGAGCTCCGCCGACTCCTCTTTTATGTGCTTTCTCACGAAATTCGACTCATCGGGCTCGTCGAGCTTCGCGACCATGAGCACGGCGCTGTCCATGAGCTCCGCAATCTGCGGCAGCGTGTCGCGGAACAGACCGCTGATGCGCGCCGTGACGTCGATGCGCGGCCGCCTCAGCTCATCGAGCGGGATGACCTCGACGCCCGTCACGCGCAGGCTCCCGCGCTGCCACACCGGCCGCACGCCGAGGAGATACAGGAACTCCGCGATGTCCTGCCCGCGCGTCCTCATGTTCGGCCCCGACCACAGCACCATGCCGATATTCTCGGGGTAGTGGCCGCTCTCGGAGATGTACTTCTCTATCATGCGGTCGCCGAGCTTCTTGCCCGTGATCCAGCCCGCCTCGGACGGCAGCGTGCGCGGGTCCGCCGCGTAGAAATTGCGCCCCGACGGCAATATGTCGACGCCGCCGGCGCTCGGCGAGCCCGACGGCCCAGGCGGCACGTACGCGCCCGAGAGCGCCGCAATCGTGTTCGTGAGCTCGTCCTTCGTCGCCGCGAGCCGCGGCCAAATCTCATGCGTGATGAATTCGGCGACCTTCCGCGCCTTCTGTTGCCACGCGTCATCAGCGCTCTTGATGAAATCCATCGAGAGCGCTTTTTCTATTGCTGCGTCCGTGAACCCGCCGTCGACGATTGCTTTGACGAATGCGCGTGTCTCCGTGCGAATTTCTGCGAGCACCTCGCCGCCTGTGCGATTATCCACAGCAATGGCTGACGGATTTTTCTCCAAATCGTCGAGCGTGACGCCGTCGCCATATTTCTCCGCCCACGTCTCGCCAATCGATTTCACCTCGCCGTTCGAGAGCCTAAGAAGATGCAGCACCTCGCTCACGAGCACATCGCCCGACGGCGCCTCGCCGAGCACGTGCAGCCCGACGTGTATCTCGCTGTCCTGCAGCTCCTCGATGTACGCGTGGAGCTCCGCGAGATATTCGCTGAACTGCGCGCCCTCCTTCAGCGGCAGCTCCTCGTCGAGCTTCGCCTGCTTCACGAGCTCCACGATGCGCTTCTCGATCGCCTCGGCCTGCTCCGCGTCGTCCGCGAAATGCGCGTACTCGTCCGCGAGCTTCTCGATTTCCGCGATTTCGTCCATCGCGCCCGCGTCCGCGACCGGCGCCGGCAGATACCCCACGAGGCACGCCGACGAGCGCCGCTTCGCGATGATGCCCTCGCCCGAGATTGTCATGAGATACGGATAAATGTTCGGCATCGAGCCGAGCGCGATGTCCGGGAAGCTCGCCTCGTCGAGGCCGACCGCCTTGCCCGGCAGCCACTCGAGATTGCCGTGCGTGCCGAGGTGAATGACCGCGTCCGCGTGGAACACCTCGCGCAGCCAATAGTAAAACGCCACATACTGATGCGTCGGCGCAACCGTCGGGTCGTGGTAGATGCGCTGGGCGTCCATGCCGTATTGGCGCGCCGGCTGCACCGTGAGGAAAAGATTGCCATCGAGCGTGCCCGGCACGAGGAAATCGCCGTCGTCCGACAGCATGAGGCTTCCCGGCGGCTCCCCCCACTGCTCCGTCATCTTCTGTCGCGCCGCCTCGGGGAGATTTGCGAAAAATCTCATGTACTCGCTCGCGGGCAGCTTCTCGCACTCCTCCGCTTGCTCGTCCGTCATCAGCGTGAGGTCATTCGTCGCGTGGCTCGTCATCAGCTCGCGGAGCCCCTCCGCCGTCTCCGGCACGAAATCAATCGCGTAGCCCGCGTCCTTCATCAAATTCATCAGCCGCCGCGCGCTCTCCATCGTGTCGAGCCCCGACGCGCTGCCGATGTTGTAGTTCTTCGGCGGATAATTGTGGAAAATCAGCGCGATTTTCTTCTCGCTGTTCGCCTTGCGATGAAGCCGCGCCCACGCCGCCGCCTTCTTCACCATCGCCGTCATGCGGTTTTCGATTGGCACATACGAAAGCGACCCGTCCGCGTGCACCTCGCGCCCCGCAATCGGCACGCCGTGTATCGCGCCGTCGAGCTCCGGCAGCGCCGCCGCAATCGACGTCTCCACCGCGTTCATGCCCTCGGGATTTTTCCGCCAATCCGCCTCGGGCGTGAGGAGCGTGTACGCCGCCATCACCGGCACGCCGAGCGACTTGAAATCATCGACCGTCAGATTGCCGTTGCCGACCTGCGAGAACTTCATCGCGCTCACGAGCACATCGATGGCGGGCTTGCCGTCCTTCTTGAAATACCGCTCGAACACCTCGCGCATGGACGGCATCCCCGCCGACGTGTCCGGCATTTGATTAGAGAAAACAGCGATGACATCAGCGCCGACCTTCTCCGCCTCGCGAATGAACGCGCGCGGATAATCCGTGTCGTCCCAAATCCACTCATCGCGATAAAAGAGCAGCCCAATCGTCGGACGGTCGCGGTGAAGGACGCCGTTCATGTCATCGGGATTTTCCGTGTAGCCATTCGGGAGGTCGGGATGATAAATCCCCGCCCACGCGCGCGGCTCCGGCTCCGGCACGCCATCGGGATACGCGTCCGGCTCGAAAAGCGACGTCGCGAAGCGCCACATCGCGTTGAAATTCGCGCGCCCGCCATAAAAACTGTAATTGCGGAGGCGCGTCGCGTCCTCGTCCGAAACGCCGAAAGACCGCTCCTCCACCACCGACTTCGGCGAGTCGATGACATACGAAATGCCGTGCGACTCCATGAACGCACGGCACGACTGCCAAAAATCCGAGCGGAAAACATTATTGATGAAACGCGCAATCACAAGGCTCGCGCCGCGGAGCTTGCGCTCCCACACATAGTTCCACTCACTCGACTTCTCATACTTCACCGCCATAGACAGCTCAGCGACCTGCCCCGCGTCCTTCAGCGCGGCGCACTCCGCCTGCATCGCCGCATAGCGGCGGCTGTCATTCGTGATGTAAATGATACGGCTCTCCATCGGAAAAAATCCCCTCCAATGCTGATAAAAATGATAACGTCAACGACGACGCCGCCCATGACGGCGACGACGTCCACAAACGTGACGATTTTAGACATCAATCATATATTAGTAGACAAAATGAACTTGCCTGTAATTGATTACAATTATATTTTCTTCCATTAATCGTGTCAATAGAAACGATATATGAGGCGAATTGAGGAAATTTTTTTGGGGTCGGTGAAAATGGTGAAGGCAAAAAGTTTGAGCGTGATGAAAATTGCGCGCTTGCTCTTTCAAATTGCATCGGCTAAAATGGACATGAAAGACATTTTAGCCGAATTTTTTGATGATAGGCAAACGCAACCCTCAGCCACAAGTGACATAATCTACACTCAGCGGCTTCGATGACCCTCTCCGCCCCCTGCGGGGGGTAAACATGCCACTGGCATGTTTGCGCGAGCGAATGCGAGGCGGATAAGCAGACTCTTAGCGCTTTAGCGCTTAGAGGTCGCTTATGCCGATTTATCGGCTGAGGGTTGGCGCATCACCCCACCCCACATCACACACAAAGGAAGCCACTATCATGCCATACATTGAACGCGATTTGAAGGAACGCATATTGAAAACGTCGAGCGAGTACGCGTGCATCCTCGTCACGGGGCCGCGTCAGGTCGGCAAGACGACGCTGCTCCGCCACTTGGACGGCTCGCGCGCTTTCGTCACGCTGGACGATTTGGAGGAGCGGCGGCTCGCGCGGACGGAGCCCGCGACGTTCCTCGCGCTTCATCAGCCGCCGGTTTTGATTGACGAAGTGCAGTACGCGCCTGAGCTTTTCTCATACCTCAAAATCGCCATAGACGACGGCGCGGCGCCCGGCTCATTCTGGCTGACGGGCTCGCAGGCTTTCCACCTCATGGAGCTCTCGCGCGAGTCGCTCGCAGGGCGCGTCGCGCTTTTCTCGCTCTCGGCGCTGTCGCAGCACGAGATTTACGGCAGCGGCGACGCATCGCCATTTTCCGTGGAGCTCGCGTCGCTTCGTGAGCGTGAGCATTCGATGACGCCCGCGACCATCGACGCCATCTACGAGCGCATTTTCAGAGGCGGCATGCCCGGCCTCGCGAGCGGCAAATTCTCCGACCGCGACATGTTCTACGCGAGCTACGTCGCCACCTACATCGACCGCGACGTCAGCGACATGCTCGAGCGCGTCGACAAGCTCCTGTTCCACGACTTCATCCGCGCCGCCGCCTGCCGCGTCGGTCAAATGCTCAACGTCCACAGCATCGCGAGCGACGTCGGCATTTCCGACAAAGTCGCAAAAAATTGGCTCAAAATCCTCGAGGCGTCGAACATCATATTTTACCTGCGCCCGTACACGAACAACCTCCTCAAGCGCACCGTCAAGCAGGCGAAGCTCTACTTTTTCGACACGGGCCTCGTCGCCTACCTCACGGCCTACCTCACGCCCGAGATACTCGCGAAGGGCGCGCTGAGCGGCGCCATCCTCGAAAACTACGTAGTCGCGGAAATCATAAAATCGTTCTTGAGCGTCGGCAAGACGGGGAACTTCTGGTACTACCGCGACCGCGACGGAGGCGAAATCGACATGCTCATCGAGCAGGACGGCCACCTCACGCCCATCGAGATAAAGCGCACAGCCAACCCGAAAAGCGACCTCGTCAAAACGTTCACCGTCCTCGACAAAGGCACCCTCCCGCGCGGCAACGGCGCCATCATCTGCACGCGCGACAAAATGACCGCCATCGACGCAGAGAACTTCGTCGTCCCCGTCTGGATGATTTGAAATGATGCGCGTTTATAATCGTGCCTTTAATTATTTTTAATTTTCGTCACTCTTTTCGTTGTGTTATAATTTTTTTGATTCAATTAAGATGGAAATAAAAGTTTTGACAAAGCCTTTTACCTCAGTCTGTCGCGACCCTCTCCGCCCCCTGCGGGGGGTAAACATGCCACTGGCATGTTTACCCCCCAGAGTGGGAGGCATAAAACGAAATGCTTTGATGCTAAAACTAAACGAATGAATAAAAGGCTTTACGATTTCGTTAGTCGATAATTTTGCTAGAGTAAAGAACTTCTTTTTTCATTAGTAGATTCTCAGCTAACGTAAATAATCACAGACTCTGTGAAGGAAGC
>OMWN01000055.1 GCA_900314765.1 uncultured Selenomonadales bacterium | reverse complement strand
TGTAGCATCAGGATTTCCCAAATAGAAGAGGGAGTTTAGGTCGTAGGCAAGAGGTTTATCTTGCTTACAAAAATATTATACGAGGAGCTTCTTATATGAGAGTATCTTTTTTGCCAGACGGTCATACTCGGGATTTCTCCCGCCCAGCTCGTCATCTGCGTATTCAGCTTTTGACCTTTCCACCTTCATCACATCCATTCACGCCTCAGATTATACCACCATTTTACCGTAGTCTCGTTTGTTTTGCAATGCGTACAACGCACTTCAAATGCGCTTTAAATCTTTAAATGAATAAGCCTCGTTGAATTTTCAGCATACGCTGCTGCTCAATTCAACGAGGCTTTGCCACATCATCATTTTCTTTTGAACACGACATACTTGCTCAATATATAGTTGTTCAACACAATGAGCACCATGACCACAATCTTCGCAACATCGTGTCCAATGTGCAGCATCTCCACCAATAGATACATGCCCGCTACGTCCATCACGCCGGAGATGCACCTGCTGCCGAGGAACGCTACGCCTTCTCTCACAAATGTTTTTATCCCTGTCTCCATGCTCTTGAATACGAAGAATTTGTTGCTCACGAATGCGAAGCATGTCGAGCAGATCCACGCAAGCGCCGTAGCCAGAAGATAGTGTATTTCTGCCACATCGGCCAACAACGCAAACACGCCAAGATTGAGCGTGGCCGCCATCGCCCCGCATACGCCGTATATCGCGAGCTCCCTTATTTTTTCATTCATGCGCATTCTCAGCAGCTCACCTTCAGCAGTGTCGCCTTGCCGTGCATCTTCACTGCGCCGTCGCAACGCGCCGGCACAAACATGCAGTCGCCGCTGAAAAAGTTTATGGCGTCTCCCGTCTCGCAGAACAGCGTCCCGCATCCCTCGACGCACAGCAACACCTGAAACGTATTCTCCTGCACCGGCACATCCGCCATTTCCCTGCACCGCTCCGTGTTCAGCAGTATGCGCTCCGTCTGAAAATATTTGCACCTGCAAAGAAGCTCCGTTGCAATTCCATGACGGTAGCGCAGTACTCTCATCGGCTGTCTCTGCGACGCTGCCGCCTTCATGTTTGCCACTGCCAGTGCCTTGTCAACGTCGAGACGCCTTTTATGACCATCCTTGTCCGTTCTGTTGTAATCAAAGAGCCTGTAGGTGAGATTTGAACTCTGCTGTATCTCCGCCAACAGCACGCCCCTGCCTATGGCGTGCACCGTGCCTGACGGAATGAAAAACACATCATCCCTCTTCACAGGAATTTTTTGCAGATATTTCTCCACCGTGCCGTCGGCGACGCTTTCTCTCACTTGCTCAGCCGTCACATCCATTGCAAAACCATATACGAGCTGCGCATCCTTTTTCGCGTCGAGCACGTACCACATCTCTGTCTTGCCGTGCTGTCCCGCCTCGTGGAGAAATGCATATTCATCTGTCGGATGCACCTGCACGGACAGATTTTCCTTCGCGTCTATGAGCTTCACCAAAACAGGCAGCCCATCTTTGTCTGACAGTCGCCTGCCCAAATATTCGGGATGCGCTTTCAGCACATCGGTGAGCGTCATGCCCTCCATTTCTCCGCTCGCCACATACGAGGGACCGTCCTGATGCGTCGAACATTCCCACGTCTCAGCCAATGGCACCATGTCTATATTTTTTTTGAAATCCTCATTGAGCCTGCTCCCGCCCCACAGATAGTCCTTGCCCGTGGGACGCAGGAGAAAAGGAATCGTTGCCATACTTCTGTGACTGCCCCTCGTTACTCATCCGAATATCTTTTAATATCCTCAGCATGGACGTCCTTGCCAAGCTGAATCTCTATCACATACAGGTCCGTGATTGCCTCGAGCGAGTGCCTGCATCCCGCCTGTATGGTGACGACCTCGCCCGTATGGACGCGCTGCGTTATGCCGTCCACTACCGTCCTCCCAGTGCCGCTCACAAATATCCATACCTCGTCCCTGAGCTCATGGCTGTGGTAGCTTATCGACTCCCCCGCTTTCATGGACAGCTTTATCGTCGTGCCCATATCGTCGGAGTCGAGAATAAGGAAATTGCCCCAATGCTTGTCGGCAACGCGGATTTCCTTGTCAATCTTGTCTATGTACGGCTTTATGTAGCTCGACTGCACCTTGTCTGAAACGATGATCCCGTCGGGGCATGCGGACACGACCTCGTTCTTTATGCCCATGAGGAATATCGGCATGCCAAGATTGTTTATGACGTGGACGTTTTCGCAGTTGTCGGCGAGCATCACATCGCCGACCGTGTTCTCCTCCATTGCTTCCGTCAGCGTGTTCCACGTGCCGAGGTCTTTCCACTCGCCGCTGAAACGCATCACGGCAATGCTCGGTTCCTTTTCCGCGACTGCATAGTCAAAGCTTATCTTTTTGAGAGTATCATATTTCTGGTACAAATCAGCATAGTCGTCAAACGTTATCTCCTCATGCGCCTTTTTCATCATATATCCGAGCCTGAACGCGAATATGCCTCCGTTCCACAGCGCCCCGCGCTCTATGTACTCTGCCGCCGTCTTTTCGTCAGGCTTTTCCTTGAACGACAGTACGTCGCTGACATCGTCCCTCGTCTTCGTCATGATGTAGCCATATTTCGCGCTCGGGTACGTCGGCTCCATTCCCATGAGCATGAGATTTGCCCTGTCCTCTTTGACGAGCCCGTCGAGTTTCTTCAGCGCAACGAAATACTCATCGCCCACATACGGGTCGACAGGGCAGACGATGACACTCTCATCGTCATCCACATTACAGACGTACTTCAAATACGCGCACGCGAGCACGACCGCTGGGAACGTGTCACGCCTGCACGGCTCCACGGATATGCTCACATCATTTCCTATTTGGTTCTTTATGGATGGTACCTGCATCCTCGACGTCGCCACCGTGACATTGGCCTCGCTGTCTATGCGCTTTATGGAGCCATACATGCGCTGGAGCATGGACTCGTACTGCCCGGCTTTGTTCTTGAAAATCTTTATGAACTGCTTTGAGCGTATGTCGTTCGACAGAGGCCAAAGTCTTTTCCCCGAGCCTCCCGAAAGCAATATTATATTCATAGTGTCTCCTAATCAGCCAAACCACGTATGACGTATGCAATAGAAATACCAGTGAAGATATTTCGGCAGCCATCGCCACAGATGGAAGTTTGACTCTCCCTCTTCCCTGTCAAACCATTCAGATGGCACCTCGCCGATCCTGTACCCATTGATATACGCCTTCACGAGTATTTCGAGCCCTATCTCAAAGCCTCCCGTGCTTTCTATGTCTATATTCTGAAGCATTGACTTTCGGTAGAGCTTGAAACTGTTCGAGCAGTCATGCGTTGGTATCCGCGTCAGCAGATGAAGCGACAGCCCCGCCATGCGCGAAAGGAACCCTTTCAGCAGCGGGCCGCCGTTCTGCCTGCCGCCGCTCATGTACCTCGACCCGCACACGAGATCATACGCGCGATGCTCCATCATCTCGCACATCGAGTCGACCACATCGAGCTTGTCGGAGGAGTCGGCCATCATGACCAGCACCATTTCCGCCGTCGCCCGCTCCATTCCCGTCCTTATGGCGTTGAGCACACCGCGGCCTATATCGTTGCGCACCAGGTCCACGGCAAAGCTGTAGTCATGCTGGTGCTCCCTCACCACAGGCACCGTCGTGTCCTCATCGAAATCATATACAATCATCACATGCTTGGGCGTCTTTATTTCCTGCTCTATCTCGGCAAACAGACGGAGCACACCGTTTGCCTCGTTGTATACAGGGACGACTATATCAAGCATTGCTGCACCCCATATCTTTCGTCATCAGATATTGCCGATGTCGATCTGATGGCAAATCCACGGGATGACCTCGTCAAGCGTGTCGCTTAGGCTCGTGCCCGCAGAAAATCCCAAGAGCCTTGTCGCTTTCTCCACGGACGGCACACGCTTCTGCACGTCATATTTATAAGCGGGGTCGGAAATGAACGAGATCTCATTTTTCTTGCCGAGCTTCTGCCAGATCATCGTGGCGAGCTCCTTGACATTCGTCGAGACAGGCGTCGAGAGATTGAAGTCCTCATTCACGGCCTTGTCGCTCTCAACGCAGAGGCGGATGCCCTTCGCCAAATCGCCGCCGTATGTGTAGTGGCGTATCTGCTCGCCGCTGCCGAGGATATGCAGCGGGTCCTGCCCCTTGTAGATTTTCTGCACGAGGTCAGGCACGACATGGCTCATGGCAAGCTTCACATTGCCCGACATGATTTCCTTCTCGTTCTTCGCGCGCTGCTCGCCGGTTCCGACGCAGTTGAATGGCCTGATTATCGTGTACGGCAGCTGGTACTGTTCCCATGCGCCCTTGGCGAAGTACTCGCACGCGAGCTTCTGAAATCCGTAAGTCGACAGCGGAGGCGGGCACGTATACGCATATTCTTCCTTGCTCGGGTAGTCATGGCAGCTCTCATAGACCATGGACGACGACAGCACGTTTATTTTCTCGAGGTGCTTCTCTTGATGCGCCCATATCGCCGCGTCGAATGTCGAGGCGATGATGCGCTCGTTTTCCGCGAGCAAGTCGTAGGCGTACGTGTGGAAATACGTGATGCCGCCTATCATGGCCGCGATGGCGATGACCTGGTCGCAGTCCTCTATGAGTTCATTCATGAGCGCGGTGTCCTTGCAGTCACCCTCGACGAAATGGTACTTTGGGTGATGGTCGTAGCTCTTCTCTATGGGGCCGTATTTGCTGTAGTTGTCGATGCCGACGACCTCATGCCCTGCCTTTAGAAGCTCATCCACCAGATATCCCGCGACAAACCCCGCAGAACCCGTAACTAAAATCTTCATTTTGTTTTCCTCCTAAATCTCGCTGAAATCTCTTATATCATTTCTCCATGACCATGAATGTCTGCTTGCCGAAGAACCAGCCGCTGACAGGTATCATTTTGAGGTAAAGCGCTATGAGCCAGTCCGCTTTCGGCAGGCGGCTCTTTGTCGTGTACGGCAGGAATTTCGTCACGCACTTTGTCACTTTCATGCCGTTCATTTCCGCCAACTCATAGAGCGCTTTTTCCGTCAGTGGCATCTTGTGGTCAATGAAGTCCCAGTACTCGCCGCCCACATACTTTATGTTCGGCTGCAATATCATGATGCGTCCCCTGTCCCTCAAAAGGGTTTTGAGATCGCTGAAAAGTTTTATTATTTCATCCTTGGAGTTCAGATGCTCCAGGAAATTGCTCACGAAAAACACATCTATCGAATGGGGGGGGACACGATCAGTGATTTCGCTGATGCTCGACACTATTGTCTTCACGTCTTTGTCCGCATATCTTGCAACGTCGGGGTTTAGGTCAATCGCTATTTTTTCTTTTGCATTGATGTTGTTTATGAACTCGCAGTAGCCCGCCGCGACGTCGGCGACGATGTCATCTTTTCTGACATAATCATCGAACCAATATCTGCAAAGGATTTTCCACATGGAGTTCTTCTTTTCCTTTTCCCCTGCAAATCTCGCGTCATAGAGCTCGCGCAAGGCATCGCCCTCATTTTCCATGCTCATTTTTCGTCACCACCCATTTCTTAAATTTCCGTGTCAGTTGAACATATCCCCGAGCGTGGAGATTTTCACATCGTCGGCATAGTGGAGCTCCGTGCATGCGCCCCATGCGTCGAGTATCTCAAATCCGTCCCTGTCGCTTCTGAACACGGGCGCATCCGTCACGTTGCTGTATTTCTTGTTGTTGTTGAGCACGAGGAGCGCCTTCGCATCGGCGCAGGCATCCTCCAAGTCGTGGTAGACGGTGCCGAGCTTCAGTGCCTCCATCTCCTCAGGCTTTGCGACGAAGTCATGGAGATTCATCTTGTATCCTGCGTCCTTGAGCTTCTCCGCTATGTACACGGAGCTGGAGCCACGCAGGTCAGATGTCTCAGGCTGTCCCTTGAACGCCATGCCGCTCAGGGCAATGACATTGCCCTCCGATGGTTCGCCGACTTTCTCGCGTACCCAGCGGACTATCATGTCCTCCATGGATTCGTTGAATTTCCTCGCCGAGAGGATGAAGTCCCTGCTGTCGCATTCTGGCATGTTGTTTATGAGGATGTACGCATCTTTTTCGAGGCATGGCCCCGCGACGAATCCCGGCTTTGCGATGTTGCTGCGCTCGTAGCCGTAGTTCGCGTGCTCTATCGCCTTCACGCCGTCTACGCCGAATTCCTGCGCCGCCATGCAGAACGCGTTGCCGATTGCGAATGTCATGTCGCGGTACACGTTGCAGTAGAGCTTTATGAGCTCCGCTTCCTCGAGTGATTTCGCCTCGATGACGCACGGCGTCATGATGCGGAAAAGCCTCTGCGCAATCTCGACGGATTCTTTGTTGTTTCCGCTGATAATCTGAGGCAGATTTGACAGCTCATAGACGGCCTTGCCCTCGAGGGTACGCTCTGGGCACATCGCCACGAGTATCTCGTCCTCGGGCTTCTGGCAGAGCTCCGCCAAAAACGGCAGCACGATTTTCCTTGTCGTACCGACGGACACGGTCGACCGCAGGATGATGAGCTGCGAGCCGTCGTACACGTCTTTCACTGTTCCGCGCAGTGCTGACTTTATGTAGTCGAAGTTCGGCTCCTCCTGCTTTTTGCCATCAATCTTTTTTAACGGTGTTCCCACCGTGATGATAAATGCGTCAAACTTCACGTCATGCGGAAATTCCTCTACCACATGGAGCGTCCTGTTGTTCGTGCGCTTTATGAGGTTGTCGAGCCCTGGCTCGAAAAAGTGAGCCTTGTTTTGTCTGAGGCAGTCCTTTATGTGCTCATTTATCTCGACGCCGTAGACGTCGATGTCCTTCGATGCCGCCGCCACTGCCAGCGTCAGCCCCACATATCCGAGTCCTATTATTCCGATGCGCATGTGTCATCTCTCCTTTTATTTTATCCTTATAGTAGTAATCACTTTCTCATAGCAATTCCCGTCATCGTCCACGCCGATGATGCTGAGCGGGTAGTCACCCGCTGGCAGGTCCATTGTGTATATGTCCGCGCTGTAGCCCGACATGATGATGTTGTTGTTCGAGAACGCTTTCGCCACGTCGGCGCGCTCCCATGTCACGACGTCAAAATATCTGTCGGCGATGTGCGCGTACACACGTAAAAACAGCTTGCCCTTGTTCCTGTCGTACGCCCACCCGCCGATGGTGAAGCTCTCCTTGCCATCTCTGCCGTCATATTCGTATAGTGTCAGCGGCTTTGCGGGACTGAGCGAGCACGTGTCGAGATAAGCTTTCATGTCGTTGTCAATAGTCGGCGTCCCGTAGTCCCATTTTCTGAACCGCGCTATTGTTTGCTCACGCGTTTCTTCGTTTCCAACGACGATGAACTTTCTTATCTCTCTCTCGCACCATTCCCCGTTTTCGCGCTCGCCGAGCACGCTCACTGTGTGCTCGCCTTCGCTTAAGTTTTCTGTCGCTATCCATCCAGAGAAGCCGCACTCTTTGAGCGCGCTGTTGTTCTCACGCTTTGCTATGTCCTTGCGTATTTGTTTTTCTGTCGGGAAATAATCGCTATCCAGTTTCAGATACACATTTTTCAGTGGCCTGTGCGTCTCCTCGTCATACGCCCACCCGCTGACATTGAAAAGAATATCCTTCTTGTAAACAGCGCCGTATTTAAAGAAATTGTTCAGCCCCATATTTTCAACCGAGAGCCTCATACCTTTGCTAGATGTTTGCGGCACATAGATATCCACACTATGTGCAGGCTCAAAATCCTCAAAAGCGTTATATTTATTTTCTTTGAGAAATGCACATGCTTTGAGAAACTCATTTAACGTTTCTTGGGATTCATCTTTTAATGCAGGGTATATTCTAATCAAATCAGACACTAACGCCTTATCATAATCGACCAATATATGACTATTATATAATTGAAAATCTTTTGTGCTATCCAGCTTGCTTATGTTTTTATAATTATTTCTTAAAACAAGCACCGAAAACGTGACAACAATAATCATGGTCATTAGTCTTGAAACACATTCTTTGTTTTCCAGAAGAATATTTGTAATCTGCCTAACTACAATCTTGCATTGCGAAATAAACGACTCGATAGATTCACTGTAATTTTTATCGCCATATAAAAGCATATCAACGATTAAATACACAACTAACAGGAGTGAACTGGTCATATACCTTGAAGGGACATAATCTCCACTTCCAGCTCCACTTCTGCCTATTGCCATAATCAGTATCATGCCGCACCCCATTAGTATTGGACCAACAATTGAAGTTGAACGCACTACATCTCTCCTTTTAATGTGTAGAAATAGTATACAAATTAAGCAAACTAATATCACCACTCCTATTGTCGCAGTAAATGAACCTCCCTTCTGCAACATTGTCATTCCTAATCCCTTTAGAAAAAATTTGATTAAAGGCAGGAAACCTGTTACGGAATACTTTGCATGATATGAAACAAAATGCCAGTGATAAAAATAAGCAAACAGCGACACTGCACTTGTCGCTAAAATACATTTCACGCCGAACATTGGCAGTTTCTCCCCAGATATAACACCCATAAAGAATATCGTCATATATGCAAACCATATCGTCTGCCCGTGCAGAGAACAAAACGAGCATATAAAAGCACATACTACAGATGCGAAAAGCTGCCATCTTTTATCATTCTTAATATACTCGCCGAAAAGGTAAAAACTTGCTACGCCAAGTGCGGCAATCATGAACCATGCTGTCTGAAACCCCCATGTTATATTTTCATACTGGCACGACGAATATATACACATACCAACTATGAAAATTTGCAATGAGCTAACGACGCCAATAGATTTAATCTTTTGATTCAACGTTAAGACTTTAATTGTAACAAAATAATATCCTAGCAAAATTACTTGACTCGCATACATATGCCACTTACTATTCCATCCCGACATATTTCCTAATATTTTTGCTATTATTGTTGGAAAAAGCATTCTATGTTCATTATGCTGACGAAAAATCCATTCCCACGACCAATTATCCGCATTGAAAATCCACGTCCACTCATCGTAATAAACCACATTGACGCCATACTCATAAACCATATACAATCCCCATATAGGCGGCAATATTATAAGCAAATATTTAATGTAATTTATAGATTTAAAATTATTTATTTGCATATTAATCTCCAAGCTTATGGTAATTCTCTAGTTTCACTTATTTCATATAATACTCGCAGCCACATCCAGTGCTCTTTCCAGTGCTTGGTCCATGTTGTAGTATTTGAAGTCTGCCAACCTGCCGCAGTAGTAAAAGTCTCGTATTTTGTCCGCGCGGCGTTTGTATTTGGCGGCGGCTGACTGGCTCCTTTCGGTGAGGAGCGGGTAGTATGGCTCTTGTTTTTCGCCTGGCACGTATTGGAGCGGGTACTCTATCGCGTAGGTCGTGCCTTTCGTCTGCTGCACGGGCAACTTGTTATACTCTGTGATGCGCGTATAGCCATCTCTCTGTGGATACGCCGTCACAGGGTATGGCTGTATCGACTGCGTATTGTCCTCATGACGCCACTCAAATCTCAGCGAGCGATATGGCAATGCTCCGCTGTCCGCGCGGAAAAGCTCATCGAGCGCACCCGTATATACGACGGGCACCGTGGCTTTCTGCCCGTCAATGAGAATCGACTCCCCATCTTCGCTGACACGTATATGATTCAGTGCCTCCACGCCGAGCTTCACGGTAATATTCCTATGGTCGAGCAAGTTTTCAAAGAATCTCGTATACGAGTGCTTCGGCATGATTTGATACGTATCGTCAAAATATCCCTCGTCATAAGAAAATCTCAGCGGGACTCTTTTGAGCACGCTCACATCGACTTCCTCAGATGAGATACCCCACTGCTTTGACGTATACAGGCTGTAGTCCTTCTCAAAAAGCAGCCTGCCATAGCCGCTTATCATATCATCTTCGGACTCCATGACCTCCACGACCGTGGCCGTCTTTCTGCCGCCAAAATATTTTTCTATCCTGCTTTTGAGTTCAGCGGCATCGTGCGACGAATACAGCATATCAATCGTCTTATAATTGAAAGGCGTCGGTGTGAACTCGCCGTCTATCTCTGCGCCGCACGTGAGCCTGTACGGCTCCCACTCTTCAAATCTGCACATATATTCATAAAGCGATTTGTCATTCGTATGAAACGTATGCGGTCCATATTTTTGAACGAGTATGCCATGCTCGTCCCGATAGTCATACATATTGCCGCCGATGTGATCGCGTCTGTCAATGACTGTGACGCTTTTCCCTTTTTCAGCCAAATGCCGGGCAATCACCGAGCCCGACAGTCCTGCCCCTATAATGAGATAATCCATTTCGCTCATATTGATGCCCCCTCACTTGCCAGCCAATCATAAGTACGCCTCGTCCCCTCTGCAAAGCTGATTTCTGCTCTGAATCCTGTATCGCGCTCCGTAATGCTGCAGTCAAACGCACTGAGAGGAAGATTTGTCCCTGTAAATGGAATGTCACCGAATTTAAAATCAAGGTTCGGTGCGATGGAACTTTTCATTTCGAGCAGGAACTCTTTCAGCGGGCGAGCTGTCGAGCTGCCTATGAGATATTCATGAAACGGCTTGCCATTGAGTCCGATGAGATAAAACGCGCGCGCCACATCATCGATATAAACGAAGTCGTAGTTTTGCGTGCCAGCAGTGAATTGAGGAGCCTCGCCTTTTATGCACTTGCGTATTGTTGAATTAACCATGCGGTTGCTCAGCTCGCCCACTCCGTAGGCGTTCGTTATAAGCGCCCATATGAATTCGACACCGAGACTGGCCGCCTCTGTCTGCGCCATCATATGTGCGGCCAGCTTGCCAACGCCATAGCAGTAGTTCATATTCGGCTTGCTGCCCGATGCCCTGCATGTGTCAGCTATCTCTCGCTCCATGATGCTCCCTGCGCCTATGAAACGACGACAGCCTACCGAACTCACGAACTTCAGCGTTTCCATTGTCCATTTCGCATTGTTCAGCTGCAAATCATAATCCTTGCGAAAATTGACATCTGTTCCTCCAACCCACGCGAAATGATAGCAGACATCATAATCGTCATTTGGCAATTCGCATTGCTCCGCATTTTGCATATCGAAAGGCACAACATGGATTAGTTCTGAATTTGGAAGTCGATTTGCACGGCCATCATGTACCAATGCAAACACTTCTACGCCGTGATTCAATAACATCTTTACACAGGCCCCACCCACAAAGCTGTTTGCGCCTGTAACTATTGCTTTTTTCAAACGTTCCTCCCCCCCCCTATCCTTTTATCTCAAAACAAAATAATTTAAATCATTAACAAACCCATTCGTGACGGACGCTTTGTCCGTCCTTTTTATTGTCATCATCCATCATTCCCCACTTGCGATTCCATCACCCTCGTCGTAAAATAAAGGTGAAGGAGATGATGATACCGTGCCACAAATCAAGCCTTGGAATGAACTCACTTTCACGGACGACTATATGTTCAAAAAAGTCCTCGAGGATGCAAGCATCTGCAAAGATACAATCAACGAAGCTCTTTCATGGAACATCCACCGCATCGCATATTTTGAAAAAGAAAAGTCTATGCAGGCATTCTACAAAAGCAAGGGAATTCGCCTCGACGCCTATGTCCATGACGAAGCCGAGCGCGTCTATGACGTTGAGATGCAGGTCTACAAAGTTCGCGAGGAAGGAACCACCGACCCGACGAAGAACCTTGCAAAACGTGCGCGATGCTACCTCGACGAGATCGACATGGAGCGCCTGCGGCAAGGCGACCTTTACTCAGACCTGCATCCGACTTTCATCATCTTTTTCTGTCCTTTCCCACTGTTCGACGGAAAGCAATGCGTCTATCGCTTCCCGCGCGTCTGCGCGAACAATCCGTCGCTCATTCTCCCAGATGAAACGGAACTGATCTTCATCACATCGAAAGGCTCACGTGATGGCCTTTCCGCACCAATGAACGCTCTCCTTGACTACATGGACGGCAAAGTCAGCGATGACCCGCTTGTCCAGCGCATCGAGAAGCGCATCCACACCGTAAAGCAGCAAGAAGAAGAGGAGCGTGATTATATGACCTTCGAAATGAGAATTCGCCAAGAACGTGCCGAGGCTTCCGCCGAGGGCAAAGCTGAAGCCAAATCTGAGATGATTGTCAGCATGCTGAAAGAACACATGCACATAAACATCATTGAGCGTGTCTCTGGATGGACTGGGGAGAAAATACGCGCCCTTGCTCAGGCTAACGGCCTCGCCGTTGAATAAATTTTTTCAAACGCTCCAGCGCATCCACAAAGTAAAGCAGCAAGAAGAAGAGGAGCGTGATTACATGACTTTCGAAATGAGAATTCGCCAAGAACGTGCCGAAGCTTCCGCCGAGGGCAGAGCCGAGGGCAAAGCTGAAGGCAAGTCTGAGATGATTATCAGCATGCTGAAAGAACATTTTCACATCGATGCCATCGAACGCGTCTCTGGCTGGACGGCAGAAAAAATACGCGCCCTTGCCCAGGCAAACGGCCTCGCCGTTGAATAAATTTTTCCCAAAACTCCGCAACATTATGCTCGCGGAGTTTTTTCATGCCCTCGAAAATAAGACGTCCCATTCCAATATTCAACATCACATCATGTATCTCAAATCGACGACATCTTTCCCCATGAAATCAGCATCCTTGAACTCCTGCCACGCCGTGAGAATTGCGACAGCGTCGCCATGCTGTATTGCATCTTCCGCCGTTGCTTCTGTTGTTATCTTTACATCGGGATAGCGGCGTTTGAATTCGTCCATAGCGAGCGGGTCGTAGGCGTATATCTCATAGTCGCCCATCTCCGCGAGGCTCTTGAGTATCTTCGCCGCCGGGGTGTCGCGTACGTCGTCGGAGTTCGGCTTGAATGAGAGTCCGAGAACTGCAAGTCTCTTTTTTCCCTTCAGCGCCTTTTTTATTTTCTCAGCCGCATATTTCGGCACGTCGTCGTTCGTCTTTATGACGTTGCCAAGTATCGGGGGCGCAAATCCCTTTTCCCTGGCCTGAGCGTATAGGGCGTTCGTGTCCTTAGGCAGGCAGTAGCCGCCGTAGCCGCAGCCTGGGTAGACGTATGTCGTCATGTTGCAGTCTCCCCATCTGCCGTCCATGTGGAGTATGCGGAACGCTTTCGCGACGTCTATGTCACCGAGTGTGTCAGCAACGTGCGCCATCTCGTTCGAGTAGCTGATCATCGTGGCAAGAAGCGTGTTCGAGAGGTACTTGATGAATTCGCCCGTGGAGTATGAGACGATGAAGATGGGGATGTTCATTGGCTCGTATATCTCTTTCATCATCTGGGCGGATTTGTCATCCGCGCAGCCAATGACGATGCGGTCGGCTTTCATGAAGTCCTCCCAGCAGTGTCCCTCGCGCAGGAACTCGGGATTATTGGCAATGCCGAAATGTTTCTCGTCGCCGCCGTGAGCCCTGACGTATGGCACGATTTTTTCTGCTGTCGTGGACGGCGGTATCGTCGATTTCGTGACAAGCACACGGAATTTGTCGTCCTTTGCGGCATCGAGCGTCGTGTCTATTGCCGAGAAAAGATATGTGAGGTCTGCCGCGCCGTTCGCGCCGTACGGCGTGCCGACACAGTAGAATATGATGTCGCTGTCCTTTACGGCTGTTTCCGCGTCGTCCGTCACGATGAGGTTATGGCCTATGTGCTTTTTGAGCTCGTCACACATGTAAGGCTCGACAAATGGCAGCTCGCCCCTTTGAAGCGTTGCGAGTCTTTCTTTGTCCACGTCTATGCCGTATACCTTGAATCCCGTGTGCGCAAACCCAAGCGCCGTCGTGAGCCCCACAAATCCGAGGCCAAATACTGTGATTACCATATGAGGTTTTCCTCCCCGCTTTCTTTTATGAATTGCAGAAATCTCTTTATACCCTCATCGACAAGTATTGTCGGGTTGTAGCCGAGCAGCTTTTGCGCCTTGCCAATCTTAGGGCAACGTCTCTGCGGATTGTTCGTGAGATATTCCTTGTCCTCTGATACCGCATATTTCACTGTGCCCGTGTAGCCGAATATTTCCTTGCCTGCGTTTTTGTAAATATCAGCGAGCTCGGCGATGGTTATCTCCGGTGTCTCCACGCCGATGTTGAAGTAGTCATATTTGCCATAGAGCAGAACCTTGAAATATCCCGCTATGGCGTCCGCTATGTAGCAGAATGTTCTTTTGGGGCTGCCGTTTGAGAGTATTACGATGTCCTCGTTGTTCTTTATGCTGAGCGCAAAGTCGGCAGGCACTCTCTTGTCGTTGAGCTTCATGCCCGGGCCATAATTGTTGAACGGACGACAAACGGATATGGGGAGTTCATATTTCTGAGCGAACAGCATGCACATCGTCTCACCGAAGCGTTTTGACTCGTCGTAGCATGAGCGCGGCCCCGTGCAGCTGACATCACCGTGATAGTCCTCGTCCGTCGGCACTTTGTCGACTGGCGGATTGCCGTATATTTCGCTTGACGAATAGAAAAGAAATCCTTTTATCAATTTTTCTTTGTAGTAGTCAAGCAGGCGGCGCAGCCCCCAGATATTCGCGTCGAGTGTCTCAATCGGGTATTTGCGATAGAACGTCGGCGAGGCAATCGACGCCATGTGAATGATGTAGTCGGCTTTGTCTGCTCCGTCTATGTCCGCTATGTTGCCCGTTATGATGTCGAATTTCTCTACGTCAAATCTTTCGTCTTTTTTTATCTCATCTATCCATTTCGGATAGCCGAGCATGAAGTTGTCGAGGCAGATGACTTTTTTGAGTTTCAGTTTGTCTCTGAAGTAGTAGAGAAAATGAACGTAATAGAATCCGAGAAATCCCGCACATCCTGTGATGAGTATGGTTGAGCCTTCGAGCTTTTCCTTTTCTGTGTCGCTTAGTTTTGAATACGTGTGGATGATGTCTTTTTCAAGCTGTGGATTTATCATATTGACAGTCCTTCCGTTTTGTTGATTTGCGGTTTCTGCTCATCGAATAAAATTTTATGTTCTTATTCCTTCCACACTTTCCATGGTGCCTTGCCCCCCTTCCAAAGTGTTTCCAGTTCTTCGCGCTCTTTAAGCGTATCCATGCACTTCCAAAATCCGTGGTGCTGGTAGCTCATGAGCTCGCCATTTTCGGCGAGCCTTCGAAGCGGCTCCTGCTCAAATACGCAGTCGTCGCCACTGAGGTAGTCGAATATCTCGGGCTCGAGCACCATGTAGCCCGCGTTTATGGGCGCGGAGTCGAGTGCGGATTTTTCGCGGAACGCTTTGACGGCGTTATCGCCGCCGATGTTTAGCACGCCCTTCGACTGGTCGAGCATGACAGCAGTGAGCGTCGCGAGCTTGCCATGCGATTTATGGAACGCTGCGAGCTTGCCGATGTCCACGTCGCAGACGCCGTCGCCGTACGTCATCATGAACGGCTCATCGCCGACGTATTTCTGTATGCGCTTTATGCGGCCGCCCGTCATCGTTCCATACCCAGTATCCACAACTGTGACACGCCAAGGATCCCCATGCTGCTGCTCGAGAATTGTCTCTTCGCCATGCGTGAAATCAAACGTGACATCACTTGTGTAGATAAAATAGTGACTAAACCATTCTTTTATCATTCGCTGCTTGTATCCCGCGCATACAATGAACTCATCAAAGCCATAATGCAGATATTCTTTCATAATGTGCCACAAGATTGGACGTCCACCAATCTCTATCATTGGCTTTGGCTTGAATTGTGATTCCTCGCTTATGCGGGTGCCAAATCCGCCTGCCAGCAATACAACTTTCATCGGATTTCCTCTTTTCGCTTTTAATTTTTTCTCTTTGTGAGTCGAAAATAGATTTTCTTTACAAAGTTTCGCCTTTTTGATGCCTTCGGAAGCAGGGCATAGCCGATGTCTTCAAAATTGAATTTCACCCAAAAAAGTATCTTTTCTAGAAAATATTTCCATCGACTATCCGGCATCTCCGTCTGTTCAAAGTAAACGAGCTGCACTTCCTTTACCCTGCAATCTGTCCTGTGCTGCAGATAATAGATGAAGATGCCATAGAGTATTTCGCCCACGTATCCCATCGTGCGCGGGCAAGCGATGTCATAGCCCTTTTCGTGAATTTCTTTTTCCAGTTTGAACATCACGCTGAACTGAAAATCACACATCTTATCAAAGATATCTCTGCGCATGACATAGCAGTTATATCCTCTGTGGTATTTGCCTTCGAGACACTCAACAGCACAGCTGTAAATATCTGCGCTGTACGCTTTTATGTCATCTAAGAGCATCGGGAACACACGCTTGTCAAAGTAAACACCGTCGTAACCTTCCCAGTGTGCGCAGACACTCTTTTGAAATCCTTTCGGTGTGGGTACTCCTTCCACATCTGCGGCGCAGTTCACCACGACGTCGTTGCCTTCTATGACACTTTCCATCAGCTTGACATTATCGAGCTCATATTTTTTTATCGATGGTCCATTGAGATAACCTTCCATGACCTGCCGCATATTATTTTCTTTGAAATTACGCGTTGAGAATGTCAGATAGCGACGATAATGGCACAGCCCGACATAGTCACTCTTTGTGTTTTTCCACGCCCAATACTCGACAGTGAACTCACAAAAACTGTTGCGTCGCCCTGATATGTTGTCGCCTGTATCATCGCCAAGCATATCTGATGGCTTGTCATCGTATACGGCTCCGCACCGTACAGGGACATAGAGCGGATTGTCTATGCGTGTGCTATTGACATCGATGCGCCGTGATACAAATATTTTTATGTTTGACATTGCTTCATCAGTCCAGCGCGAAAAAATGATAGACACGCTTTAAAAAATTGAATTGCCATGAGCCACGAGGGATTATCCTCTTCAACATTTCTCTGCGGCGTGTTCCTTTAGGGAAAAACTTATCAGCATAGCGGCGGGCAAAACTAAGGCGATGTATATTTAATATTCCCGATGTGCTCAGCATCATTCTTCGCAAAATAATCTCATAAAAGCAGCTTTTCCTTGCTCGCTCCCAAAAAACTTCGGCAAAATCACATTCTGGGTTATCCCATGGCTTTTCAAAGCCTGCATAGTGAATGATTTTAGGGTGTTTCCTAGCCTCCAAATATTCCTTATAGATTCTTGCAGGTGCCCTCGTTATGAATTGGCCAACTCTCATTTCGCCACAATCATGAAGCACATTCCATGACATATCGATTTTTTTGGCACGACCTTGGCAATCTTTATTCAAAACATCTTGATCGACAAAGATAAACTCATTTGAATTGGCAATAGAAATCAGTTCTCTTGGTTTAAATCTTTTTTTCATTTGACAGATATTAAAGACCATGACTCCTGCTTGAAAATATTCATACACATTCTTCAGTTTTAATTTTTCATCACAATATTTTTTTATGTAGGAATCTTCCCTGCTGTACTCTCCTGCGAAATCCGCATCCGTAACAGCCGCTACAAGATTTTCGCCTAAATCTATTTCATAAAGTTTTGAAATATCATCACAGACAACCAAATCGCTATCTAGGTAAATGACCTTGTCATAATTGCTGAAAAGTTCTGGTGCAAGCAATCTATAGAATGTTTCCCTTGCAAAATGAGCATGTATGCGCAGTTCTAGCCCCTTTATAACATCGTTTATCAGTGAAGAGATATCATGAAAACATATATGGCAGTTAGGATACTTTGACGTTGCCATGAGAAGCCTGTTTCGCATCTTTTTCGATATGCCAGTATTAAGTACTATGACATCATAGTTGTATTCAGTCGAAGATTTCTCTAATAATGACTCTAACGTTATAGACAAATATGGTATGAAATAATCACTCGACGCGAAAACAATCGGTACATTTCTCTGCTTGTAATACGGCTTCAGAACTTTCAAATCATCGGTATTAAAGAACATGACTCTCTGCATGCACTTATATTTATATTGATGAGTCTCCATGAGATAAGTTATGAAAACGCCAAAAAAGCGCTCTGCTATATGAGCTATTGTCCTTTGACTCTCCAAGCAGTAGTTTGTTATGTTCATCCTTTTTTCAAGCGTGAACAAAATATCAAAAATCCACTCACACCATTCGTTGAAAATGTCCCTTTTCATAACAAACATCAGACATGGATAAAGGTGTTTGCCTTCAAAATATTTTTTCGCATACGGCATGAATTGCGGATATTTCTCTTTTAACACATCCAGTGCAACATCGAGGTTTTTGACATCCAGTGTAGGCAATACACTGAACTGCTTGTAAACGTTCTTAAAGCCATCGTTCGACACGTCAAAATCGGTATATACAAAATCGTATTGCGACAAAATATCATGAATATGAGATACATTATCTAGGCCGTAAAACGATACAGCTCTATCATTCAAATAATCACAACATACATTGCCGTATATGTCTTCTGGCAAGATGTCATCTCTGAAAGACATATACCTTCTGTAATGGCAAAGTCCGTAGTAATCTGCTTCGACGTTTTTCCACGCCCAATACATAACAGTTAGCTCGCAGAATGTCTCTCTTCTTTCGGAGATATTATCGCCTGTATTGTCTCCTACGATAGAAACATCTGGCCTTTTATCGAACACTGCACCGCAACGGACGGGAAAGAATATCTCATTTTCTATCACCTTGCTGTCTAAATCTATCCTATGAGATACGAAAATCTTTATGTCCTTTGCCATTTTCTTCCTCCGATATTTCTATTTTTATTCTTTGCCTTCATACATACATAGCGCATATTTCTTTCGCGCTGCCCAGTGCCTTCATGCTGCCATGTTCGAGCCAAACGGCGTGGGTGCAGAGCTTTTTCATCATGGTCACGTTATGCGATACGATGATGATGGTGACGCCATTTTGTATCATGTTTTCTATCCTTTTTTCGCATTTCTCTTGAAATCGATAGTCTCCCACGGATAGCACTTCATCGACGATGAGTATGTCGGGCTGCACCATGGTGGCAATCGAAAAACCCAGTCTCGCGTACATGCCGCTGGAGAAGTTTTTCACGGGCACGTCGATGAAGGCCTTGAGCTCTGCGAAGTCGATGATTTCATCGAATTTGCTCGCCATGAATTTCTGCGAGTAGCCAAGTATCGCGCCATTGAGAAATATGTTTTCCCTCGCGGTGAGGTCTGGATCAAATCCCGCGCCGACTTCTATGAGCGGCGCGACTGTGCCATTCACGCTCACTTCACCCGTCGTCGGCTTCAAGACGCCTGCTATGATTTTCAGCAGTGTCGATTTCCCTGCGCCATTGAGCCCTACGAGTCCGAATATTTCGCCTCGCTTCACATCAAACGAAATGTCGTGAAGCGCGATAAAGTCATCGTATAAGAGCTTTCCCTTTATGAGCTTCAGAAGATATTCTTTTATGGAGTCTGTCCTTTCGACCATGAGGTTGAAATGCATCGACACGTTTTTTACTTTTATGACTGTCTCTGTCATGTTCCCTCGCTAGATGTATAAGATGAAGTGGTTCTCATGTTTGTTGAAAAAATATACTCCGATGATGAGCGCGACGATTGCAATCACGGCACATCGCAATATGAGCTCGATATCTGGGAGCATCCCCATGTAGAGCGTCTCTCTGAATGCATCAAGAAAATAGTAGAGCGGGTTGTAGACAATGAGCCACTGATATTCTTCTGGGATGATTTTCTCTGGATAAAATATCGGCGTGGCGTAGGACAGCAGGCTCAGCACGACGCCGTATAGATGGAATATGTCGCGAAAATATACGACAGCGGTCGAGAGCAACAGCCCCACGCCGAAGCAGAGCACGAGCAAAAGCGCGAGCGACACGATGAACGCTGTCATTTCGATGTGCACGGTCTGACCCGTGACGAATATGATGAGCAGCAGTGCGGGCAGCGTGAACAGCAGATTGACACAGCTCGATATGACTCTCGACAGCGGAAACAGATATTTTGGTATGTATATTTTCTTCAAAAGAGACGCATTTTCGATTATTGACGCCATGGCAAAGCTCGTGCTCTCGGAGAAAAATGTAAACATAATCTGCCCCGTCAATAGATAGAGCGGATAGTTCTCTATCTGAAAGCGGAATATCGTCGAGAAGACCATTGCGGTGACTGCCATCATGAGTAGCGGGTTCAGTATGCTCCAGACGACGCCGAGGACAGACCTCCTGTATTTTTTCTTTATGTCACGTATGACCAGCTCGTATATGAGGAATTGATACTTCTTTATTTCAGCAATACACTTAAACATTCATTGTTCCTTCACGTCGGTATTGTTTTACCTGTTGTTTGTTCCTAAAAATTTTCTTTCCAAAAATGATATGATTTTATGAGTCCAATCCACGTTTTCAAGACACATGACGGGCATTTCTTTTACCCTCGCGTGCTGATTTTCGAGCCACACATTGAAAAGTCGCTCCGCAATGAAACCATATACACGCCTTTCGTATACGTCATAGCCGCTCGTATCTATTCTTTTCTCTAGCTCAAACAACATTGGGAAAAGCCATGCGCAGTATTCATCGAAAAGTGGCCATTTCATGACGAACATGTTCAGTATGTGGAGACTGCGCTGACGCATTACTTTGTCGAATGATGCGATATAGTCGGGGCGTTTTTCGCGCATGATTTGCTCCGCTGCGTCGAGGTCTTTTTTGTAGTGGGCGTGCTCATATTGGCTGCGCACGGTCTCGATGAAATAATGTCGCTTCGTCGGCACGATGATGTCATATTTTGAGAGCATTTCCTCATAGTCTTGACGAGCTAGGATTGCTCGCTTTTTCTTTTCTGCATCACGCGAAAATATATATGCGCTATTAGCAAAATATCGCCGATAGTGACACAGTCCGATGTAGTCAGCTTTGAGATTTTCCCACGCCCAGTAGAGACCGGTGAGCTCACAATATGACGCATTTTTGTCGCTGACGTTATCGCCTGCGTCGTCGGTCTGTATGCCAAGATTGAGACATGGGTGAAGCGCTTTGCCAACATGCAGCGGAATATATACGTCATCGCTCGGCATCCAGTATGGCTTGTGTGTGACTACGATGATTTTTATGTCCATCGACATTATTTATTTGCAATTTTCGGGCTCTTGTATTTCCTTCGCGCTTTGAGTGGAAGGTCAGAAATACTGATGCCTTTGATCATTTTCTTGTCAACATAGTTATATATCGTCTTAGCGCAGACCATGTCCTCACGTTTGAATGTGCCCGTGTCGAGCGCGTTTTTTACGCTTGTCTCAAACGACCAATGATTTTCTTTGAAGTTGGTGACGACGTAGTCTATGAATGCCTTCCTAGCTTCTATCTTTGTATGGCGACCGCAGTTCTCTCTGTTTTCGATGTACTGAGCCTGACCATCTTCGGCGTGATAGCTTCTGGCACGACCGTCATCCGCTTTCCCTCGTCTGTATTCATTTATGACCGTATTCACCGCGCAGCCAAGTGTGCGAGCGATTTCACGAAACGAGCATTGATTTTCGATCATCGACTGGATTATCGATCGCTCCGCAAAAGTAAGATGTGCTCCTTTTCTATGCAGCTTCCGCTGAAACGCACTGCTGTCGCGGCTTTTAGCCGCATCAGTCACGCTATTTTTCTTATTTTCCGATTTGTTGTCATTTATCATGCTGGTTTCCCTCAACGCAGAAGAATCAAGGCTTCTCGGACTTTTAAATCGTTTCATAAGGTATACTTT
>OMWN01000052.1 GCA_900314765.1 uncultured Selenomonadales bacterium | reverse complement strand
GGATGATTTAAAATATATCGTTACAATGATATAGCCTTTTTTTGAGACTAAAATTTGGTTTTAGGTGTTATTGAACAGTCACTATATTAAAATCTATTGGTCCATGACTATCCACGAGGCAATGCCACTCCGAGGCAATTCAGGAATGAGGACTGGCATCACCGAATCATTTCTTGTCTGATTTTATATTAAATTGAATAAATTTATTATAACTCAAAATCACTTCATGCAAAAGAGCAAAAAAATTAACGTTGGAATGGAAATTTCACGTCGGCACATCGAAATTATGAAAGGAAAATCAAAAGCGTTTACAAGCGCGCATAACATGATATAATGGGCTTTGCAATATTTTCAGAAATATTTTCAAAAACATTTTGGAGGCTTTCGCGTGGATTTATCTTTTATTGAAATTTTGAAGACCATATTCCTCGGCATCGTCGAGGGACTCACGGAGTGGCTGCCCATCAGCAGCACAGGCCACATGATACTCGTCGACGAATTCATAAAGCTCGACGTGTCGAAATCGTTCATGGACATGTTCCTCGTCGTCATCCAGCTCGGCGCGATACTCGCCGTTGTCGTGCTGAACTTCGAGCGGCTCAATCCATTCTCGTCGTGGAAGACGCGCCGCGAAAAAGCCGAGACAATCGACCTCTGGAAAAAAGTCATCGTCGCGTGCATCCCTGCGGGCGTCATCGGCCTCCTGTTCAACAAATACATGGAGGAGCACTTCATGACGGCCATCGTCGTCGCCTCGACGCTCATTTTCTATGGCATCCTCTTCATCGTCATCGAGAACTACAACAAAAACCGCCGCCCGCGCATCAGCGAGCTACGTGACCTCGACTACAAGACCGCGCTCATCATCGGGCTTTTCCAAGTGCTGTCGCTCGTGCCGGGCACGTCGCGCTCCGGCTCGACCATCATCGGCGGCATCCTCTTCGGCGCGTCGCGCTTCGTCGCAACGGAGTTCACGTTTTTCCTCGCCATCCCCGTCATGTTCGGCGCGAGCTTCCTGAAGCTCGTCAAATTTGGATTTCACTACACGGGCGCGGAGATACTCATCCTCGTCATCGGAATGGCGACGGCGTTCATCGTCTCCATCCTCTCGATACGGTTCCTCCTGCGCTACATCAAGACGAACGATTTCAAGGCGTTCGGCTGGTATCGCATCGTGCTCGGCATCATCGTGCTCGCCTACCTCGTATTCGTCGGCGACCCCGTAAATTAAGTATTTCAACAACAGAAACGGACACACATCATGAGCAATTCATTTACAACACACACAAGCGCGCCAAGTGAGACGTCGCGCATCGCGGAATTCATCGGCCAGCACATAGAGCGCGGCACCGTGCTCTGCCTCATCGGCGACCTCGGCGCGGGCAAGACGCTCTTCACGCAGGGGCTCGCGCGCGGTCTCGGCGTCACAGAGGGCGTCACAAGCCCGACGTTCAATCTGATGAACATCTATCGCGGCCGCCTCGACGTCTATCACTTTGACCTCTATCGACTCGAGCACGAGAGCGAACTCGACGAGATTGGCTTCTACGAGTACACGGACGAGCCGCGCGGCATCGCCGTCATCGAGTGGGCGGACAAATTCGCGGACTGCTTGCCCGATGATTACCTGAAAATAAAAATCGCCCGCGTGAGTGAAAACGGCGATGACAATGAACGCGAAATAACATTCACGGCCATCGGCCAAAGCAAAGCGATAGAAAAATTGATGAAGGAGATAGAGGAAAATTGCTGATACTTGCGATGGACACATCAACCGTCGTCTCGAGCGTCGCCGTGGCGAATGAGACGAGTCTCCTCGCCGAAATGACGAGCGGCGCGCGGCTCACGCACTCCGAGACGCTGCAGCCGCACATAGAGCTTGCGATGAAGATGGCGGACGTGAAGCGCGAGGACATCGGCGCCATAGCCGTCAGCATCGGCCCGGGCTCATTCACGGGGCTGCGCATCGGGCTCGCGGCGGCGAAGGGCATGGCGTACGCGTGGGGCATCCCCATCGTCGGCGTCCCGACAATAGAAGCGCTCGCGGCAAATCTGCCAACGCCCAACGTCAAAATCGGCGTGATGATGGACGCGCAAAAGAAAAACGCGTACTTCGCCATATACTCGTGGCAAATGAAGGATGAATCAAAATCAATGGAGCTCACAAAGGAGCAATCCATACGCATTGTGCCGATAGAGGACGCCATCAAAAGGTGCGGAGAACTCTCGGAAAAGCTCAATGCATCGTTCGTGCTCGTCGGCGACGTCGTATCGAAAAAACTCATGACGCGTGACGACCTGCCAAAGGACGTCAGCGTCGCGCCGATGCCCAACGTGATGCCGCGCGCGGCGAGCGTCGCGCGCCTCGGGCTCATGAAGCTCGCGCGCGGTGAGAGTGACAACGTGATGAGCCTCGAGCCGATGTACATACGGCGCTCCGAGGCGGAGGTACTTTGGGATGAGCGACATAAAGTTTCGTGAGATGACGCCCGACGACGCCGAGGACGTCGCTGCCGTCGAGGCGGCTTCGTTCTCGGCGGAGTTCTCGCTCGGATGGTCGCGCGACGCGTTCTACCGCGAGGCGACGAACGACCTCTCACTCTATATCGTCGCCGTGGACGACAGCAAGAGCAGCGAGAAAATCGTCGGCTACGCGGGCGTATGGCTCATCGCCGACGAAGCGCAAATCATGAACGTCGCCGTCGCGCCCAGTCATCGCGGCAAAAAAATCAGCAACGGCCTCATGCAAGAGCTCATCGCGCGCTCAAAACAAAAAGGCGCGACGCGCATGACGCTCGAAGTCAGACCATCCAACGCGCCCGCGCTCGCGCTCTACGCATCATTCGGCTTCAAAGAATATGGCCGTCGCCCCCACTACTACCAAGACAACGGCGAAGACGCCATCATCATGTGGAATATGAAGCTATAGAGTCACCCCACCACCGCAGAATTCAACAATAGTGCACTGGCACTCAACCGCGAGCGGTATAAGTATCTACTAAGCGTCTTGATTCGCCAACCCTCTCCGCCTCGCATTCGCTCGGCACCTCCCCCATTGGGGAGGCTGGCGTTACAGACGCTGTGATTATTTACATTAGCTAAAATCGACTAAAGGCGAATGTACAGTTTATTCTTTTATTCAGCTTTTAGATAAAGTTTTCGTTCACTCTTTATCATATCGTTAAGCACTGATTTCGCTATGCCTCCCACTCTGGGGGAGGTGCCCCGCAGGGGCGGAGAGGGTTGCGCACAGTCAATCGTAAGCGAAGACAGCGCAAAAAAATTTGCGCGCCTGAGCGACGCGCATGACAAAATTTTCTTCACTCCACCACCGATTTTCGCATCAAACTCCATAAAAAATCCGCTTACCAAAACGATAAGCGGATTTTTTTATACCCTATTCCTTATTCCTTTTTCCCGTCGCCCTCATCATTTCTGATGAGGGCCTCTTTTTGCTCGCGCGTGAGGCGCTTTATATGCGCCTCACGGCTCATGGCCTCTTCCTTCGTCGCCCACTCCTCCACGTGCGCAAACGCGACGGGGCGACGCGATGCGGGGCGCGTGTACTTCGCGCCGTGGCCGGAGTTATGCGCCGCGAGTCTTTTCTCTAGGTCGTTCGTCCAGCCCGTGTACAGTGTGCCGTCAGCGCACCGCAGTATATACGTGTACGCCGCCATTTACTTCTGGACGCCGTTCCTCATCGTGATTTTCTCGATCGTCACATCGACGAGCGGACGGTCGCTGCGGCTTGTCGGCACATGGCCGATGTCCCTCACGACCTCCATGCCCTCTATGACCTTGCCGAAAATCGCGTGATGGCCGTTGAGCCACGGCGTCGGCGCAAGCGTGATGAAAAACTGCGAGCCGCCCGTGTTCGGGCCCGCGTTCGCCATCGAGAGAATGCCCTCACTGTCATGCTTGAGCCCCTCGCCGAACTCGTCCGGTATCTCGTAGCCCGGGCCGCCCATGCCCGTTCCCGTCGGGTCGCCGCCCTGTATCATGAATCCGTCGATGACACGATGGAAAATCGTCCCATTGTAAAATCCCTTCTCGACGAGGTCGATGAAATTCTTCGTCGTCATCGGCGCCTTGTCCTCAAACAGCTCGACACGGAACTCGCCCATGCTCGTCTCAAATACCGCGATGTGATTTGCCACTTTCCTCTCCCCTTCATTCGAATTGTCTGCATCCGCCGCGAAGCACGTCGCCGACACCATCATCAGCGCCATGAGCAGCATCATGATTTTCTTCATTGAAATCGCCCCTTCATTATACGATATTTCAACCGCCGTTGTAAATCGATAGTAAATCGACGCTCAATCACCGCGCGTCTCATCCACGGGCTCGAACGCGCCGCCCTTTTTGAGCGTCATCGTCTCGCCCGACTCCGTCGGAGACCACACGGGGATTTTCCTGCCTGGCTGGAAAAAATTCACCTCGGGCTTCCAACGCGGATAGCCGACGCTGTGCATCGTCACGAGCGCGCCCGTGTACGTGCGGCAGCAGAACTCCTTTGCGCCCCAGCTTTTGGCGTTGCCGAGCCTGCCATCGACGGGGAAAAACACGACGTCAAACTTCTGCCCGTCGAAATGCTTCATCTGCTTCATGAATCCATTGCGCGCGAAGCCAATGTTGTCGGGCGTGTCGTCCTCCCAATGCCACCAGTTGAAATCGCCTGCATGAAAAATCCGCCAGCCGTCAATCTCGACGAGGAACGATGTGCCCTCATCCGTCGAGTCAAACGACGTCACCTCGATGTCATCGTCGCGGTAGCCGTCGTACTTCTGGAGCCACGTCGTCTTTTTCGCGGGAAGTCGCCGCGCCTGCGGCAGCGCGCGAATGTCGCTGCTGATGAAGTAGTGCGACGCCTTCGCCGCAAAGCGCGAGATGGCGGGATTGAAATGATCGAAATGCGCATGCGACGCGAAAATGTAAAACCTCGGCTCAGACTTCAGAACCGCGTCGACGGCCTGCGTCGGGTCGCGGTAATCGTCAAACAACAGCGCCCAGCCATCGCCCGACACAACAAAGCCGCTGTTCAAAAGATATGTGATTTTCAAACTCTCTGTCACGATTTTTCCATCCTTATCAATTTTTCCATCATCATTAAGATAGTATGGGGTTGAAAATAAGATTAAGTCGCCCCTACTACATGCTATGAGCGACCCTCTCCGCCTCGCATTCGCTCGCGCAAACATGCCACTGGCATGTTTGCCCCCCATTGGGGAGGCTGGCTCTACAGACGCTGAAATTATTTACACTAGCTTAAGGTGAAGGTTTTAGTCATTAATTCGATCGACTAACGAAAACGTAATGACTTTTCTCATTATGTTTAAATTGAAGGACTGTCATTCGCTTTCAATTATATCGTAAAGCACCGCTTTCGCTATGCCTCCCACTCTGGGGGAGGTGCCCCGCAGGGGCGGAGAGGGTCTTTACAAATACGTGAGTTCCAGACCATACCCGAGGCGATGCCAGTCCGAAGTAACTTAGCAATTTCATACAGGCTCTTTGGCTGGCTCCGAAGCGGCGTGTTTTCGTTTTTGCCGCGAGGATGCCAGCATTAGAGCCTGTCGAAATTGCGCAGTGAATGAGGACTGGCATCGCCGAAGGCATTACTTCCACACACATACCTCTTCACTCTGCCGCAACGGAGATAATCCTGCCTGCTGTGACATCGACGAGTCCCCTGTCCGTGAGCTTCAGCGCGGGTATGACGGGCAGACTCAAAAACGCAAGCGTCATGAGCGGGTCATACGCCTCATTGACGCCGAGGTCGCGGCCGATTTTGACGAGCTTCGCCGCCTCCGACGCGACATATCGCGCGTCGGACGTCGTCATGAGCCCGCCAATCGGCAGCGCGAGACTGCCGAGCACCTTGCCATCGCGCGCAATCGCAAAGCCGCCGTGTATGCGCTCAAGCTCGCGTGCCGCCGCAATCATATCGACATCGCTTGCGCCGATGACCGTGAGGTTGTGCGAGTCATGCCCAACCGTCGAGGCGATGGCGCCCGCCTTCAGGCCAAATCCCTTGACGAGCGCGCGCCCGACCTGCCCCGTCGCATGATGGCGCTCGAACACCGCTAGTTTCAATATGTCGTGCTCCGCATCGGCGACGGCGAGACCGTTCTCCGTCTTCACGTCCATGACCGCTTTCTTCGTGATAAGCTGATGCGGCACGAGCTCCATGACATTCGCCTTGCCGCCCGGCAGATGAATCACGAGGTCGCTCGCGCTGAACGGCGCGAGCCGCACGGAGTCCTCGATGAGCCCATGATTTATTTCGGGCATCGTGCAGACGAGGCCGCCCTTTTCCGCTACGACTTTGCCACGGCGCATGACGAGCGACGGCACGAATGACTCGAGGTCGTCGAAAAGCAGTATGTCCGCATGATAATGCGGCGCGATGACGCCCGTGTCACGTAGGCCGAAATAGCACGCGGGGTTGATGGTCGCCATATTGATGGCGACGCCTAGGTCGAGCCCACTCTTCACAGCATCGCGCACAATCGAATTGATATGGCCACGCTCCAAAATGTCCGCAGGATGGCGGTCATCCGTCACCAAAAGGCAATACGGCGCCGTGTGCTCATCGATGACAGGGCTCAGCGCGCGGTAGTTCCGCGCCGCAGAGCCCTCGCGTATCTCGAGATACATGCCCGCCGCGAGCCGCGCCCGCGCCTCATCCGCCGTCACGCACTCATGGTCCGACGTGATGCCCGCCGCCGCGTAGCCAGAGAGGTCCGACCCCATCACGCCCGGCGCGTGGCCCTCGATTTTGAGGTCGTCCTTCATCGTGAGCTTCTGATACGCCTGCGCGTCGCACAAGAGCACGCCCGGCACATTCATGAACTCCGCGAGCCCGAGCACCATCGGCTCATCGAGGAGCGGCCGAAGCTCCGCCGCCGACAGCGTCGCGCCGCTGTCCTCGAGCGGCGTAGACGGCACGCACGACGGCAGCATGAAGTACGTGTCCATCGGGAGATTTTTCGCCGCGTCCATCATATAGCGGATGCCCGCAACGCCCGCAACATTCGCAATCTCGTGCGGGTCCGTCACGACCGTGAGCGTGCCGAGCGGCACAACCGCGCGCGCAAATTCCCTCGGGCAGAGCATCGAGCTCTCTATGTGCACGTGGCCGTCTATGAACGACGGCGTCGCGTAGCGCCCGTGCGCGTCTATCGTCTCATGCCCCTCATACGAGCCGATGCCCGCAACGTGCCCTTGGTCGATGGCGATGTCGCCGCGCGTGAACGTCCCGAGGAACGACTGATACACATTCGCGTCCTTTATGACGACGTCCGCCATCGCCTTCCCCTGTGCGACCATGACGAAATGCGCCAAATCCTTTATCATCAATTATCCGCGACCTTTCTTGAGTGAAATTATTTATCAAAAATTTTCCTATTTAATTTCATTTTCCTGCCTTGCTTTTTATTTCCTCGTCGCGCTTTCGTACCATTTCCTCGATTTTCACGAGCGGTATCGTGAAGCCGCGGCCCATGACCTCATTCGCGTCGACGACAATCATGAACGCCGTCGGGTCATATCGATACGCGATCGACTTGAGCTTCGCGATTTGCGTCAGCGTGACGACGACGAATATCACCTTTTCCGCGCGATGCAGGAACGCGCCCTCCGCGTGAAGGAACGTCACGCCGCGCCCCATCTCGTGAATGATGCCCTCCGATATCATGGCAGACTGCTCCGAGACAATCAGCACGGCCTTTCGCGTGATGAAGCCCGCCACGACTTTGTCCGTGAGCGTCGCGCTGACGAACATGCAAATCAGCGTGTACATCGCGGGCTTTGGCCCGAATATGAACATCGACGCCGCCATGATGACGCAGTTGAACATGAAATTCATCATGCCCATGTTTATGGAATAATATTTTTTGATGATGGCTGAGACGATGTCGAGCCCGCCCGTCGTGCCGTTGCTCCTGAACACGATGCCGTAGCCCGTGCCGACGAACACACCGCCGAAAATCGCCGCGAGCATCGGGTCATCGACAGGCTGATAATCGCGGAGGAACTGCGTGACATCAACGCACACGGAAAACATCACCGTGCCAAATATCGTGCTCGCGATGTACTCCTTGCCCATCACCTTGTACGCCCATATAAAAAGCGGCAGATTGTAGATGAGCACCTGAATGCCGACGGGCAAGCCCGTCAGATAGTAGATGATGATGCCGATGCCCGTGAGACCGCCCGACAGCAAGTGATTCGTCATGAGAAAAAGATTGATGGCGCTCGTGCTGATGAGGCAGCCGAGCACCGTGCCAAGCGCATGAATGATGTGAGAATTCTTCATCACTCGCGCGCCTTCTTTGCGGCGTTGTCGCGCGCAATCATGTCGGGGTCGCCGCCGTCGATGACATTGCCGCCGTCTATGCCGTCATCCTCGAACTTCGTGAAGCGCCCATCCTCGTAGCTCGCATTGCCGCTCTCACTCATCGCGCTCGCGTCGATGCTGATGCCCATCGCGCCGAGCTCGTTCGACTCCCACTCGTCGTACCTGTCGTCAGCCTCCTCCTCCGTTATCGGGAGACTCGTCAGCCGCCACGACAGGAGCGTGTTGTTCATCGTGTCCGTCTTGAGCATGAGCCGCTCCTTCTTGTTCTCGGGATTGTAGTAGACATTGTACGTCGCGCCGTCGAGCTGCACGCGCTCGGGCTTGCCGTAGACCTTCTTCATGTAGTAGCCCGTCGCGCCCTGCTTCATGCCGTCGCGTCCCTCGTATTTCTCATCGCGGATGACGATGTCGACGACGTTCTCATCGGCGCCGACGACGCCGACATTGATATAGTGATCGAAAATATAATACTTCACGCGCCAGCCGAACACGCTTTTCTCCTTGTCGAACATCGGCGCGCCAAAAGCCTTCGTCGCTACATCGATGTCAAAAGGCGCATCGAGCTTCACGCCGCGCACCGTGAAATCGTCGGGCTTTATCTCCGCGCTCGCGATTTTCGTCTGCGTCATCATGAAAATCGTCGCCGCGCACAAAAAAATCGTAAAAATTTGAATCAGTTTCTTCATTAATAATAGCGCCTCGTTTTCGTCTCTCACTCTGATTCATTCATGCCACGCATTTATCCTCAATATATCAAAAAAAGAGCCGCGGTGCAAGCGGCTCCATCATCGTGCTCGATGCTCATCACATTCGTCATCGCGTCAAAAAATTAACGGCACAAAATTTCACAGTTTCCTTAATATTAATATTCGTTTTTTAATTTTCTGTTTAGTTTGCGACCGATTTATGATATAATAGCTTTATAAATTTTGTAATGATTCATGTTTAACAATGAAGAAGCGTTGACGCGGGAGGCACACGATGAGACAAATTCAATTTTTCTTAAAGACACTCTCGGACCTCCCTGCCTGCATTGACGCGTTCTGGCGCGAGTGCCCACCCGGCCCGCATCATGTGCTCGTGTCCGTTTTCTCGGGATGGACGAGCGGCGCAAACCTTCATCATCTGCTGAAAAATATAAAAGAGGAACTGCCCGGCGCCATCATCGCGGGACTCACGACGGGCGGCGAGATCTTCAATGGCACCATCAGCGACAAGACAACGGTGCTGAGCTTCATGGTCTTCGACTCGACAAAGCTCAACATCAGAGTCTACGACCTGAGCAAAGTGAGTGCCGATGAGGCTGCCGACGATCTCATAGGGAGCACGGAGCGGCTTGGCATCCCTGCGGGCATTGAGCTCATCACGACGCCGCCGACGCCTGAGCTCTACAAATTTCTCCATCGTCTCTCAGTGCTGCCGCCGGCCGTCCGCGTCTTCGGCGGCGTGTCCGGCGAGACCGAGGGCGCGGGACAGTACGTGTTCACGCCCGACAACATATTCGACAACGCCATCATCGCCATCAATTTCATCGGCGACAACTTGAGAGTGCGCGTTCATCAATGCCTCGGCTGGCAGCCGCTCGGCAAATCGTTCCAAATCACAAAACTCAAAGGCATCGATGCCATCGCGTCCCTCAACTATCAGCCCGCCATAAATCTCTATGAGAAATATCTCAAAATCACGCCGGACATGTTCAAAGACGAGCGCGTTCTTTTCCCGCTCCTTTTCGAGCGCAAAGGCTCCATCATCGCGCGCATGCCGAAAGAAGCGTACAGCGACGGCTCGCTTTCGCTCTACGCGAACTGCCTCAAGGGCGACCACGTGCGCCTCGCCTACGGCGACCCGACGGCCATCCAGCAGAACATGCAGGACACGCTGTCAGATATTGCCTCATTTGAGCCAGAGTCCATCATGATATTCAACTGCATATCGAGGCGGCTTTTCCTCGAAGCGGATGAGCAGATTGACGTGCAGAACTTCCCGCTCATCGCGCCGACGTCGGGCGTCTACGTGCACGGCGAAATCATGCGCGCAGGCGACGAGGTCATCCTGCAGAACATGAGTCTCATTGCCATAAGCTTCCGCGAAGGCCCCGGCACGGGCAAGAGACCCGTCAAGCTACCGAAGCCGAAAAACTTTGGCCGCGCCATGACGATTGTCCAGCGCCTCGCCAACTTCGTCAAGGCCACGACCGACGAGCTCGAGGCCGCAAATCACCAGCTCGCGCATCTTGCGAAGATTGACCGCTTGACGGGCATATTCAACAGGGGCGAGATAGAGTCGATACTTCAAAAGGAGCTCTCCGGCAAGAGAAAGGACGAGGAGCCTCTCTCGTCCATCATGATAGACCTCGACAACTTCAAGGGCATAAACGACACGTACGGCCACGGTGTCGGTGACAAAGTGCTCCAGACCGTCAGCCACATATTCGCGAGAAACATCCGCAGACGCGACGCCGCTGGCCGCTGGGGCGGCGAGGAGTTCCTCATAATACTGCCGGGCGCGTCGATTGACGCCGCTGCCGCCATCGCCGAGCGCATACGCGAGCAGATAGCGTCAGAGCAAATGCTCCCCGACGGCAAGCGCGTCACCGCAAGCTTCGGCGTTGCCGAGTTCCCGCGCACGGGCTCATACAAAGAATTCTACATGCGCCTCGACGCCGCGCTCTACGACGCGAAGGCAAAAGGCAAAAACTGCGTCGTGAAATCTGAAGGATAAAATTTTTATAAATTTAACAATTCCTTTCATTAAATATACGCGCAAATCATGCGCACAAAAAACAAATAATGTTACATATTCAGACCGATTGGAAAATTTCCAGTCGGTTTTTTGTTTACTTTCATCGCGTTAATCAAATACTTACTCCCATGCGTTACTTTATTGCTAACTCATGGTTAAAATTTTGACGTATTCCATGAAAAAAAAATGAATGCTACCATAATCACGTGGCATTGTGTGGCACTGCGTGTAGCATTGCGACAATGATGAAAGGGGGGGAAACACCTCATTGTAGCGCAATCAGCATAATTATCACGTTGCCATTATCTATTTTATCTTCCGCTCATGCGGAAAAACTAAGGGGGTACATTTATGTCACCTGCAGTACAGTGCTTGATTCTTTTGGCTGTGGTTGCGATTCTCTTCGTCACAGAGATCATTCCGCTCGCCGTCACTTCAATGGGCGGCGCGGCATTCTGCGGCCTCCTCG
>OMWN01000033.1 GCA_900314765.1 uncultured Selenomonadales bacterium | reverse complement strand
TATTTCTTATGATAAAAAGGAATTCTCTCTTTTTGCAACTAGGAATTTACTACGCTAGGGTATCCCACAACATTTTGCATTGACCCTGTTTTTTTGCCAAACTGCTCTTTAGCGTTTATTGTATTTTACCTTGGCGTCTTAATCGATTTGTTTTACGGCATAAGTAAAAGAGACATTGAAATGCATAATCTTTCTGAGCTACAACGAAATCATGGGACAGCGATAACTTTTGCTACATTTATATTGCACTGGGGAGGTATCATTTGGGGACTATATAACCTGTATGTTAGTTACTTTTAATTGTTTATTCACACGAAAAGAAGGTGTTATCCTTTGCGCGTATTTGACATTATCACGAAAAAAAAGCGCGGCGGCGAGCTCATGACGGAGGAAATCAAGTTCGTCGTCGATGGCTTCACGCATGGCAGCATACCGCCTGAGCAGATGTCGGCGCTGCTCATGGCCATATGGTTTCGCGGCATGACGAGCGCCGAGACGGTCGACCTAACGACGGCGATGCTTAAGTCGGGTGAGACGGTCGATCTCTCTGAGATACCCGGCAAGAAAGTCGACAAGCACTCAACGGGCGGCGTCGGCGACAAGACGACGCTTGTGCTCGCTCCGATGGTCGCATCGTGCGGCGGCACTGTCGCGAAAATGTCGGGGCGCGGGCTCGGCCACACGGGCGGCACGATTGACAAGCTCGAGGCGATACCGGGATTTCGCACGGAAATGACGATGGCTGAATTCATCAGCACCGTGAAAAATCACGGGCTCGCCGTCGTCGGGCAGTCGGCAGAGCTCGCGCCCGCCGACAAAAAAATGTACGCCCTCCGCGACGTGACATCGACGGTGGACAGCATACCGCTCATCGCCTCGTCCGTCATGAGCAAAAAGCTTGCGTCGGGCGTCGACGCAATCGTGCTCGACGTGACGATGGGCAGCGGCGCATTCATGAAGGATATCAAAAGCGCTGTCGCACTCGCCGACACGATGGTCGAAATTGGCGAGGCGACGGGCAGACGCACGACGGCGCTCATCACGGACATGGACGAGCCACTCGGGCGCGAGGTCGGCAACGCGAGTGAGGTGCGCGAGGCCGTCGAGGTGCTGAACGGCGGCGGTCCAAGCGATTTGAGAGAAGTCGCCGTCGCGCTCGCGGGCGAGATGCTCTACGTGAGCGGCGGCGCATCCATCGAGGATTGCCGCGCGATGGCAGCGCAGTCACTTGATGATGGCTCGGCGCTCAAAAAATTCCGCGAGATGGTCGCCGCACAGGGCGGCGACGTGAGCTACATCGACGACACGAGCAAGCTCCCGACGGCGAAGTATCACGTCGGCGTCGTGGCACGCGAGGACGGCTATCTCACATCCGTCAATGCGGAGAAAATTGGCCTCGCCTCGATGGCGCTCGGCGCAGGGCGCGCGAAAGTCGGCGACGCGATCGACCTCGCAGCGGGCATCACGATGATGAAAAAAGTCGGCGACTTCGTCAAAAAAGGCGAGCCGTATGTGATGCTCCACACGAATGACCAAACTCGCTTCAAGGATGCGCAGATTATCCTGCAGGACGCGTTCCGTGGTGGCGACAAAGCGCCAACGTCGCATTCAAAAGTCCTCGCGCGGCTTGAGAAGGACAAGCTCGAGAAACTCGTGTAAATTTTCATCACAAATTTAATAGAAAAGGTCTGAAATGATATGGCAAAAATCACTGAACTTTCTGAGAGCGAGCAGCGTCTCGTCGAGGCCGCCGCGCATGCGCGGTCGTTCTCGTACTCACCGTACTCACACTTCGCCGTCGGCGCGGCAGTCATGACGAGCGATGGCGAAATCTACTCCGGTTGCAACATTGAAAATCAAGCGTACAGCGTCACAAACTGTGCCGAGCGTACCGCCATTTTCAACGCGGTGTCAGAGGGGCACGACGACATCACGCTGCTCGCCGTCATCGCCGACACGCCCGCTCCGACGGCGCCATGCGGTGCCTGCCGCCAAGTGATAGCGGAGTTTGGCATACCGAACATCATCATGGCGAACACGATGGGCGACGTGAAAGTCGTCACCATCGACGAGCTCCTGCCCGCCGCCTTCGGCGCTGAGGACATGAAATAATAATCTAAGGAACAAAAATAATAGGAAACGCTGATTAATACTATTGATCCGATTAATCAGCGTTTCCTGTATTTACGGCAAATATTTAATTTTAAAGCAATTTCATACTCATAGGTGAAGAAACCATAGAAGCTCTATTTCCTTAGTCAAACGAAGGCATGAAAGCTTCGTGCTCGTGGATTTGAAAGAAACTTTCGCCGCCTGCAATGGCGGCTTTTTCATTGGCTTTCCTCGTATATTCTCTTTATTATTCCATCTTGCCTTGCGAGCCTGTCGCTGGCTATGTTTCCTGTTACTTTTGACACGAGCCCATCTATCTCGTCCGCTTTCACACCAAGATCTTCCAATGTATTGGCTATGCCGAGGGTTTTCAGCCATGCTTTCATCTTTTCTCTCGCGTCATCAGCGCTTTGCGGCTTGCCGATGCCCAGTGCTTCATATATATCATTCACTCTCTCACTGCATATCTTGTATTCTTCGCCTATCCATGCTTGATAAAGCGCCGCAAGCCCAGCCGCATGGGATGTGTGCGTCAGCGCGCCTATCGGGTACTGCATGCGGTGCGGGAGGCAGTTGCCGACGTTGTAGAGGTTCATGCCCATCATCATGCTCGCGCAGCTCATTCTCTCCCGCGCGTCGTGATTGTCTAAATCCTGCTTCAGCTTTGGAAGATTTTCGCCAATCAGTTGTATCACCTTTATCGAGAGCATTTCGCTCATCGGGTTTGCCTTAAGGCTCATATAACTCTCCGCAGCATGAGCAAATGCGTCAAATCCCGTCTCCATCGTGAGCCTCTCGGGCATCGTCCATGTGAGCGCCGCATCCACTATTGCCACACGCGGCGCCACATGCTCGCCTCTGATGCCGCCCTTTATGCCAAGCTCCGTGTCCGACATGATTGCGCCCTTGCTGAGCTCACTCCCCGTGCCCGCCGTCGTCGGCATGGCTATGATAGGAAGCGTGTCCTCTGGCGCATCAATCCCTTTTGTCAGATAGTCCCTGAGCGGCACATCGCTCACTGCCGCTATGGCCGCCGCCTTCGCGAGATCCATTGCGCTGCCGCCGCCTATGCCCAGCACAGCCTGTGCGTTTATCTCACGTGCGATTTTCCCCGCGGCCTCGGCCTCCGTGATTTCTGGATTTGCTCCATGACCGATGTACGTCGCCACATTTTTTGTACCATTTTGGCGCAGGATGTCCTCAATCCTCGCAATGGTGCCATTCTCTTTCAGCGTATGCCCCGTCGTAACTATCAGCATACTGCCTTTCGTGAGCTTTCTTTCCTTTTGGAGCGCGTCCTCATATATGTTTGTCCCGAAATGAATCCGCGTCTTTATTTCCCAAGTGAAATCCACAGCCATATACATCACACCTCCAAAAGCCTCATCCTGCTGAGCACCAATTCCTTCATCGCATCGTATGCGCATCTTTGCACGTTGATTGGCTGAAACCCGCTCTCATCAAAAAGGCCATCGTCCATTGCATCCATGACGCCGCGCCTGTACGCGAACTTCAAGTCCGTCGATATGTTTATCTTCCTCACGCCCTTGATGCCCATCAGCTTTCTGATCGTGTCATCCGACATGCCGCTCGCGCCATGCACCACGAACGGCACTGGATATTTTCTTGTCACATGCTCGACTAAGTCATAATGCAGAATTGGCGGCGCCTTGTATATTCCGTGGGCATTGCCGAATGCCACCGCTATGGCATCCATGCGGGCTTCCCTCATGAATTTATCTATCTCTGCCTTTGACGCGATTTTGCTCTCACGCGATACGATGTCCTCCTCGACGCCCTGCACCGCGCCGATTTCCGCCTCGACAAGCGCCGAGCGCCCATCGCCATGAGCGTATTCATATACCCTGTTGACTGCGTCAATGTTTTCGTCAATCGGCCTCGATGACATGTCTATCATCACGGAGTCCCAGCCGAGGCCAACGGCTTCGCGCGCAAGTTTTTCGTCCCTCGAATGGTCAAGGTTGAGCCACGCGCTGATGCCCATTCTCTTGGCATAGCTCTTGACGAATGCGCGGAACTCTTTTTTAGGAAGCGCTTTGAAAACATTCACTGATGTCTGCAAGGTGACATCCTGCCCTGCCTCGTGCGCCGCGTCCATAACCGCCATCGCAGATGAGAAATCCCATACATTGAACGCAAAGTGTATCGCTTTGCCGTCGTACATGCCCTCACTCATGGCGGTCATTCTCTGCCAAGTTCCAAAGGTCATCTGGAAGATTTTTCTTCACGAATTCATAATCCTCTTCAAAATCAACCTCGCCCCAAAAACGTCCCTTCGTCGGAAGGGCGGGCGTGCTGTATCCGCCGCCGTTGATGACTTCCTGTATGGCCGCCTCGAAATAGGAGCTGAGTTTTCCCTGCTGCATTAGCTTTTTGCTCGCCTTCTTTATTGCAGGCATCACATTTGCGCTGAGCCTCGCGATGCCGATGAATTCGCCTTCACCGACGTCGCACGGGATACCCTTGTCGAGCTTTATGACCTGCCCATCCTTCGTCTCAACCTTCATTGCCTCTTCATCGCATGGACGAAAATCCACAGGCAACACAATGTCGCCCTGCATCTTCGTCATTTCAGCGAAAAGCCCTGCATCGCAAAGCGTGTCGGCATGCATGTAGATGGTATCCTCGTCTGCAAGATAGCCCTGAGCTATATAGAATGAGCCAAGGACGTTGCATTCGTCGTAGAAGGGATTATATATGCAAGTCACTCCAGGCGTCCCTGACGCGAGCTCCTCATATTTTTCGCTTTTGTAGCCCGTGACGATTTTTATGTCTCTGACGCCTTGCCAGTGCAAAAGCGCAATGCTGTAGTCGATGAGCCTGTGCCCGCGCACTCTCAGAAATGCCTTTGGTATCTCATCCGTCAGATTTCCCAGTCGGCTTCCTCTGCCGGCCGCCATTATTATTGCCTGCATGCTTTCCTCCATCATAGGTTCTCGATTCTGATTTCCCTGTCTGTTCTTATGCGTTCAAGCACATCCATGCGTTTTCTGAACTGAGGCTTTAGCGTTTCGTATGTTGAATGGTAGAGCTCATAAACGTGCTGATACTTCTTATGATTTTCTATGTCCGGCTTTATGATCATCCGAACATGGGCAAATCTCGCTGCGGCTTCGCCGAGGTTTCTGAATACCCCGAGGCCAATGAACGCGAGCATCGCCGCGCCTGTTGACGTGGTCTCAAATTCGCTGAGCACCATCACATCTTTTCCGAGTATGTCGGCCTTTATCTGCGATACAAGATTGACGCGCGCGAGACCGCCTGAGAGCCTGACGCTCGATACCTCGATGCCAGCCTCGCGAATAGCGGCAAGCATGTCCATATCGATAAAGCCCGTGCTCTCGAACACGGCGCGCGTCATGTCCTTGCGCGTGTGCATTCTCTCAAGCCCGAAAAACACGCCACGCGCGTCGTCGTTCCAAAGCGGCGCCCTCTCGCCAAGAAGATATGGCAGAAATATGAGCCCATTCGCGCCGACCTCTGACTCACCTGCTTCCTTCTCCATGACCTCATATGGGTATGGCTCATGCTGGTAGTAGCATTGCTTTGCCCATTCTATGAGCCCGCCGCCGAGATTGTTTGAACCGCCGACGATTTGTGCGTTTTCCGCTTTATATGGGCTGACATACACGCGAAGATTTTGTGCCCTTGCCTGTACTGCTTTATTGAAGCTCAGACAGCGGAAAACGGTCACAGTGCCCGACACGTCGCTTGCCTCTCCCTCGTCTGAAACACCGCTGCCAAAGAATGAGCATATAGCGTCATACGAGCTTACGATGACGCGCGTGCGCGCTCAATGCCGAGCCTGTCCGCTATCTCTGGGAGCAGTTCCCCAGCGTCGTCGCCAATATTTTTTACTGGCGGTAGCTTTGTGACTGGTATTTCTAAATCCTTCAGTAGCATCTCAGGATATTTGCCTGTCGCAACATCGTAATGATATTTGGCGGCGTTCAGATAGTCCGTCAAGACATTGCCGCTGAATCTGTATATGAGATAGTCATTAGGCGTCATAAAATACGCTGTTTTGTCAAACGCCTCATGGTCATGCTTCTTTATCCATAATATTTTCGGAAGAAGCAGGCTCGACGACATCTTGAGGCCCGTACTCTCACCGACAGGCGCGAATGAAGGCATTTCGGATATTTCCTTAGCTTCCAGTTCTGCCCTCTTGTCTGACACCATGATGCAGCCCCCGATGGGCTCACCGTCAGGCTTCGCGCACACAAGGCACGAGGCGGACGACGTGACAGTCATCGCGTCTATATGCTTTATTCGGGCATCTTTGAGCGACTGCCCCATTACGGCTATTGCCTTTTCCCACCACTCGCTCGGGTTCTGCTCGACCCTTTTGTCGTTGATTGCGGACTGGAGAGGGAGCGCCGCCGATGACAGCTTTTGCCCCTTGTCTGTGAATATGATGCTCCTTATGCTTTTCATTCCCATGTTCAGGACAAGTACCGTGCTCATGTCGCTCTCTCCAGACTTCATTTTTTCAGCAAATCTTCTATAAGGTCTGCCGTCTTCTTCGCGGCGTCCCCGCCTCGCACCATTCCGATTTGCTCGAAGAATTCGTCGAGCTTTTTGTCATACTGCTTTTCATTAAATGATTGCACTGCGCCGTTCAGCTCATCATCTGTTTCTGCAAATGGGAACGGCAAAGCTCTCATATCCCATTGGAGGCTTCCGCGCTCTTCCTCGTATTCCTTCACATCGTCCGCGTATATGAATACGGGCATATATGTCAATGCGGCATCGAAAGCGGCACTTGAGTAGTCAGTCAGGCACGCATCCGACGCTGCCAAGAGCTCATACATGTCATCGTATTTGCTGACATCAACGATGCGGCTCTGGTGTACACCCGCGCTTATATGACGAGCTGTAAGCTGTGGATGGAGTCTCAGAAGCACCGTCCATCGTCCTCCGAATTTTTCAGTCATCGTCTGAAGAAGTCGACTGAAGTTTGGGGCATGCTGACCTTTTTCAATGCTCCGATTCGTGCCCTGGCTTCCACCGCGGAATGTCGGCACGTACAGCAAAAGCTTTTCATCAGCATCGAGGTCGTACAGATTTCTTATGTTGCGCTTTGCCTCATCGCGGCGATGATTGTCAAGCAATATGTCACAGCGCGGCATGCCGTATGTCAGCTTCTCGCCATCGTAGAGCATGCTTCTAGCTACACGCTCATCCGTACGACGCGAGTCCGTTATGACGTAGTCAATGAGAGCTGAGTCGTGCTTGCTCACAAGATACGCTATCTTTGAAAAGAGCTCTCCTCTTTCCAGGCCAACAGGCTTGAACGCAAGATGGCCATGCCATGTGTTTATATATGTTTGTCCTGGACGCTTTCTCACTTCGAGTTGCTTCCTGCTGTTGTCAATCCATATTTTCGCGGTGGAAAGCTCGTATGCGCGATTCTTCAGTGTATTCTTTACTTTGCGAATACCCCTTGGGAATTCCTTCGTCATGTCGTCAACAAGCCAGACGAGGTCAAGGCCGAGATTGCGGCGCAGGAGCTCAAGCGCGATGTACTTTGGATTACAGGAAAATCCCGTCGTACCTTCGATGGTGGTGAACACGATTTTGTTGCCCTGTATCGGATATTTCCTGCAGTAGTAGAATTCCCGTGCCTGCCGCCTCGCCTCGCGCAGACGCTTTCTTATGTACCTTTCCTCACTCGTCATCTTGCGTCCCTACTTTCTACTTTGATATACGTAATACGAGATGGTTCGCTCTTATTTTTCCAAATTCATGCACAAGAAAAAGCCTACCGATTCATGGAGCAAACCCACGAATCGACAGGCTTCTATTAGTTTTGCCTATTGAATTTTGTGCACAAAAATTAGCAGAGTTTACATGCTCTGATGCTCTGATGCTCTGATGCTCTGATGCTCTGATGCTCTGATGCTCTGATAGCTCTGCTCTTCATATTATGACCTACTT
>OMWN01000050.1 GCA_900314765.1 uncultured Selenomonadales bacterium | reverse complement strand
TAGGCCTTTGCCCCCTTTCAGGGGCTGAGAATTGACCGCCTACCGTTAGGCACGCACCTTCCGCATTGGATTATATCATAGATTTGTTCTTATCAAAAGGATAAATTAACGCGAAAGCTCGGCATGAACCAAAATGGTTTCTGCCGAGCTTTTTGTTGTTCATTTCATGTTTGATCGTTCACTCGTAACTCATCACCAATCGTCGTCGGAACCGTCCCAGTCGCCGCCGCCCCAATCGTAGCTATCGTCGTAGCCATCGCTGCCACTGTAGCTGTCATCGTCGCTACCCCAATCGTCATTGTCGCTGTCGTCGTCGTCGTTGCTGCTCCAGTCATCGCCGCCGTCGCTATTCCAATCGTCATCGTCGTCGTATGTATTGTGGTCATCGTAGTGGTTGCGGTCATCGTCATTGTCGAATCTATCGTGGTCGTAGTCGTGGACGCGGTCAGCGCCCGCGGGCGGCAGTGAGACTTGGCTCTGCGCTTCGGCCGCGGCGGAGTGTCTGTCCCATCCGAGCATGTGGCCGATGAACATGCCGAGCGCGGTGCCCATGAGTATGCTGCCTATAGTGCTGTGGTCGCGTCGCCGCTCCTCATCGTTGCGTTGGCGCCGCCACTGTCGCTCGCCGTCGCGATGCTCCGTCTCGCTCTCGTTTTTCCCGCGCCGCGCGTCTTGGCTATTATCGTCGTATCGGTCGTGTTCCGTCCTGTATGTGTTATCACCGCTGTCCGTCTGTTTGCGGCGCGCGGCTGGCTTTCCGCACTGCGGGCAAAATCGCGCGCCGTCGCTCATCGCCGTGCCGCAGCTTTCGCAATATTTCATCGTATCATCTCCCGTCCATCATCATATCAGCGCAATGTGCAGGAAATGTGAATGTCGTCAAAAATGGGTGCCTTAAATTTTTCACATATATCGACAAATTCATACGCATTTGTCTTGCGGGGGGGGGGGACAAAGGATGTATAATTAACTTGGATTAGTGTAAAATTAGATTTTCACGGAATCGATGACGGACTGTCATTATGTGCAGATTATAGGGAAATGGTCCGCAGGAAGGTTTTCATATACACGGAGGTAATCACCATGACGATGGCGATACGAAACAATGCGAGCGCGACGATGGCGCTCGACCAGATGTGGAAAAATCACTCGGCGCTGTCCGAGTCGCTGAAGAAGGTATCATCGGGCATGCGCATAAACGGCGCAGACGATGACGCGTCGGGGTATTCCATTTCTGAGCGCATGCGGGTGATGATACGCTCGCTGGACCAAGACGAAAGGAATGTGTGCACGGGCGCCAATCTCGTGAAGACGGCGGAAGGCGGCATGCAAAGCATACTGGAAAACTTAAGGGACATGAAGGAGAAGGCGCTGAACTCCGCGAATGACACCAACACGGACGTAGACCGCGCCATCTTGGACAAAGAATTCCAGCAGCGTATAAAAGAGATAGATGACATCGCGATGGAGACAAAGTACAACGGGAAAATCCTTTTGGACGGGCGATATTACAGGCGCTTTTTGGCGGGCAGTCTTCCCGGCGAGCCTGTTGATGGGCTCGTGTATGACCCGAATGTCTACATCACGTACAACAGCAAAGTCAGCGGATTTATGCCGTCGCCTGCAAACGGCGATTTTATAGGCAGAAGCAGTCCCAAAAGTGGAAGTATTCGAGGTTATCAGACGGCCACGATGTATACTTTCAGAGATACGAAATCGAACAAACCTTACATAGAATTTACCAAGGATGGAAGGAACTATGAAAAATATTACATGATTGACCAAAATGGAGATACTATTAAAGGAATGGATATTCACAAATACGTTGGGCAATCTATTCAGTTGAAAAATGAAAATCCTGCTTCATCGTCGGTTTATCAGGGGACGATTGCTATACATCCTATTAATCAACAATGTTTATTTCTGGATACAACAGGCAAATTAGCGCAAGACTATCCCTATGAAGGTAATAAACTTTTTTATACGTGTGCTGAACAGGATTATTCCAATGTCACTGGCAAGACAGGCAATCTTGTGAATGATCTCAACGATCAAGGATTGACCATTTACTGTACGCAATGCGCACAGGATATCGCATTTAAATTTGACGCTAGTATGAAAGTGGGCAAAGGGCGCAAGCTAGTTGGAAATAAAATCGACCGGGTATATGGTTACACTGTTCCGTCAACTGCCTATATGATAGGAATTGATGGCATACAGAGCGTGGACGACATACTTGACGCCATCATGAAAGGCGTTGCGGCGGCAACTGGACAGAATAATAAAAAGGACCTTGCTTATGTTGAACTCGCGAGTTTACATTCTGTATATTTACATAAAATAAAAGGGAAATATTATATTGCAAAGAGAGACTTCCCAATGGTCATCGCTGAGGGCTTCGAAGGAAGAATAATGAAAGCCAGCGATGTTGGGACGACGGTGGACAAGCCGCTCATTATCCACACGGGGCCAAAAGCGAATCAGAACATAAACATCTACATCCGCGACATGCGCTCCGATGCGCTTGGGCTCACGGGCACGGACGTCAAGACGCGCGAGAGTGCTAACAATGCCATATCGGTGATAGAGAATGCCATCGAATACACGCTCGACAATCATACACGCATGGGCGCGTATCGGAGCAGGCTCGAAAAGACGGCGGCGAATATCGTCACGGCACGGGAAAACACCGAAAACAGCGAATCCACCATTCGCGACGCGGACATGGCGAAGGAAATGACGGACTACACGAAGAACAATGTGCTGCTGCAGGCGGCACAGTCGATGCTTGCGCAGGCAAATCAAAGCGCGTCGAGTGTGCTGAGTTTGCTCCAATAGACAAAGGTTAAAATGAATAATCCCACAGGCAATAGTCTTAGCCTGTGGGGATTTTTATGCGGAAATAGTTTCTTTCACATCAGCCGAAGCCCCACGATGCCGATGAGTATCAAAAGCACGCAGAGCCCCTGTCCTAAAGTGACCGCATCGTGGAACATGACGATGCCGATGACGAACGTGCCGACAATGCCGATGCCCGTCCATATCGCGTAGCCGAGGCCGAGCGGCAGCACCTTCAGCGCGCGTGACAAAAGGACAAAGCTCAACGTCATGCTTACGAGCGTGGCGATTGTCGGCAGCGGGCGAGTGAACCCGTGCGACAGCTTCAGCATGACCACCCAGAACGTCTCGAAAAGACCCGCGAAGACGAGATAAACCCAATGCATAATATAACCTCCCACAAAACAAAAAGGGTGCGCCCTGCGCTGCTCCTTTTATGGCCTGATGGAACAGCCGCGAGACGCACCCGGCGGCACGTAAATCATATTAAATTTATGATAATGGATGATATGCGATTTGTCAATTCGTGGGTAATGAAGCAGTGGCATTCGTTTGAGTATGGAATTTTTGTGGGGAAAAATAAATATCGTGCGATATAAATCAGCTGATTAGAAAATAATCGGCTGAAATCAGCTGTAAAGGAAATGATGATTAATTGAAGTAGGAGTATTGGCGAGAGATTTTTTCGTATAGCAAGGAGCAGCGAAGAAGCGTAGTGGTGCCTACGTTGATGAGCTGTGACGACGCTAGGCGGAAAAGGATCCGCCTAGACGACTGCTGAAATAATCAGCATTTCCTATAATCAGCTGTAAAAAAATACGGTTGATTTTGCGGCTGATGATAAGCTATAAAAGAAAATCATTGAAGCATCGCTGCTTATCCCTCTCATGGTGCGGTGCTGTGCTTCGGCACGAAGAATTTGTCGTTTTCGTAGCCGCCTTCGAGTTTCAAGAGGTATATTTTCTTGTCGATGCCGCCCGCGTAGCCCGTGAGGCTGCCGCTTTTGCCGACGACGCGATGGCACGGGATGATGACGGAAATCTCGTTGTGTCCGACGGCGCCGCCCACGGCCTGCGCCGACATCGTAGCTTTGCCGTGCTTTTTGGCGAGGCGGCGCGCTATGTCGCCGTACGTCGTCGTTTTGCCGTACGGTATCGTGAGCAGGATGTGCCACACTTCCTTTTGAAAGTCTGTCCCAATCATGTGCATCGGTGGCATGAAGTCGGGCTCTTTGCCCGAAAAATAGACATCAAGCCACTTTTTCGTGGCGATTATCGCTTTCGTCTCCTTTGCCTCGTGTTCGGGCGCGAGATTCATGGCGTAGTATTTTTCCTTGTCAAACCAGAGCCCTGTCAGCCCCTCGTCATCCGCCGCCAAGAGAATTTCGCCAAGCGGCGAATCGTATTTGCTTGTGTACTGCATCGTCATTTCCCCTTCCTTTTTGCGGGCGCGTAGTCCTTCATGGTGGGAATCGCGCCGCCCGCCACCGCCCAAAAATAGAGGCTCGCGACGCTGCCGTATGGGCTAAATCGGCGGCGATACATTTCGAATTTCTTTTTGTCGATTTGTCGATGGTGGTAGACCATGCGCATGCCGCGCAAAATCGCGAGGTCACCGTAGCTCAGGATGTCTGGTCGCTCAAGGCAGAATAGCAAAAGCATCTCCGCCGTCCAGACACCAACGCCGGGCAGCGTCACGAGCGCGGCGATGGCGTCATCATCGGGCATTTGTTCGACAGCGGCGATGTCAAACGTGCCATCGTGCACACGCTCCGCGAATGCGAGGATGTAGTCCGCCTTTTTGAACGTCGTGCCAAACGATTGAATTTTGTCGCGCCCCGCCGCGAGGAGCGACTCCGCCGTGACGACGCCGAGCCCGTCACGCATTCGCCGCCACAGCGTCTCCTGCGCCTTCGTCGAAATCTGCTGGCCGATGATATGATGGACAACGGCCGAAAATAAATCCGTATCGACGGCGCGATGGATGTGGCCAATCGTGTCAATCACTGCGCCGAGTTTTTTGTCCTTGCGCTTCAGATAGTCCGTCGCGGCCGCATCGTACTCGAAATACTTCTCGCTCATTTTCGTCCCCACATGTCCTTCATGCACACCTTGCACGGCCTGTAGCCATCGGCCATCGCAGCCTCGAGCGTGTCATAAAACACCATGTTTTTCTCTAGCGGCACACGCGACGGGCAGCCTGGATTGCACACGATTTTCGTGCTCTTGACCGCGAGATAGAATTTTCCCGTGTAGCTCTTGTCCCGCGCCTTGCAGATTTTTACCATTTCATCCCTCGTCATCGTCCCACCGCCAATTCGTTTTCTTCATTATACGATGAAATGAACGAAAATCACAGCGAAAATATCGGCAGAAATTATAAAAATATCGTCATTGATTTGATGCGCAGAATAAAAATTTGCAAGGACGCTTATTGTGCCGTCAGCGTGAAATGATAATATTTGCAACATAAAACGACCCCGTCACAAAAAAGTTCGCGACGAGGTCGTTTGTTATCAAGTTTGAAGATGAGTATGATAATTTGCTCGGTACGCGTTTCTTATAGTCGTGTCGTTCGTGAAAAATTTCACCATCATACAAGCAGGGAAAATGAAATTTGTGGCGAATTATAAAATATATCACATGAAAATTTGCGGAAAGAAGGCGGCATGATGGAACAGGAAAAGGAGTATACGGTGAATGAAGGGCTCGCGAGGGAAATCGAGGCGGCGGCGCTTGCGCATGGATTTTCGTCGTGCGGCATCATTTCGCTTGACGATTTGGACGGATTTGTTGAGCGATTCGAGAAGCGGCTCAAGGATGTGCCCGAGAGCGCACCGTTTTATGAGCATTTTCGCACGCTCACGATGGTGAAGGAGCGTCTGCCGTGGGCGAAATCCATCATAATATGCACGTCGGGCTATCGCAAATACCGCTATCCGAAGGAGCTTCAGGGAAAATTTGCCAAGGCGTTTTTGCTGAGCCGCGAGAGCGACCCGGATTTGCGCAGGGAAAAGCGTGGATTTACGGAGTGGCTCACGGAGCGCGGCATTCGCTGGACGGACAGGGATGAGGAACTGAGGATGAGCTTCACGGGCTACCGCTACGCCGCAGCGATGGCGGGGCTCGGCATTGTGCGCAAAAATAATTTTTTCTACGATGAGAATGGCTCGTACACGACGCTCGACGCCTATGCCATCGACGCCGAGTGCCGCCTGTATCAGCACAAGGAGTTTCACCCGTGCGCGGAGAAGTGCCATTTCTGTCAGGACGCGTGCCCGACGCATGCGCTTAAGGGGCCGCGCATGATGAACCCTCTGCGCTGTGTCTCGTTCTGCACGACGTTCGGCAATGGGCGCTATCCCGACGATGTGACGGACGAACAGCTCGGCACGTGGACGATTGGCTGCGATGCCTGCCAGGACGCGTGTCCGTACAATCGCGGGAAAAACTGGGACGACGGCGAGCCGTACCCGCATTTGGACGAGTATGTGCCGCATTTCGACCTGCCGCACCTCGTGAACGCGTCGGATGAGGAAATCGCAAAATACATTGTCCCGAAAACGGAGCATCATGTCAGCCCGAAGCAGGGCGCAATGGTTCGCGCGAGTGCAAAACGAGCGCTTAAAAATGAAAATATGAATAAGTGATAAGGACGAATGAGAGAGAATTATGGCAATTCATAAAATGACCATGAAAGCAGGGCAAAAGCCGACAGAAGAGCAACGAGAACACATTCGCCGTGCGTCGTCGCTGCCAATCACATATGATGATGACTGTCCCGAGCTCACGGAGGAGCAGTACGAGGCATTTGCGCGCAAGGTGAAAAAATCGAGGGGGTTTATTCGCATTCGTCATAATTTTTCTATATTTTTTCATTGGCGTATGGTATGATATTTTCATATCAAGTGTAACAGTGTATCAAAAGTATAAGGAGGAAAAGCTATGAAATTCGTATGCAGTGTGTGCGGTGAGGTTTTCGAGGGCGACAAGGCGCCGGAGGTCTGCCCAAAGTGCAAGAAGGCAGGGGTCATGAAGGCGGTCAATCCGTACGCGGGGACGAAGACGGAGAAAAATCTGATGGAGGCGTTCGCGGGCGAGTCGATGGCGCGCAACAAGTACACGTATTTCGCGTCGGTCGCGAAGAAGGCGGGCTACGAGCAGATCGCGGCGCTGTTCCTCCGCACGGCGGACAACGAGAAGGAGCACGCGAAGCTCTGGTTCAAGGCGCTCGGCGGCGTCGGCACGGTGGAGGAAAATCTCCTGCACGCGGCCGAGGGCGAGAATGCGGAGTGGACGGACATGTACGACCGCATGGCAAAGGAAGCGGACGCTGAGGGCTTCACGGAGCTCGCGGAGCAGTTCCGCGGCGTTGCCGCCATCGAGAAATCGCACGAGGAGCGCTACAGGAAGCTTCTCAAAAATGTCGAGACGAAGACGGTATTCGAGAAGTCGGGCGTCAAGGTCTGGGAGTGCCGCAACTGCGGCCACATCGTCGTTGGCACGAAAGCGCCGGACATTTGCCCAGTATGCAAGCATCCGCAGAGCTATTTCGAGGTCCGCGAGGAAAATTATTGAGAGTTATTGATGTGAAATAAAAATCCCTCTCGTTCATCTAGCACGATGAATGAGAGGGATTTTTTGCGTGCATTTCCTCATGCGTCGGGCAGCTGACGGTGAAGCTCCTCCGCGTAGACGGTGAGGAATGTTTTCATGACAGGGGAGAGGGTGCGGTCGCGCATGCAGAATATTGTCTTGAGTGCCGAGTTGTCAAGCCCCTCGAGCGTGAACGACACGACGCGAGGTGGCAGGGCCTCTATTGCTTCCCACGGTATCAGCGCCCACGCGAGACCTTCCTCGGCAAATCTCATCGCCGTCGAGCGCGTGTCGACCGTCGCGATGATGTTCATGCGCGTGGACGACGATTTCGCGGCCGCGTCGAACATGGCGACGTGCGCGCGCGGGATGACGACGTTCTCGGTCGCGAGGTCGGCGATGGAGACAGTGTCGCGCTTTATGTGCTGTGCCCTGTCGATCGGTGCGACGGCGACGAAGTTCTCTTTGCGCTTGAATAAAATTTTGAAGATGGACAAATCGGGCACAATCGCGTTCGCAATGCCGATTTCCGAGTCGCCGCGCCGAACGTTTTCTATGAGCTCGTCCGCGCCCGCTTCGCGCAGGTCATAGTGAACGTTCGGATATTTCTTCGTGAATGGCAGCGCGTATCGATTGACGAAGAACGGCGCGCGCGACGGCGCGAGCGAGATGCGCAGCGTCCCCTGCACGCCCTCGCTGTAGTTCTCTATCTGCTTTCGTGTGTCGTCGTCGAGCAGGCACAGCTTGCGCGCCTGCCTGTAGAATATCCAGCCCGCGTCCGTGAGCCTGAGTCTGTGCGCGCCGCGCCCGCTCTCGAAAAGCGGCACGCCGTATTCGCTCTCGATGATGTGAATCTGTCGGCTCAGCGCGGGCTGCGCGACAAGAAGCTTTTCCGCCGCTTTACTCATGCTCCCCGTCTCGACGATGGTGATGAAATTCTTGAAATATTCGAGGTTCATCGTTGTCCTCCTATAAAATATTCATATACGATTTGCGACATGAAATCATTTTGCTTATATGATAGGCGTGAATGACATTCGTGTCAAATGAAATTTCCTTTCAGCGGTATTGCTAATCTTATATAATTATTATATAAGACGAATGATTGATTGATATTTTACTTATACGATAAAAGACGCTATCATTTATTCCGTGAAGGGAAATCGATTTCATCAAGAGATAAGACAGGGGGACAAGATTATGAATGAAGATAATTCAAGGAACAGATATATGAGGGCAATCGTGCTCATGATGATGAGCGGCGTCGTCGCGTACTCGCTGAAGCATGGGCCACAGCCGCTCATACCAAGCATCGCGGGTGAGCTCGGGCTCATGCCCGCAGAGGGGAGTCTCATCGTCGCGGCGGAGATGGCGGGCATGTCCGCGACGCTGCTCCTCGTCATCATGTTTGCGGATTTTTTGAGCCGCAAATGGGTCATGGGGCTGTCGCTTGGCGCGGCGGCCATCCTCGACGCCGTCATGGGTGCGGGCGTCGGATTTCACGTCATCGTAGCCTGCCGCTTTTTGCAGGGCATGCTGCTCGGGACGTTTCCTGCACTCATGATTGCGTACATCAACGAGGAGTTCCCCGCAAATCGCACGGCGACGACAATCGGGCTGTATCTCGGCAGCACGGCGGCGGGCGGCATGCTCGGCAGGTTCGTCGCAACGCTGTTGTCAGACATGGTGTCGTGGCGTGAGGTGTTTTTCCTCTTCACCGTGTGCGGCGCGTTGGTGGCGGTGCTCTACTGTTCGCTCATGCCTGCGTCTCGCCACGCTGTTGCGCGCCCGCGCATGGGCTCGCTTGCCTCGGTTTTCGCGCTTGTGAAGGACTCGCGTCTGCTGCTGCTCAATTTCATCGGATTTTCGCTCATGGGAACGTTCGCCGCGGTATACACGTATATAACGTACGCTCTGCTCGATGCGCCGTATTTTCTCACAAAGGTGGAGCTTGCGCCGATTTTTCTCATGCAGATATTCGGCACGATGAGCTCCGCCGTCGCAGGGAAATTGGCAGACCACTGGGGCAAGGGGCGCGTGCTGAAGCTCGGCTTCGCGCTGATGATATGCGGCAGCGTCATGACGCTCGGAGCGCCGCTCTGCGCGAAATACGTGGGGCTCGGGTTCTTCATATCGGGCATATTCGCCTGCCACACGACGGCGGCAAGCTGGGTCGGGCAACTCGACGGCATCGACAAAGCGCCAGCCGCATCGCTTTATATGCTTTGCTACTACATCGGCGGCAGTGTCCTGAGCGTTCTCGGTGGATTTTTCTATCACCATCTGCATTGGACGGGGCTTGTCGCAATGATTGTCCTATTCACCGTCCTCAGCATCGGTGCCTTCATTGCGTTCATGCACAAAGTCACATCGGCAAAGACGAATGATGCGGACGATGAGAATGATGAAAACGCGATGATTCGCGCGAGGGAAATTCCTGCGCACGTATAAAATAAGAAAGAAAAATCCCTCTCACTCGCTGGCACGAATGAGAGGGTTTTGTATGCGTAGTACAACTACACTTCACGGCAAAAACGCCCAAGCGATGGCGATGACGATAGCAGGGAGGAGGTTGGCGACGCGCACCATCTTGCCCCAGAATAGATTGACGCCGACGCAGAATATCAGCATGTTGCCGATGTATGAGAGGTTGGCCTCGGCGGCAGGGGTCATGATGGGCTCGAGGAAGCCCGCGAATATGTAGATTGCGCCCTCGAGCGCGCCGACGGAGATGGCGGAGAACGCGCAGCCGCGCCCCATGGAGGCCGCCATGAGCATGACGATGATGAAGTCGAGGACGGTCTTGATGTAGAGCACGGCGGGATCGCCGAGCAGGCGGTCGTTTATGGGGCCGATGACGGCCATTGCGCCGATGCAGACGGTGAGCGACGTCGAGACGAAGCCGTCGACGAACATGGCGTCTTTGTCCGACGCGCCGCTAGATTTTTTGACGACTTTCTTTTTGAGCCACACGCCGAACGACTCCATGCGGTCCTCGAGGTTGATGATTTCGCCAGCGAGGCCGCCGACGATGAAGCTTGCGACCATCATATTGACGCCGACGAAGTCGAGCGTCGTGCCGTCGGCGCCCACGCGGAGCATTTTCGAGAGTGCACCGCCGAGCCCGAGGAAAAGCACGACGATGGCGTTTGCCTTCATGAGCGTCTCCTGATAGCGCTCGCTGATGAGCCGCCCCGCCGCAGCGCCGATGATGCCGCCGATGGCGATGCCCAATACGTTGACGATGACGCCTGTCCCCGCCATGACACTCGCTCCTTTCGAAATGTGTTCCCACGATTATATCATCGCGAAAAAATTTCCTCAAGCTGTTTTATCCTTGTTTTTCCCACAGCGCTGAAAATTTATGGTATTATATCACGAAGGACTTCTGCGCGATGATGAGAGCGTCATTGCGCGGCGCCCGTCAAGCGCGGCTGTGTGGATACGGCGATGCGCGGCAGATTTCATATTATTTTGAGGGGGAAATCAAATGGCAGAGGAAAAGAAAGACGCGGAGAAGAAGGACGAGGGCAAGAAGTGGTCGGAGCGAACGACGCAGCTTGTTGCGCTGACGGCACTGCTGCTCGCAATATGTGCGACGTTTTCGACGCTCAAGGCGGGCGGCTTCACGAATGCGGGCATCCTCGCGCAGAATCAGGCGTCCGACATGTGGGCTTTTTATCAGGCGAAGAGCCTCAAGGAGAACATCTACAAGACGCAGATACAGGAGATAACGCTCAACCAGCGGAACCTCGACAGCGAGGCCGCCGAGAAGACAATCGAGAAGTATCAGCAGAAAGTCGATGAGTACAAGGACGAGGAAAAGGACATCAGCGAGAAGGCAAAGGCGCTCGAGGCGAAGCGCGACCGCTCGCTTGAGCTGCGCACGGGATTTTCGCAGGGTCTGACGTATCTTCAGATTGCGATTTTGCTGTCATCCCTTGCCGCGCTCATCAAGCTCATCTATTTTTGGTACGCAAGTTTGGCCATCGGCGCTGTCGGCGTGTTCTATTTCGTGTCGACGCTCATGGTGATGTGAGGCGTGGTTTTGGGTTTTCAGCAGAGCAAGGGAGAGTTTCCTATGAGAAAATGGTTAATGTGTTTTGGCCTTGCGCTCTATTTCGTGCTCGGGGTCATGACGGGCGGCTGCACGGCGGCCGCGGTGCAGCATGATTTCTCGGACCTCGTCATTTTGCACACGAATGACACGCACGGCTACGATCAGCGCTCGGACGAAAGCGGCGTGAACGGCATGGCGGCGGTCGCGGGACTGCGCGACAAGCTCATTGCCGACGGCAAGAATGTGCTGCTGCTCGACGCGGGCGACGCGATACAGGACAATAATCTCGTGAATTTCAGCAAGGGCGCGTCGGCCATTGAGTTCATGAACGCCGTGGGCTACGACGCGATGTGCCTCGGCAATCATGAGTTCGATTACGGTCAAGACGTGACGCAGAAGCGCATGAGCGAGGCGAAGTTCCCCGTTCTCGCGTGCAACATTGTCGTCGAGGCGACGGGCGAGCTTTTCGCGCAGCCGTCCACCATCATTGAGAAGGGCAATCACAAAATCGGTGTAATCGGCATCACGACGCCCGAGGCCGCGACGAGCGCATCGCCAATGGCAGTCGCGGGGCTCAAGTTTCTCGGCGGCAAGGAGCTCTACAAGGCCGTCCAGCGCGAGGTGGACAGGCTGAAGGGCGAGGGCTGTGACCTCATCGTGGCAGTCGGCCACATGGGCAGCGAGAATTTCAACGCGGGCAATCGCTCGGATGATGTGCTCGAAAATGTGAAGGGCATCGACATTTTCATCGACGGCCACGACCACGCCGTGAAAAATCGCCGCATCAAGGGCGCGCTGCTCGCGGAGACGGGCTGCTACACGCACAACATCGGCCACATCGTCTTCACGGGCGGGAAATGGCAGGAGGAGCTCGTGCCGTTTGACTCTACGAATGTCGAGGACAATGGCGTGAAGAAGCTCATTGACCGCGTCGCGGCCGATGTCAATGATAAGCTCGCGCGCGCGATTGGTACGACGTCGTTCGACCTCGACGGCACGCGCGACCCCGGTGTGAGGACGCAGGAAATGAACTCGGGCGATTTCATCGCGGACGCATTTCTCTGGCAGGCAAACAACGCGATGGTCATCGACGGCGTGAAGGTCGATGCGGCCATCATCAACGGCGGCAGCATTCGCGCCACCATCAAAAATGGCACCGTGACACTCGGCGACATCTCGCGCTCGGCGCCATACAACAATGTGCTCTACGTGATGACGATAAAAGGGCGCGACCTCCTCGAACTCATCGAGGCCGCGACGTGCTCGACGCCGCGCGCCATCGGCGCTTTCCCACAGGTTGCGGGCATGCGCTACACCGTGGACACGCGCGTCCCGTACGTCAATGGCCGCCAGTACCCCGGCAGCACGTACTACGCGCCGAAGAATCTCGGCTCGCGCGTGAAGATTGACGAAGTGGGCGGCGAGCCATTCGACATGGACAAAGTCTATCGCGTCGCCGTCTCCGAATTCGTCGTGCGCGGCGGCGACACCTACAGCCACACCACAGAGCCAGGCGTCGTCGAGTCCGTCAGCATCGGCTACGTCGACAAAGTCGCCATCGAGAACTATCTCAAAGAAGAACTCGACGGCATCGTGCCCGATGTCTACGCGAAGCCGCAGGGCAGGATTACGATTATAAAGTAATAGGGTCAAATAAAAATGCAGCCGCCTCGTTTGGCGACTGCATTTTTGTATGTGTGTGATTGTCCTGCTATTTCCTTTATTTCCCATCAGATTGAAATGCTGTTGCGCTTGCAACCTGTACAGCTGGCATGTAGCGCAGGCGGGAGGATACCATCGCGTAGATGATGAGGCCGATGCCTGTGACGGCGAAGCCCGAGAGTATGACGGTCCAGCCGCAGCCATAGACGGCGTAGACGCTGTAGATGCCGCCGACGACGCCCGCGATGTTCGCGATGCGCGCTTTTTTCGGTGGGATGTCTTCGGCCTTTTGCAGGTCGGAGACAGACGCCATCGCGAGGAGGTACGGTATGAGGTTGACCATGACTGCAAGATTTATGAGTATGTGGAATTGCTTCAAAAGCGTCGGGCTCATGCTCGAGAGCGTCATCGCGCTCTGTATGACGACGAGCGTGCCGATGGCGACGTACGGCGAGCGGAAAGAGTTCACTTTCGAGAGAAATTTCGGGAAAAGCCCAATCGTTGACGCTTCGCGTGCGACCTCGGAGACGGTGAACTGCCATGCGGTCAGTGAGACGAAGCACGAGCAGACGAGCATGCAGGAGACGATGTGGCCGACTCTGTCGCCGAACATCGAGGCGTAGGCGAGACCAAACGGCGCGCCTGAGACCATGAGCTCCTGATACGGCACGAGGCCGCCGATGATGGCCGTCGATGTCGTGTAGCAGAGGCCCGCGAGAAGCGTGCCCGCCATGACGGCGATGGGGACGTTTTTCTCGGGGTTCTCGACGGTGTCGGAGTTCGCGCAGGCCGTCTCGAGTCCGAGGAACGCCCAGATGATGACGGCGATGGACGATTTCATTGTCTCACTGAACGGGAGATTTTGCGGGTTCCACGCCGTGAGGTAGATGCTCGAGTCGAAATGGAAGCTCCCGAACACGATGAGACCGATGACAGGGAGCACGACGCAGGCGACGCCGAACGATGTGAATTTGCCGAATTTCTTCGGGCCGACGAGGCTGATGGTCGCGGCGACGATGAGGACGCCGATTGTCGCGAGGCAGACCTCGAGCGGGCTGAGCCTCAGTCCGAAGACGTACGATGAGTAGCTGACCACGCCCGAGGCGATGGCCGCGTTCGCTATGATGAGCGAGATGGTGTAGCAGAAATTTGACAGGAAATTGCCTGCCCTGCCGAAATGGTATTCGGCGTATCCGCCCATGCCGCCGACTTTCTTCGTGTGCATGCCGCAGCGGGCGAAGGCGAAAGCAAGAATCGTTGCTCCAATGGAGGCCAGAATCCATGCAAAAATAGAAATTGTGCCAATCTCGGCCAATGTGGCCGGAAGCAGAATGATGCCTGAGCCCATCATGTTGATGGCTGTGACTGTTGTGAGCTGGACCACTCCCATTTTTTTGCTCTCAGACAAGGTTTATCCCTTCTTTCTTGGGCCTGATCGCGGCGAGCCGCGATGGGGGAAAAATATTGTCCCGGCAAAAGCCGGATGATTTTGCCTTGAAATCATCAGGGCATGGATTGCCCCCATTTGCTTTTGATTCGATGAAAGAAACGGGGGCAAAAGAAAACATGCTGCTTCATGAGCGTGCCGCTTTTTGTTCTGCATCTTTGGCAGGCGCGGTTATTTTTTTTCGTGCAAACTATAGCATAAATGAAGTCATAATACAAGAAATTATTTTTGATTTGAAAAATAAATTTTCGCGTGAAATAATATGGGAAAATCGAGCGCCGCATTGGGCGAATAATGGATAATTGTGTGCGTGAAATGCGGTGCATTGTGCACTGCCACGGCGCGAAAATTTGTATAAAAAATAGAGTCACCATTGGGCGACTCTATTTTCTTTTGTATTGGATTTAGTGAGCCTTACAGCTTGAACTTCTGCACCTCTGTCTGCAGGTTGTTCGCGAGCTTTGCGAGCTGGTCACTGGCGGTCGCAATCTCGTGCATGGATGCGGTCTGCTCCTCGGTCGCCGCCGATACGGACTGCGCGTCGTCGGAGTTTTTCTTGCTCGTGTCGCTGATGTCGTGGCTTGCGGCGAGCATGGACTCGTTTTTCTCGTCCATCTGCTTTATGGCGTCGGCAACGTTGTCGATGCCCGTGACGAGCTCGCCGATGGTCGTCGCCATCGCCTGGAATGCCTCGTCGGCCTGCTGGACGGTGTTGATGCCTTTCTTGATGTTCTCGGCGCCCTCGAGACCCGCTTTGACGGCGGCCTCCATGTCGGCGGTGTTGCCGTTGACCATCTGCGCGATTTGCTGTGATGCGGTGTTCGACTGCTCAGCGAGCTTTCTGACTTCTTCGGCGACGACGGCAAAGCCGCGGCCTGCCTCGCCCGCGCGCGCTGCCTCGATGGCGGCGTTCAGCGCGAGGAGATTCGTCTGTGACGTGATGTTCGATATGACGTCGACCATCTCGGAGATGTGCGTGCTGCTCTCGCTGAGCTTCTTTATGGACGCCTGAATGCTCTCCGTGCTCTGCGTGATCTGCTGCATCTGCTCGACTGCCGTCGAAATGGCGCCGCGGCCCGCATTGACCTGCTCCATAGCGCCGTTCGCCGTCGTGACAATGGTATCGGCCTTGCCCCCAACCTGTTGCGCGAATGATGTGACGTCCGTCGCGCTGCTGCTGATGTTCTCTGACGCCGTGGCCTGTGTCTCGACGCCGTTCGCGATGTTCATGATGGAGTTCGCGACTTGGTTTGCCGCCTCGGAGCTCTGAGCGGCGCTTGCCGTGAGCTCCTCGCTGGCCGCCGCGACCTGCTGAGCCTGATCCTGCACATTGCCGAGGAGACGCTTGAGATTTTCCCTCATGTCGTCAAATCCTGCGGCAAGCTGGCCGATCTCATCCTCGGAGTCGATGCCGAGGTCATTGTCGCGGAGATCGCCGCCATTGATGCGCTGGCATGCGCCAAGGAGCGCGCCGAGCGGGTCAGCGACATTCTTCGAGAATACCGTGATGACGACGATTGCGAGGACGATGACGATAATCGCGATGACGACCATCGCAATGAGCAGCTGATGCGCGGGCGCCGTGACCTCTTTGACAGGGGCGGCCGAAATGACGCACCATGTCGTGCCCTCGACGTCGAACGGCGTCGCGACGGAGAAGAACGCTGTGCCGTCCGGCATCTTCCACGTGCCCGACTCCTGCGCCTTCGATGACATTGCGCCCTTGAAAAGATTATTGAGATTTGCGTCGATTGGCTCATCGTTGAATGCGGGGATTGTCGGCTGAGAGATATTCATGACGCCGACGAGCTCCGGCACCTTGTTGTAGCCGATGACCATGCCGTCCGTGTCCGTGATGTACGTGTAGCCCGTCTCGAAAAACTTCACCGTGTCGGACTCGGCCGCAATCTGGTCGAGCGGCACCGTCGCGAGGAGGAGCCCCGTGATGCTGCCCGCATCGTTCTTTATCGGCTGGACGATGATCGTCGTCATCTTTTTCGACGTCTCGCCCAAGAACGGCTTTGCGACGACGGTCTCGCCCGTCGAGAGCGCCTGCTTGAAATAAGCGCGGTCGCCGCGCTCGAGGCGCTTGCCCTTGTAATCGATGCAATGGCCATCGGGCGTCGCGTACTGCACCTTCGTGTAAAATCTGTTGTCGTTCTTGAGGGCGTCGAGCGCCTTGACGATGGCGGCCTCATTGCCCGAGCTGAATATCGGGTTGTGGCTGCTCGTGATGAGCGGCTGGGCGGCGTTGTGGATCTCGGACTGTATCGTCACAGCCGTCTGGAGGCCCACCGTGCGCGCCATAGTGTCGGCGTCGGCATTGAGCGCGGAGCTCGCGCGGTAGTAGCTGAATCCCGCCATCACGATGAAGCTCACAATGAAAAGCGGCAGCAGGACGACGAGAAACTTCGTCCTAATGTTCTTGAAACTCATTCAATATTACCTTCCCTTTCAATAATAATATTAATAGACCACGTTTATAAATCTTATTCTAGCACAACAGACGAATAATATCCACTTTCATGAACAATATTCATTTTTGAGGTGATGGATTAAAAAATTTTACAACAAAAAAGCCGCCCACATACGTGAACGGCTGTGATTTCATTTGGTGACTCCTACCAGATTCGAACTGGTGAACCCGCCGTGAGAGGGCGGTGTCTTAACCACTTGACGAAGGAGCCGAGAAGTATATTACTATAATGGCTGGCAAAAAGCAAGCGGTATTTAAAAATTTTTGTGCAATTAAATCTGTCAATTTCAACACAAACTCTTGCAAGATTCTCATGCCACGAGGATTTGACTTTACGTTGCAAATTTCAATCCGTTCGTTTAGCATAGCAAAAACTGCCACGATTTGAAAGTTTTTGCAGTCAATAGCGAAAACTTTTATAATTTGTGAGTTTATGCAGTTGACTGCAAATTTCGCTTGAGTGTAAAGAATTTGTAAAATCGTGTAAAATTATTGACATAAATTAATATAGTCTTATAATGATAACGGTAACGAAAGTTTTTGATTTCGTTTTGCAAAAATTTATGTGAAATTTTTTATAGAAGAGAGGTGAATGTCATGATTTCTTTGAAGGTGCTCGTGGAGGACACGGGCTCGGAGCATAAGGCGTTGCGCTCGGAGCATGGGCTGTCGCTCTACGTAGATCTGCCGTCGATGACGCTTTTGTTTGATTGCGGCGCAACGGGGCTCGCGTTCGAGAATGCGCCGCTCATGCACGCTGATCTCTCAAAGATTGACGCCGTCGTCATCAGCCATTCGCACTACGACCACGCGGGCGGCTTCCCAAAGCTATTGTCTCACGTGAAGCCACGCACGCTCTACACGGGCGAAGGATTTTGGGATGAGAAGTTCGGCGTGTCTGATGGCGGCTTGAAATACACGTACCTCGGCGCGGGGTTCGGCGCGGATGATGTGCTGCGCTGGGGCGTGCGCCACGTCGTCTGCACGGACACGCTCGAGCTTTCGCCTGAGGCGTGGCTCATGTCGGGCTTCCGTCGCACGCACGATTTCGAGACGATACCAGCGCGCTTCGTCTGCGGCAATGACCATCACGCCGACGATTTCCGCGATGAGGTCTGCCTCGTGCTGCGCGAGGGTGATGGCGTCGCCGTCGTCACGGGCTGCTCGCACCCCGGCATACTGAACATCGTCGAGACGGTGCACGAGCGGCTCGGGCTCCCCGTCACGAGCGTCGTTGGTGGCACGCATCTCATGGAGGCGTCGGATGAACGCATCGACAGGACGCTTGCGGAGCTTCAAGGCATGGGCATGCATCGCATGGCGCTTTGCCATTGCTCTGGTGAGGCCGTGAGGAAACGGCTCTCCAAGATGGGCGGACGTGGCTGTCCGCTCGGCACAGGCGATATGCTTTATTTTTGAATTAAAGAAATTAAAATCTAGGGAAATCTAGGGAAACATTGGCTCATTAATTTTAGGAATATTCAGTGATTTCCATATCAAAGGAGTAGGAAAATGTCAGGATTATACATGGGCGCGGTCATCATCATAGCGGTTCTCGCGATGATTGTCGCCATCAGCAAATATAAGCAACATCCATTCCTCGTGATGATAATCGTATCGATTTTCGTCGGGCTCGCGTGCGGCATGCCGGCCGCCGACGTCATCAAGACCGTCAAAAACGGCTTTGGCGGCATCCTCTCGAGCATCGGCATTGTCATCGTCGCGGGAACCATCATTGGCACCATCCTCGAGAAGACAGGCGCCGCGCTCGTCATGGCGAACACGATACTCGGCATCGTCGGCAAGGCGCGTTCGGCGCTCACGATGAGCATCACGGGCTACATCACGGGCATCCCCGTTTTCTGCGACTCGGGCTTCGTCATCCTCTCGCCGATAGCCCGCGCACTCGCCGCACGCTCGAACGTCTCGCTTGCCGTGCTCGGCACAGCGCTCTCGTCGGGCCTCTACGCGACGCACTGCCTCGTGCCGCCGACGCCGGGCCCTATCGCGATGGCAGGCACACTGAACGCTGACCTTGGCCTCGTCATCATCGTCGGCCTCGTCTGCTCGATCCCTGCGATGCTCTCTGGACTCCTCTACGCGAAATACGTCGCGAAAAACTACGACATCCCCGCGAACCCTGAGTACACGGTCGAGGAGCTCATGGAGAAATACGGCAAGTTGCCGGGCGTGCTTCACAGCTTCTCCCCGATTGTCCTGCCAATCGTGCTCATCGCAATCAAATCCGTTGCTGATTTCCCATCACAGCCACTCGGCACGGGCGCGCTCAAATCGTTCCTTTCGTTCATCGGCGACCCTGTCATCGCGCTCATCATCGGCATATTCATCGCCATGACGCTCATACCGGCTTCGGAGCATGACAACGTATTCGACTGGATGTCAAAAGGCGTGCTGAACTCTGCGTCCATCCTCGTCATCACGGGCGCGGGCGGCTCGTTCGGCGCCATCCTCAAGACGCTCCCGCTCGCGGATGCGCTCTCTGCGGCGCTCCTCTCGCTCTCCGTCGGCGTTTTCCTGCCGTTCATCATCTCAGCACTGCTGAAGACCGCGATGGGCGCATCGACAGTCGCGATGATTGTCACGTCTGCAATGGTCGCGCCGCTCATGCCATCGCTCGGATTTGAGACGGAAATCGGCAAGGCGCTCGTCATCATGGCCATCGGCGCGGGCTCGATGTGCGTCTCGCACGCGAATGACTCATATTTCTGGGTTGTCTCGCAGTTCTCCGACATGTCGACGAAGGTCGCGTACAAATGCCAGACGGGCGTCACGTTCGTCGAGGGCATTGTGACGGTCGTCTTTGTGTTCATTCTCTCACTGATTTTCTGCTGATTGAGGTAGCATTTTATGAATGAAATGAAAAAAATCATCGTCGTGCCAGACTCTTTCAAGGGCACGATGACATCGCGCGAAGTCGCGGACATCATGTGCCGCGCCGTGCACTCGATTTTTTCCGCATGCGAGACGGTGAGTGTGCCCATCGGAGACGGTGGCGAGGGCACGGTGGACGCATTTCTCGCGGCGACGCGCGGCGAACGCATCACGAAAAGGGTCAACGGACCATTTTTTGAGGCGGTCGAGGCCGACTATGCGATGCTTGGCGATGGCGAGACGGCTGTCATCGAAATGGCGGCTGCGGCGGGGCTCCCGCTCACGCATGGGCGCCACCTCGTCGGCGAGACCACGACATTCGGCGTGGGCGAGCTCATGAATGACGCCATAGAACGCGGCGCAAAGCACATCATCCTCGGGCTCGGCGGCAGCGCGACGAACGACGGCGGTTGCGGCGCGGCGGAGGCTCTCGGCGCTGTGTTCTTCGATGAAAATGGCAATACGATTGTGCCGACGGGCTCGACGCTCTCAAGCATCGTGCGCATCGACACGACATCGCTCAAAAAGCGGCTCGAGGGCGTCGAGGTCACGGTCATGTGCGACATCGACAACCCGCTCTGCGGCGAGCGCGGCGCGGCGGCGGTATTTGGCCCGCAAAAAGGCGCGGACGCGGAAATGGTGCGCGTGCTCGACGCGGGACTGTTGCACCTCGCGGACATCATCATGCAGGACATCGGCGTCTCCGTGCTCGAGCTGCCGGGCGCAGGCGCGGCGGGCGGCATGGGCGCGGGCGCGGCGGCGTTCTTTGGCGGGCGCCTCATGCGCGGCATCGATGTGGTGCTCGACACCGTGGGATTTGACGACATGCTCATCGGCGCGGACGCTGTCATCACGGGCGAGGGGCGCTACGACGCGCAGTCGCTCATGGGCAAAGTCGTCTCGGGTCTCGCGGCCAGAGCGAAAAAAAGAAACGTCCCCGTCATCGTCGTCGCGGGCTCCATCAAGGACGACGTCGACTGCGCCAAGGCACGCGACATGGGCGTGGCGGCGGCTTTCTCCATACAGCGCATGCCGCTCCCAATGGACGAAGCCATAAAGCACAGCGACGAGGGCCTCTATCGCACAGTGCAAAACGTCATGACACTATGGTCAGCGGCGAGGTAAGGGAAAAGGTGCCACCATTCCATAAAAGTAAATTCATCTATTTATAACAAAAGGACTGCTAAAGTGACTAATTTAATCGCTTTAGCAGTCTTTCTTTTTGCGTGAATCCCATAACGGCGCGGGGTTCCGAATTTGTACCCGACGGGTACAAATTCATTTTGGGGCGTATTTTCGATTTTGATGTTGCATTATAAAATTTTACAAATTTACAAATGCGTCCCGTATCTATTGTACACGAATGAAGTTCGTGGTATTATAAACGCAAACAGACAATGTACATTCATCATTGCATAATGTATACAAACGTTTCGCACATCTTCGCAGGGAAGGGATTTTTATGATAACCGCGAATGAAATCATCGATAGAATCAACATCGTGAATCAGAGCATGAAGCAGTCGCTCTGCGAGAGGAGCCCCGAGGACTCAATCAATGAGTTCATACGGAGCATTGGGCGCTCGCTTCGGGCGTGCGGCATTTTCATCTACGTGGCCGCATGCAAGGAGAAGTATCGCTGCGTGTTCCATTGGAAGGACGGCAGTGTGCCTGTCGTGGACGAGATGAAGGCCATCGATGAGCATGACCTCGTGCCGGAGTGGTGGGAGACGATTCACGGCGGCAAAATCGTATTCGCGACGGACATGGAGGCGTACAGGGAGAGTTGCCCAACGGCGTATGAGCAGCTCAGGCGCGTCGGCATTCAGTCGGTCGTCGTCTGCCCCGTCATTTTGGAAAATGAGCTGTACGGCTTCGTCGTGTTCTCCAATCCTGCGGCGGAGTTCATGCAGTCGGGCGACTCGATTTACGAGATTGTTGCGAACTACATCGGCATCATGCTGCGCCACAGGAAGAACAGCAATTTCATCAATGAGCTCACGCATTACGACAAGGTCACGGGCCTCTACAATCTGAACATTTTTCATCACAATGTCGCGCGGATAACTGGCGATGTGAGCCGTGGCGCGCTGACGGGCGCGTGGGACGTCATTTGCTTCAATATCAGCAATTTCAAGGTCGTGAATGACCAGCGCGGCTACGCGGCGGGTGATGAGCTGCTGCGCGACATGGCGGCGCTGCTCATGGAAACTGTCGGCAAGGACAACCTCACGCGCGGCCATGCGGATCATTTCTATTGCATCGTCGAGGACGTGCGCGCCGAGGACGTCATTCAGAGCGCGCATGACGCTATGCTCAGGAACGTTTCGGGTCGCGTCGACATTTACGCGGGCATTTACACGATGACGGGGCGTGAGAAGGACGCGGCGGAGGCGATGGGCTACGCGGAGCTCGCGTCGGATGAGGCGTCGAATGATTTCGTGAAGTACTACAGGCGTTTCGTGTCGCAGATGGCGGACAGGGAGAAGCGCAACGCCTACATCATAAAGAATGTCGATGAGGCCATCGAAAATGGCTGGATAAAGGTCTATTATCAGCCTGTTTACGACACGCTGAGCCGCAAGGTGTACTCGTTCGAGGCGCTGGCGCGGTGGGTTGACCCGAAATACGGGTTCATGAACCCGGGCGAGTTCATCTACGTGCTCGAGGAAGCGCATCTGCTCTACAAAGTGGACCTCTACATGCTCGAGCAGGTCTGCCGCGACATTGAGCGGCTCGACCGCGCGGGCGTGACGATGCATGCGTCGGTGAATATCTCGCGCAACGACCTCGATGTGCCGGGATTTCATCAGAGCGTGAACGCCATCCTCGGGCGCTATCATGTGTGGCATGATGCGATTGCGATGGAAATCACGGAGTCGGCACTCGTTGATCATGAGGATATGATTCAGCAGCACATCAGTATATTCCACGAGGACGGCTACGAGGTGTGGCTCGACGATTTCGGCAGCGGATACAGCTCGCTGAACGCGCTTCAGCATTTTGATTTCGACATGATGAAAATTGATATGATGTTCCTGCGCAATCCGACGTCGCGCACGGAGGATATACTGAAGGACGTCATCGACATGTCGAAAAAGCTCGGCATCTCGTGCCTCACGGAGGGCGTCGAGACGGAGGAGCAGATGAAGTTCCTGATGGACACGGGCTGCTCTTACATACAGGGCTACTATATCTCACGGCCGAAGCCGATGGAGGAGATAGAGACCATGATGAAGCAGAGCGGCCTCGAGACGGAGACGAAGAGCGACCGTAGGTTTTTCAATGAAATCGCGCATACGAATTTGATGTTCAGGGCTGACCCGTATATCGGCAAGGGCTACGAGCCGTCCGAGGATCCAAAAATTGTTTCGATAATAGAGCAGATTAATGGAAAACTCAAGACAATCTACACGAATGAGACGGGTACGCGCTGGCTCACGAAGCAGGGCATAAAGACGGAGGAGGAGCGGAACAGGAGCAACGACAAGAGCGAGATCAATGCTTACGTGGCGCTGCGCGAGGGCATAAGAAAGCTGAGACGTCGCGGCGATGTGACGGAGGAATATTTTCACGATGCGATATTCCCTGGCAAGATGCGTATACAGCTCATAACTGTATTTGAAAATCGCAGAGCGTTTCTCGTAACAGGATTTAGAAACGACAATATTGCCGCCGATTTCAATTTCGAGGATCTCGCGGGCGGTGTACCAAGTGCCGTGTTCATATACAAGGCGTACGGTGACGAAAATATTCTCTTTGCAAATCAGAAATGCTTCGAGATGTTTGGCTGTGTGAATATGGCGGAATTCATGGATGTGACGAAGGGCAGTTTCCATTCGCTCGTGCATCCTGACGACATTGCGAGGATTGAGGACTCCATCTGGCGGCAGATCAATGACCCGAAAAATGCCAATCGCGGCTACCTCGTATTTCGCGCCACGAAAAAGGACGGCACGGAGATGCTGCTCCTCGGTGCGGGCCAGCTCATCAGCCACAAGACGTACGGCGATGTGTTCTTTGCGCTGCTTTTCGAGCGCGACACGCAGACGAAGATATGGCAGAATGCGCTGAAGAAGCGCGAGAGGCTGCGCCTCGAGGCGAAGGAAGGCGGGGAGAAGGTCATACGACTCTCAGCGCTCGAGGCGGCGGGGTTCATAGAGGACATGGCGAGCGTGTTCGATATGGCGCGGCTCGTCGATTTCAAGCATTCGAAGGTGCTGAGGATTGAGGAAGACGGCGTCATGCACTACGAAAGTGGGCAGTGCTTTGACGTGTGGAACGCGCGGACGAATTGCAGGACCTGCATATCGCGCATGGCGTACGAGACGAAGTCGCAGGCGGCGCGCATCGACATGATAGAGGGCAATATGGTGGCGGTCATGGCGCGGTACCTCGAGATAGAGGGACAGCCGCACGTCATGGAGCTCGCGTACAAAGTAAAGGCGAACGGCCAGATCCCGTCCGAGACGCGCGAAAACCTCATAAAATATTTGGGCGGCAGGATATTATGGTAAGTCAAGGCGTGGAGTGTTTGTTTGCGGCTTTTGCGCGTGGCAACAGCGATGGGCGGCTCAGAGGGGTAGCCCCTGCATTCTAAGGTAATCGATGAGCGCGTCCTTCACGATGCCGGCCACGTCGTCTGTGAGGCCGTCAGGGATGAACGCCCTGAACGCTAAGAGCGCCTCGCTGTCGATGCGGCAGATGAGCTCACGCGTGCCGTATATCTCGAACGATTCGATGCTGCTGCTTTGCGTGAGGATATTGACGCGGCTTGTGCGAATGGCGTAGGCGGGGAAGTTGAAGGCGGAGAAAAGCTCCTGCATGCTTTCGATTTCCTCGCCTTTTGGCACCCATTTTTCGCGCAGTACGATGCTGCCGAACTCGTTCGTCTCGCTCGCGAGCCCGTCGAGATCGCAGTAGACGGCGAAATACTTGCCATCCGCCATGAGCGTCCACTCATCATCCGACTCCATCGCGAGCACGTGCAGCGGCGTGAAAATGCTCACTGCTATCATCATCGCGACCACCATCACACGCAATGGTCTTATATTCATCATTGTTATCATAATTTAACTCTCCTCTCGGAACAAAATGTTTTATCCAAATTGTGCATGAATTTATGCGATGCATACAGCGCGATCAATAGTCACAGACATATTTTAAATGTAAATTGTTATTTTTAAAAGAATTTTTTGTGAGATACTAAAAAATCCTGCCCGCAGGCGAATCAAATCGCTTGAAGGCAGATTTTTTCATGAAAGTGTTTACCATCTCTTCACATAAAATTTCGCGTGATAAATCGCAACATAATCGCAACTTCATCACAACTTTGTCGCATCGGGTACAGGTTTATTTCATATGATATGTTACGAATATGAATTTGCATAATAACAAAAAGCCTCAGCCAACACATTTTATGGTGATTGGCTGAGGCCTTTGCATATATGGTATTTCTTTTTTAAATAATGTTACGATATTATCATTTTATATAGTATACTCTATTTTCTTCTCTCGGAATAGGTGTCGGATTGGGCGCGTCGGCGTAGCCGAGTATGCAGTGGCCGATGCCCTCGTATTCGCCATCAATGCCAAGTTTTTTGAGCAGTGCCTTATATTCGTCCTGCTCAAATTCCTGCTTCGCGCGGTGAATCCAGCAAGAGCCGACGCCGAGCGAGTGCGCGGCGAGCAGCATGTTGCCGATGACGAGGCTGCCGTTGTAGACGTGCGTTGGGCAGTCGATTTTTCCGAGCACGATGAGCACGACAGGCGCGCCATAGAACGGGTCAAAGCCTTCCTTCCAGCCGCCGATTTTGCGGTTCGCCTCGGCGAGCTTGTCGCGCGTCTCTTTGTCCGTCACGGCGACGATGATGGAGTCCTGCGTGTTGTGCCCGCTCGCGGCGTAGAGCCCCGCTTTTATGATTTCGTCGATGACGTCCGGCGGCACCATGTCGGGCTTGTATTTGCGGCAACTCCTGCGTTCGACCATGCTTTTTATAATGTCGTTCATGTTCATTCCTCCTCGATTTCATCTGAATGGCATACATGTATATTCGACAACGGCAGTGGGAAATCCTGCTTTTGCCGGAGCAAAAATTCGCCATTGCGACGCGAAATATTAGATGATAGAATAGCGAATAAGCGAGGAATTTCATTCGCGTAAATCATTTGGCGTGATTATGTTCACCAAAATTGGAGGGGAAATCATGGACAACAAAGCGATGTTCAAAATTTCGTATGGCTTGTATGTGCTGACGGCGAAGGACGGCGAGCGCGACAATGGCTGCATCACGAACACAGTGACGCAGGTCACGAGCCAGCCGAACCGCATCACGGTCGCGGTCAACAAGGAAAATCTGACGCACGATATGATCATGAAGACGAAGAAATTCAACGTGTCGATACTGACAGAGCAATCGGAGTTTCAGACGTTCAAGCATTGGGGATTTCAGAGCGGCAGGGACGTTGACAAGGCAGCGGGCATCACGTTTAAGCGCAGCGCGAACGGCCTCATATACCTCACGGAGCACACGAATGCCTACATCTCTGCGAACGTCATATCCACGACCGACCTCGGCACGCATACACTTTTTCTCGCGGACGTGACGGACTGCGAGGTGTTGTCGCCCGATGAGTCCGTGACGTATAGCTACTACCAGAAAAACATAAAGAAGAAGCCAGCCGCGCCCACGGGCGTCAAGACAGGATTCATCTGCACCGTGTGCGGTTACATCTACGAGGGCGACACACTGCCGCCGGACTTCGTCTGTCCGATTTGCAAGCACCCAGCATCAGATTTTGTACCGTGGCGTTCTGACCAAGCGTGAAGTAAATCGTCGCATTTCCGTTTTATGCGAAATTTTGGTTATGTTCATATACGTAATCGATAGGGGAGAATAGCGATGTTCATCGGCTTGTGTTTGATAATGTTAGGCGTGGGATGCTTTTGGCTTTATAGACGCGAGCGCAGGTCGCGCTCAGTTGGCGCTTCAATTATGAGCGGCACGCATGATCGTGTGCAAACGCAGAAAGCAGCACAGGGAAATGATAACATTGCACCACTTGTCGGTGCGGCTGCCATTGGCGCGGGCATTGGCTATATGGCGGGCCATCACGGCCACTCAGACAATGCAAATATACATAGTGAAACGACGAATTATATTTGTCATGATGATTATATAAGTGATAATATCGATTATAATTACGATTACGATAGATGTGACGACGACTCCTATATCACGCATGATGACTATGAAAATGACGAATACGATTCATCAGATTACGATGATTACAATGATTATGATGATGATTACGATAACTAGGACATTATGAAGTCAAACAAAACACCGCCAGGGTAGATGCCTTGGCGGTGTTTGCATTTTACAGCAAATATAATGGCGCAAATTTTTACAGAAATATTGAGCTATGCCGAGCGATTTCAATTTCATCATCGCTCAAATATAATACATGAGTTGCTCGTCTTTGAGGTGCTTTTCTGTCGCTGTGATGATGTCCTCGAGTGTGATGGAGGAGAGCACCTTTTTTATCGCTTCATCGAGCGGAGTGAACACGGTGTCGCGCAATGCTTCGTCGAGCACGGGGACGCCGCCGCCCGTCGCGGCCTGCGTCTCCTCGGTGAGTCCGAGCTCTATGGATGAGAGCACATCGTACGCCGTGATGCTCTGCGGCATTCGCGTGAGCTGGTAGCCGCCCTGCGAGCCTTTTATCGAGCTCACGAGCCCGCTCCTTTTGAGCAGCGAGAAGACCTGCTCAAGATAGATTTTCGATATGCCGAGCTGCTCGGCAATGCTGAGTATGGTGACGGGCGTGCCGGATGAGTGGCGCCTCGCGAGCACTTCCATCGCAGCGAGCGCGTATTTTCCTTTGGCTGATAGTCGCATGATGAACTCCTTTCTTGCATCGTAAACATATAATTCATACTTATATTATATGAATTATAATGGAACGAGGAGAAGTTGTCAAGAAGCGACAATGAATTAACAAAAAGAAATCGACAAAATTTTGTTAGTGATTTGTTGATGACACTTCTTTGTAAAATCCATAAAAATCAATGGCTCGACATTATTTCTCAAATTTTTGCAGGAATTTTCGCGCAAACGGCGAATTATTATATTACGCAAAACAAATTCGCAAAGTGAGCAAATGAGCAGCGAGCGAAAACGGCGTTCGTAAATTATGATGATAAATGAGAAATTTTCATGGTGAAAATTCAGAAGGAGGAAGAAATGATGCATGATGAAGAAAATACGTCGGATGAAAATTTCAACAATATCATGGAGTCGATTACGTCAAAATTGACGGGGAATGATAAAGAGGACATCCCGTATCTCTTGGATAAAATTGATGAGTACAAGGGGCATAAATACGAGACGGAAATAAATAGAGCGTGTTGGCGCATCATATATAAATTGACGCCCTATGAGATGAAAAAGAAATTTGAAAAAATAATAGACAATCATCAGCTCAGCGTGAAGGAAACGCTCGAGGAAGCCGAGTTCAATATTTACAAAAAGAGGTTTGATGTGGCGGCAGAAATATTGGGCAATATGGTGTATGAGGTTGAGCAGGCAGGATTATATAGGGATGATGCGGTTTCGGAATATCATCATTTTGATGAGCCGATGGCGTATTATATTTACACGATGATAAATAAGCCAGCGAAGGAAGTGCGCGAGCTGCCCGAGCCGTACGATATGCTTTATTTTCTTTATGGCTCGGTTTTGTTTGAAATGAAAAAATTCGAGGAAGCAAAATTGGCGCTGACGAGAGCGAAAAAATATAATCCTGTGTCGGCAGATATTGCCTTTGAATATGCGGAGATATTCAAAAAACAGGGCGACATGGATGAGTACCGAAAATTAACGCTCGAAATATTTAAAATAAGTTTTCGTGCGGTGCAGGTTGCGCGCTGCTATCGCAATCTCGGATATTATTACATAGAAAAAGAGCAATGGGATGCGGCGATTGCCTGCTATACAATGAGTTTAATTTATGGTGATGACAAGGGAAAAGAAAAATCGCAAAACGAATTGTTTTATATTCAAACGAAGACTGGGATAAAATCGACTGAATTGAGCAACGTAAATATTAAAAAATGCAGCGAGAAATATGATTTTCCCGTGATACCAGATGGAGAAATCATGGGCTTAGCGATGCTCCTTGGCGAAAAATGCGCGGAAAATCACAACGATGATATGGCGATATATTTTTATGGGATTGCGTACGAGCTGACAATAAGTGATGAAATACGCGAAAAATTGGAAAAGCTGCAAGCGGAGAGTGGAATAAAAAATGAGCAGGAAAATAATGAGGACACGGAGCAAAAAATAAATATTAGTCATACGTCTGAAGCACCGTCTGATAGTGCGCCCGAACTAGAGCATTCACCAGAGGGAAACGACTATGCCAAGACGATATTTCTGTGGACGTATCGCAAGCCGTCTCCCGTTTTGAGAAGTGAAAAGAAATATCGATCCGATTTAATATTTTTATATGGAGTAAAAAAGTTTCGGGAATTTCACAAAAAATTAATTAAAGAAGGATATTTTGTCGAGGCTTCGATGAAAGAAAAATTGGGATATTTAAAGGTTGTCGATTTGAAAAAGATTTTAAAAGACCAAGGGCTGCACGTCAGCGGAAAAAAGTTTGAGCTTGTTGAGCGGCTGATAGATAATTGCGGTGAAAATAGATTGAATCGATATTTCAAAAATAAAATTTACGTGCTCTCAGATAAGGGAGAAAAATTTGTTGGGGAGCATGATGATTATATTCGGCTTTACAAGCATCCAAGTTGGAATATTAAATGGCAGACGCTTGATGGATACAAAAAAGATGGATTTAATTTTCATGATGCGGTTTTGAAGATATTTAACGAAAGAATTAGTCGTGACAAAATTTTCTTCGGCAAATACCATTACTATGATATGTACACGCTGCTTGAAGAGGAAGGATACCACAAGGCTGCGCTCTCATCGCTGTTGAGGGCATTGTGCATAGATTTGAGCGGCATCAATCGTAAAGATGAGCTTCCCTTTAATGTTCTCCCAAATAGAATGATGTTACTTCTTCCTGAAGATGGGGTATTGGAAACGGTCGATAGAAGCTTTATGTTGTATCAGCCTTTTATCCGTGGCATCGAATCATTGAAAGATTATTACGATGAAAGTATGGTTGACCAGCTTTATGATGAGCCGTGGTTGCCGTTTAGTCTGTGTGACAAGGAAACATTTAAAATGATACTCGGCCACATTTTCAGTGATAAATTCGATGCAGACGAAGTGCGTGAGATTTGGAAAAAATCGGCACATGCAAAGGCAAAAGCCATGATGGGGAAATAGATAAAGATGAGGCTCAAGGACAAAACAGGCTATATCGACAACGATGATTCGATTGCGAAATATTAGGGTCGAAAATATAAGAACGATGCAGAACCGTTTCAAAAAAAGGATAACATAAAGGTTGCCACCAAAGAGGCAAGCGAGCGTATTGTGAGGTTTGTTTTCGGGGAATAGATGAGAGAGATAAAAAAACCGACCACGATTTTTTCGCAGTCGGATTTTTTATGTTCAGTTATAATCCTTTCCCTATATTGTACGCCATTGGCCCGAATTCGGAGCGTTCGGCGAGTTCACGCGAGCCGCAGCCATAGCCGAGGACGGTGCCGACGTCCGTCCAGTTCATGTATCGCACGAGTGTGTCGTAGTGTGCCATCAGCGCCTCGAATGTCCAGTCGGCGCTGTTGTACGCGGTCGCGATGAGCATCGATTTTTTGCCGGTGAGGCGGCCGGTGTGCGAGTAGAAGCGGTCGACGATGGTCTTTAGCTGTGCCGACATGCCGTAGTAGTAGAGCGGCGTCGAGAGGACGATCATGTCCATCTCAAGCATTTTCGGCATGAGCTTCGTCTCGATGTCGTCTTTGAAAACGCATGGGCCATCCATGTGGCAGCTGTCGCAGCCGTGGCACGGGTGGATGTCCGCGCTGGCCGCGTCAAACCTGTATACTTCGTGGCCCGCCTCCTCGGCGCCCTTAATGAACTGCACCGTGATGTATTTTGACGTTGACTCTTCCTCGGAGTGGGGGCTTCCCGTTACGACTACGATTTTCATTTTGCCATTTCCTCCAATATTGGTAGACTTTTCTGTTGCACTTGCCTTGCTTTTTGTGTCGCCGACGGCGAGCAGTCCGCAGCCCGAGAGCAGCAGCGTCGCCGCCCCGCCGCAGGCAATTTTCAAGAATTCGCGCCTGTTCATTTTCGTCATCCTTTCTCGGATTTTGAATTTGTACCCGACGGGTACAAATTTGTTCTATTTTTGTAAGAAATGCATAACGCCCCATGCGGCGATGGCGTAGAGTGCCATGATGAACAGCATTCCGACGGGCTCGGCGGGGGTGGGGAGCATGGTGAGCGGCGTCCCGAATATGTGGCGCATCATGAGACGATCGCCGACGGCAGCGAGCCGCGACGCGATGACGCCCATGCAGGCGATGGCGACGACTACCGCCACGCGCAGGCCGCTGTATCGCTCGAATGAAGCGAGCGGGGGGATGAGCCCCTTGATGCGCGCCCAGAGCGCCGTCCAGTGGCAGCCGATGTGAAGCCCCGCGAGGATGATCGTCGTGTACGCGCTGAAGACGTGCAGCTGGTGGACGATGATGTTCCTGTGAAGCGGCAGCGACGAGACGATGGATTTGAAGACGGTCGATGAAATCATGGCGCCCGTGAAGAACGAGGTCAAGAAGCTGAGGACGAGCGCGATGCTCATGATTGTCCAGAAAATCCTAACGCCGTTCCATCGCCCTCGCATGAGTGCGCCGAACCATTTTCCATTGATGAAAATGTGCGCGGCCGCCACGACGAAAAGCGCCGTGCCAATCATTTCGTGCGTCCCGCGCGGGAACGTGTGAAAGCTCATGCATGCAATCATGAGCGCCCAGAGAACAACGTCGATGACAAATCGTTTCATTTCAAATCACCCTCAAATATTTTCAGCCTCAAATATTTATGGCTATATTGTGCCACAACGGCGTTAGAAAATAAAATACTTTGTGGCTCTAATTCAATATGCGTCGGCGCTATATCGCCAAAATAACCGAAATCTAATATTAAATTTTCTCACTTTTATGATATAATGAAGGCGCAAAACATTTTGTAACAAGCTATATAAGGAGGCTATTTACAATGAATGAAGCAAAGGCAATGGAGGAAATGAAGAAGCTCGACGGCACGCAGACGGCGAAAAATCTGAAGGCGGCGTTCGCCGGCGAGTCGATGGCACACATCAAATATTCGCTTTTCGCGCTCGAGGCGGAGAAGAACCCGAAGATGTCGCGCCAGATTGCAGATATTTTCAATGAGTCGGCGGCAAACGAGCAGGCTCACGCAAAGATTTGGTTCTGGCTGCTCGGCGACCTCAAGAACGGCACGGAGAAAGACCTCGAGGCTGCGGCCGACGGCGAGCACGAGGAGTGGACGTCGATGTACCCGGGCTTCGCTGAGACGGCGGAGAAAGAGGGCTTCGCCGAGATCGCGCGCCTGTTCCGCATGGTCGGCGACATCGAGAAGGCGCACGAGAAGAGGTATCGCATCCTGCTCGCGAACGTGCAGAACGAGAAGCTCTACAAGCGCGGCGAGAAAAAGCTCTGGATCTGCGGGAACTGCGGCTACACGCAGGAATCCGTCGAGGCGCCGAAAGAGTGCCCCGTCTGCGGCTACCCTGGCTCCTATTTCTCGATAAAGGCGGAAAACTACTGAGAAATATTCCTACAAATTCAAGAGATAAAGATCCTCTCCGCCCCTGCGGGGCACCTCCCCCAGAGTGGGAGGCAACGCGAAAGCGATGCTTTACGATATGATAAATAGTGAATATCTGACCTTTAACTTTTGGTGAGCAAGTAAAGCCGCTATTGAGTTATATAAAAAATCACCATATTCCTTTACTTTGCAATCAAGATAAACTATACGATTTTAATCACAAGGATAATGTATGATTTCGCGTTTCGTAATGAATCGTTTTGGCTTGAGTAAATAATTTCAGAATCTGTGGAGCCAGCCTCCCAAATGGGGGGTAAACATGCCAGTGGCATGTTTACGCAAGCGAATGCGAGGCGGAGAGGGTTTAATTATCCTAATTCCCACCAACATCACAAAAACAAAAATCCTCGATGACGTTGCTGTCATCGAGGATTTTTATATTGGCGCCGCTCATTCGAGCTGCATCATCTGCCAGACGAGGTAGGCGCAGATTGCGGCCTTGACGACCATCATGATGATGAGGAGCGGCTGGAGCGTGCGCTTCTCGGGCGGCAGGCGCCTCACGAGCACGAGCTTCACGACGTCGAGCACGAGCGTGACGCCGAGGATGACGAGGACGATGAGCAGTATGAAATGTGTCTGCTCCGGTGAAAATATCATGATGATTCCCTCCTTGACATGCGGAGTCACTGATGGTTGACGTGTTCACTTTATCGGATTTTCCGCCTGCTTCGATTAGCCAGTGCCTCCTAATTTTTCCCTTATATATTACCGCATTATCCAGCAAATGTAAATGTATCGCACACAGTTATAATTTTCAGTAATTTCTATTAATGAAATTAATAAGTTGCGAAGCGACACATTTGATGATAATTTTATGTGATTTGACGACAATTTATTGTATGATAATCGATAATGTGCTAGAATAAAACTCAGTTTGAAAATTAAATGAAAGAAGGCATTTGCAAAATGAATTTGAAGAAAGTCACAGCGATGATGATGTGCGTCATCATGATGGCGATGCTTGCGTCGGGCTGCGCGAAAAGGGAGAAGCCGGACGCCGGCATCAAGACGTACGCCGAGGCGATACTCCATCAGGACTCCAAGAGCCTCGAGAAGCTCGGCGTCGACCCGAACGAGGCGTTCCGCACGTACATGACGAATTTCATGAGCGCGTACAATCAGTACACGGGCGGCCTTTTCTCCGCAGGCCAGATGAAGATCATCGGCTCGGCTGTGCTGCTCCTGTTCAACAAAGCCTCCATCGATACGGCTGTCGTCTCTGAAAACGGCAACAACGCCGTCGTCAAAGTCACGGTCGGAAAGTTCGACGTCGCCATGATGGACAACAGGGACATCATCGCCGAAGTCTACAAAATCAACCCGCGCGCCGACTACATCACCGATCCGACTGCCGCTGCGGGCCTCATCGCGACTGCGATGGCGAACGTCATCAGCAACATGCAGCCGAACGGCACGTCGAGCTTCAACATCGACTGCGTCTACAACGACAAAGCAAATCGCTGGGAGCCGGCCGACATCGACACATTCTCCCAGAAGCTCATGTCCGCCGTCCTCGGCCTCTGATGCGTCGCGAGCGCGAGACAGTGAAGTGAACATAACGATAGCGTCCTCACATCGAGGGCGCTATTTTTGTGCGCATGGAAAATCGATTATCATGAGAATTTTCGGCGTTCGCGTAGGAATATTGTTGCAATGAGTATGTTAATGCTGTATGCTTGTCGTGAACGAGTCAATTTGACAGAAGATGAAAAATTTGCTTCGCAGCGTCGTGGAGCATTTCGCGAAAAGGATGGCGATTTTAATGAGTGAGCGCATTTCGTCTGCAGCGGCGGCCATTTTGGAAGGACTGGACGAGGCGTTGAAGGATGCGAATGGCGAATTAGTCGAGGGTTTGAGGAAAACGACAAATCACGATGATGATAAGAATTCGTCATTGGATGCTGAAGTGAACAAATAGCGATAAAATCTCTCTTTCAAATGAGTTCCGATAAATTATCATTATCGGAAGTTATCTCACTTTATGGCTATGTGTCCGCAAAGTCAAATTGGAAATGCCTCGGCGATGCCAGTCCTCATCCACTGCGCAATTTCGACAGGCTCTAATGCTGGGCTCCTCGCGGCAAAGGCGAAAACACGCCGCTTCGGAGCCAGCCAAAGAGCCTGTATGAAATCGCTAAGTTACTTCGGACTGGCATCGTCTCGGAGATAATCACATATCTGACTTAAAATCACTGTGCAGATTGTCATTATTGTTGACCTCATTAAGCTTTTATGATATACTTACATTTGAAAGGCGTACCGCCTGAACCGCTTGGTCGACACCATTTATGGGAGTTACTAGTGGGGCCGTGGTATCGCCTTTCTTTTTTATTTTCATAGCGCTATTCATGATTGGAGCAAAGTAATTTCGAGTGGGACTTTGTTCCTTTTACTTTTGTTGGATGATTGTATAGCGTAGGTTCTAGTTTTTGGATTTAGGATAAATGATGGCGAATGTGCTTGTATCGTATAACTTCAATTATCAGATATAAATAAAACGCTAAATCCTACGTTACGCCCTCAAATTATCAAATACAATAAATCTTTACGCACATCAACAAACGAGGAAGACGCACGGATCATCACGATTGTCATCATATATTCATTCTCCGACGATGCAATCACTGGTTAACCGTGACGCGTTTGATTTCATACAAATTGGCGACAATATCTCATTGACTTCACGATGAAAATGTCGCTTTGAAAGAGACCTCCCCCACCAGATTTTCCTTTATAATGAGCATAGAAAGTGAGGCGGTCATTGTGAAGCGAAACAAAAAATCATTTTACGACAGCCTGCCGCTGTACAGCGACGGCGAGGAGCGGCTGCGCGAGAAGATACGCGAGCACAGCTGGCTCGTCGATGTCGTGACGGACCCCAACACGTGGGAGCACCACATCGAGGAGAAGGACAGATGCGACGTGATAGCGCATCTCGCGGAGGACATCGTGACGGCTGACTACATCAAAAGCTGCGAGATGATTTCTGACAGGATGTTCGCCGGCAGGGAGATCGGCGGGTTTACCGAGGCCGAGATGGAGCTGGCGCAGGGCGCGTGCATGAAGTATCTGACGACGGAGATGAGCGACGACGAGATACGGCTTTATTGGGTGCTGCTCGTCGACGTGAAGCGCGAGATTGACGACATCGACGACATACCGTCGATTGACGACATGCGCGCCGCCATCGCGGACAAAATGGCGCGGCGCATATACGGATTTTTTTGCGCGTAGTCATCACATTTTGCAGGAAAATACATGACGAATGGCGAATATAACATTGCAAAGGAGTGTCATCACATGGATAAACTCGAGCTCAAGAAAAGCTACTACACGCTGTTTGATCAACTGCTGAAAAACAACACATACGAATCGTTCGTCGATTTTGCATTCTTTATGCGCATGCACAGAAATCTTTCCGTTTTCAACAGCTGCCTCATATACGCACAAAGGCCCGGCGCTGTCCTCACCGCTACCGAAAGTGAATGGAAAACGAGGTATCATCGGTCTGTCAAGCCGGACGCTACGCCGATTGTCGTGATGAGGACGTTTGGCCCCGTCATGTTCGTATACGAGGCGCTGGACACATACAGTGACGATGAGAATGAAGATATTAACAAATTTATAGACATGCACGTGCTTTGCGATGCTCAAAGCGTGGGATCTCTTGACGATGTGGACTTGGGACTTGTGAAGCGGGATTTAAGCGAACATGGCATTTATTACAGTGAAGGCTTGTTCGGTGGCAAAAATGGAGGCAGCATCAGACGGGAAGACAAGCCGGCAACTTGGAAAATTATAAAGAGGAAAAGAATAAAGCAAAAGGATGACACATATAAATATGAGGATGTAACGGAAACGATAAGGTCGAGGTATTTCCTCACGGTCAACAGTAGTTATGAAGCCCACAATAAAATCATGGTAGTACTCCATGAGCTCGGCCATCTCTTTTGCAGCCATGTCAAAGTTGATGAAGAAAACAAATTGATAAAAATACGCGACAGAAAAGGCCTCAGGCTTACGGAAGCTCAGGAGGAATGCGAGGCAGAAACAGCCTGCCAGCTTTTCTGCAAAAAGTACGACATACCGCATGACGCGGACAAATACAAGAACCAATATGCAAAAAATGGAACGCTGCCATATATCTCAATGCGTGCCGTCGTCGATGCAGTGGACAAGATGACCGCCATTTTGCCAAAATTGACGAACAAGCTGAAAAAAGGTTGGGAAAAATATTGACGGCAGGAAGTGATTTGAATGGCTGAATACGACGATAATGAGCTTGCCGCGTTTTACTGCGAAATCGATAAGCGCCTCGGCCCGCTCGCGCGCATGGGCGGCGCAATTTTAAAAAAAGGCACCGTTTTGCGCCAAGCGGACTATATGGATGCGGCCGGCATCGCTGAAATCGACAAGCGGCTCGCGCATGACGCCTCGTCTTTCAGGGAAAAGCTCTTTGCCATCATAGACGAGAAAGGGCTGACGGACGCGGAGGTCTACAAGGGCGCGGGCATGGACAGGCGGCTTTTCGCGAAAATACGCAACGAGCCAAACCATCTGCCGAAAAGCGACAACGTCCTCGCGCTCGCCGTGTCGATGCACCTCACGCTCGACGAGACGAACGAGCTCATGCGCGCGGCCGGCTACGCGCTGAGCGGCATACAAAAGCGCGACATCATCGTCGCCTACTTCATCGAAAAAAGAATATACGACATGCATCTCATCAACTGCGCGCTGCTCCACTACGATGTGCCGCTGCTTGGGAAGTATGCGTAAACAGTGTGAGTATTTTGATAAAGTTAGATAGGATGACGACGTTTGATGTTCATCAAAGTGACCCTCTCCGGCCCCTACGGGGCCACCTCCCCCATAGTGGGAGGCATAGCGAAAGCAGTGCTTTACGATATGATGAAGATTGAACGATAAGCATTCACTTTGCAGGTTGAGCAAGTAGAACTTTTATTGCACAAATCGAAAAGGCTTTACGTCTTAGCCTCCCCTGTCAAGGGAATAAGCAGACACTTGCCGCTTTAGCGGCTTAGTGGTCGCTTATGCCCTTGCGGCTGGTGCCGAGCGAATGCGAGGCGGAGGGGTTCGGTTTTTAATCAATTAATCACGCCCTTAATGCTTTCTGTAGCTAGTGTAAGTTCAATAAGCACCAAATTTGAGCCAAATTTTCAATGTTGCCCGCGTCATACCATAACATACCCTCACAAAAATC
>OMWN01000048.1 GCA_900314765.1 uncultured Selenomonadales bacterium | reverse complement strand
TTCAAAAGGTTTTATTAAGTGCGCACTTTTTCTCGATTTTTGTTGGTTTTTACCTCTTGAAAGGTCTTGACATATCACCAGATTGCTTTCAATACGCCATAGAATGAATCCTCATGTTGCCTAATTTATATTTAATCATATTTGGACCAATAAATCAATATCGCGCTAAAAAAAAACGACAAAACACGGGACTTATAAGACCCCATTTTACTTTTTTTGAATTATTGTGGAGAGAATAGGATGATATTAAATTTTGTAATTTTGTGGTGGGATTAGGTTTATATCGGATAACTCATACTATCAGATACAAACAAAACCTTTCTAACGAACATGATTATGCCTTCCTTTATCAGACTTAATCTCTCCCCTCTTTACGCTGTTCTATAAATGTGTTATGATAATTGCAAAATATTTGAAAGGACATGAGATTCATGGACAATGATGGCAAGAGCAGCGACATTCTTGTGCTTGATGGCGGGGCAACTTACCCGCTTGCCCCTGAACTCATCACGCCTGATGCGTACATTGAAAGCTACATGCAGTATGTCAAGCTGTACATCGCCCACAGGAAGCCAAGCGACGACACGATAAGGACGTACAGCCAGAATATCAAGCAGTTCCTTGAGTGGTGCGAAAAGCACGGGCGCAATCCTCTTTCGTTCAGCTCATACCAAGTGGGCGTCTATTTCAGCTGGCTCAACAGCACGACGATCAAGAAGACGCGGCTCATCAGGGACGAGCAGGGAAATGTCACAAAAAAGGAAACCATCGACGTCCCCTACTCCAATGCCACGCTCAATCTCAAGTATGCCGCGGTCAAAACTTTTTACGCCACTGCTCGGAAGATGGGGCTCATAAAGAACAACCCGTGTGACGACCTCGATGGCGGGAAGTATCTGCCGCCCGATGACAAGTACATCTATCTGAACAATGAACAGATTGCGGAGGTCTTCCGCTACCTCAACAAGGATCCGAGGGAGTTCATTCGCTACCGCAATCTTTCGATTGCCTATCTCATGGGTATCGAGGGGCTCATGGGCGTCGAGATACACCGCATGAATTTCGAGGACATTGACTGGACCCTTGGAGAGATAAAAGTGAGAGGCAGGGGGCGCGGCCGCATCTCATATCCGTGCGACGACACGCTCAAGGCCATGAAGCTCTACGCCGACGCCTGCCCTTCAAAGGATGAAATAAAGAGGGATGACGGCAGCACCCTTACTCCCTTCGTTCTCGGCTTCAGCGGCAGAAACATGTATGGCCGCATCACTCGGAAGGGGCTCCAAGAGGTAATAGACGACGCGCTCCGCGCCCTCAACTACAAAGTGCGGGGGCACTCGTGCCAGCTTTTCAGGGACAGCTGCGGCGCGAACCTCTACGATGCGACGAAAGACTTGAAACTCGTCCAGAAGGTACTCGGCCACTCAGACCCGAAAGTCACTGCCAGATACGCGAGGCGGGAGAACAGGGAAAAGCTCCGCCGAACATCTCAGATTGCACCGAAACTTGATGATTTGTGAAAATCATTATTCTGCGGGAAAATGGCTAGAGTTATTTTGTTATTATAATATTAGATATATATATAACATATTAAAAGTGACGATGAAATGTAGCTGCGAAAAATTATATTTTAGCTATGACAATCACGAACGATGACGCAAACATGCTAAAACAATACAACACGGATTGCGACACGCTTGTCCTGTCATCGTCGCATCCCATATATTAACCAAGAATATTTGTAAAAGACAAAGTTGGCCGTGTCTATATTGTTGGCAATCACGAGAAGGGCATTGCATACTATTTCATATAATAACAGGAACAATTTGTAAAATAGGAAAACTAAATAGTGATACAAAAACGTCCCCGACGAACAAATCATCGGGGACGTTTTTTGCAACAGAAAAACTTACAATATAACCAAACTACATCCTGTACATATCATCAAGGCTAATGGGTGTTATGGTGTCTGACTTGTGCTCCATGACCCATTTTGAAAATCCGCTCTTTGAGAAAAGCAGATACTCTACGACTTTATATTTTCTGTCAATCAGCCCGTCACGTTCCATTAAGGCATCGAGCACGTCCTTGTCAAGCGGCTCATTTCTGTATTTGCACTCACCGATGACAGCCTTGTCCTCGGCACGGCTCAACCCAACGACATCAATGTCCGTCTCTTTGCGCGTGCTCTGATTTGTTCCCCACCATTTGCCTGTCTCCGTCACGAAGCAGTTCAGTTTTCCCGCCGCTCCGGCTGCCAACGTGTAGTCGCGGCACATTTCCTCGAAGACATCGCCCATGTATTCATTGATTTTTGGCTTCACAATCCTGTCGTAGTATGCATCCACATTGCCCATCTCTATCAGCGGGATGGCGTTTGGCACGAACATATACCAGAACTTGAACATATTGTCACGCAAAACATATTGAACTTTTTTCTTATTTTTTTCATCGGTTATGGCCTGCTCTTTTCCGACGATGCCCGTCGCCATCAGCACTCTCAGGCTGTGGGATACCGCCGACGCCTCCATATGCGTCTTGTCCGCGATGAGGTGTGGCCTATTGCTTCCACCGGCAATAGCATCAATGATTGCGCTGTACGCCGCGACATCGGTGAATTCCTCTGCCAAAAGGTAGCTCGGCTCGCCGTAGAGGTATCCATGTTCCGTGAAATAAAGCTCTCGAATATTGTCATCAATCGACATGCTGTCATCAATCATGGAGAGATAATATGGTATGCCGCCTGTGATGCCGTAGCATATGGCCTTCTCCTCCGCGGAGTATTTGGGCGTAAAAAGCTCCGCATCCCAGTACTTGAACGGCTTTATCTCAAGCTGCGCCGTGCGCCTGCCGTAGAGAGGACTTTTTTCGCTCAGCACCTCTTTCTCCATGAAGCTCACAGATGAGCCACATAGTATGAGAAACATATTGCCGTCACGCCATCCGCTGTCGATTGCCAACTGCATGACGGACGTGAGGCTCCTGTCCTCATCAGCCCAATATGGAAATTCGTCTATGACGATGACAATACGTTCATCATGACAGCATTTGCCGAGAAAATCGAAAAGCTCCTGCGTATTCTCGGCATGAAAGCCTTGTGTTTCCGGCGACAAAACGGACATAGCCTGGCGGGTAAAAAGGTCGAGGTTTCTGCTGGCGCTTGTTCTTATTGCGGACCAAAACACGCTCTTTTTGCCCTTTATGAATTCCTTGATGAGCGTTGATTTTCCGACTCTTCTTCGGCCATACACCACAGCCATCTGAAAGCCTTCTTTATTGTAGAGGCTGTTCAGCGCAGAGAGTTCCTGCGACCTTCCTATAAATCTGTTCATGTCTACCACCTTATTTTAAATTTATAGTGAAATCATTTTCACTGAAACCGTTTTCATTATAACATATCGTGCGAAAAAATAAAGTGGTTTGATTGCTACGGGGGAAAGAGCCTATGTCTTTTCAAAGGTAACGTCCAGTGATGCTTTCGGGGTTCGCGGCAATTTCTTCTGGTGTGCCGCACGCGACAATGCGGCCACCGTTCGTGCCGCCGCCAGGGCCCATGTCGATGCAGTAATCGGCATTATGAATGACATCGAGGTCATGCTCAATGACAATCACTGTCGCGCCATGCTCTGTCAGATGGCGAAAGACGGCGAGCAGTGTCTCGACGTCGAGTGGGTGCAGGCCAATCGTCGGCTCGTCGAAGACGAAGACGGTGTCGTCTTGCCCTTTGCCCATGTCGCTCGCGAGCTTCAGCCGCTGCGCTTCGCCGCCCGAAAGGCTTGGCGTCTCCTCGCCGAGCGTCAGATAGCCGAGGCCAAGGTCGTGGAGCGTCTGAAGTTTTTTGCAGACTTTTGGCAGGTCGCTGACGGCCGTGAGCGCCTCGTCAACGCTCATATCCATGAGCTCGGGGAGCGTATGGCTTTCCGTGCTCTTTTTCTTTGCGCGGTGGATCTGATACGCTTCTTTGCCGTAGCGCGAGCCACCGCATGACGGACACGGTATCTCGACGTCGGGCAAAAATTGTACATCGAGGCGGATGGAACCCGTGCCATCGCAAACGGGGCAACGCAATGCGCCCGTGTTGTAAGAGAAATCTCCGGCTTTGCGGCCGTGCTCCTTCGCATCCGGCGTGCGGGCGTAGACACGGCGCAGCTCGTCGTGGATGTCAGCGTATGTCGCAACAGTTGAGCGCACGTTGATGCCAATCGGTGTCGCATCGATGAGCTTGACGTGCGCGATGCCGTCCGCCGTGATTGTCTTGACATGCGGTGGCAACGGCTCGCCATTCGTCAGTGCGTCAAGCGCGGGAACGAGGCTTTCGAGCACGAGCGTCGTCTTGCCTGAGCCCGATACACCTGTGACGGCAATGAGGCGTCCTTTCGGTAGGTCGAGCGTCAGCGGATGGACGGTATGCAGCTGCTGCGTCTCGAGATGGAGCGTGCCGAGTGAAAACAGCTCGTCCCTTTTCAGCGGCGTGCGCATGCAAATTGTGCGCTCACCCGAAAGAAAACCGCCGATGCGCGATGCTTTGTTTTTCGCAATTTCCGCAACTGTCCCCTCGGCAATCACCGTGCCGCCATTTGCCCCCGCCTCGGGGCCCATCTCAATCATCCAATCCGCGTGTTTGAGCATTTGTAGGTCGTGGTCAACGAGCACGATGGAATTGCCGTCAGCGACGAGGTCGTCCATGACGCCCGTCACGCCCACGAGATTCTGCGGATGCAGGCCGATAGATGGCTCATCGAGCACGTAGAGAACACCCGTTGTGCGGTTGCGGACGGCGCGCGCGAGCTGTATGCGCTGGCGCTCGCCCGTCGAGAGCGTCGCGCCTTCGCGGTCGAGCGTCAGGTACGAGAGTCCGAGGTCCATGAGCCGCTTCGCCGTGTGCTGGAACGATTCGCCGATGCTCACGGCCATTGGCCTCATTTCATCTGGCAGCGATGTGGGCACGCCGTCCACCCACGATACGAGTTCGCCGAGCGTCATCTTACATGCCTCGCCGAGCGAGATGCCACGCAGACGCGGCGCACGAGCCGCCTCGGAAAGCCGCGTGCCATGGCAGTCGGGGCAAATATCTTGACGCAAAAATTTCTCCACGCGCTTCATGCCCTTCTCGTCCTTGACTTTCGCGAGCGCGTTCTCCACCGTGTACGTCGCATTGAAATACGTGAAGTCCATGTCGCCCGCCGCGCCGCTCGTCTTGTTCTGATAAATGATGTTTTTCTTCACGGCGGGTCCGTGGAACACGATGTCGCGCTCTTTCGGCGTCAGCTCGCGGAAAGGCACGTCTGTCCGCACGCCCATCTCCCGCGCAATGTCTTTCATCAGCGACCACATGAGCGTCTGCCATGGCGCGACGGCGCCCTCATCAATGGAGAGCGACTCGTCCGGCACAAGCGTCGATTCATCAACGATGCGCACAATGCCCGTGCCATCACAACGGCGGCACGCGCCTGTGCTGTTGAATGAAAGGTCCTCCGCGCCTGGCGCAAAGAAATGCGCGCCGCAGACGGAGCAGACGAGCTCCTTCTCCGCCGCGACATTCATCGACGGCGGTACCATGTGTCCGTTCGGGCAACGGTGCGATGCGAGACGCGAATACATGAGGCGCAGACTGTTCAACAGCTCCGACATCGTGCCGAAAGTGCTGCGGATGCCCGGCACGCCTGGCCGCTGGTGCAGCGCAAGCGCGGCTGGCACATAGCGGACATCGTCGACGCACGCCTTTTCCGCCTGCGTCATGCGGCGGCGCGTATACGTCGACAGCGACTCGAGATACCGACGCGAGCCCTCCGCATACAGCACGCCGAGAGCGAGTGACGACTTGCCCGAGCCCGACACGCCCGCGATGCCGACAATCTCGTTGAGCGGGATGTCGACGTCTATGTGCTGCAGATTGTGCACGCTCGCCCCACGCACTTCGATGCATGATTTTCCCTTGTGCTTTGCCAAAAATTCCGTTCCATCTGCAATGGTTTTGTCCATGAAAACCGCCCGCTTTCCTACGATAAAATTCGTCCCACACAGTATATCACGAGTCTCGTTGCTCTGTCTTTTTTCCTGCAGAATCCGTGCCATGTTTACGCCCATACGAAAAAACGGCCTCCGAACACGCCAAAATTGCGGCATGCCCGAAGGCCGTTTGCATAGGTTCAGAATATGTCAGAGCTCAATCTGCTTCTTGAGGCTGTAGTCCACCACGTTGCTGTATTCCGCTTTCGCATCCTCCAGATAGAAGAGCGCCAGCTTGAATCCCGTCTTCTCATTGTAAATCTGCGCGAGCAGCGGCAGGACTTTCACGGCCTTGTCGAACAGCGCCGGATTATCATCGACGACCGCCTTGCCATAATAGCGGATGATGTCCGGGCCCTTGAAGCCGCTGACTTCGACGCGCGGGTTCTTCTCGATTTGATGGAACACGTCCTTATGCTTGCCGACGCCGAAATAAATTTTCCCGTTCTCGTACATTTGGAAAGAAAGCGGACGCACTTTCGGCTGCTCGCCGTCCTCCGTCGCGAGGAAGAACGTCCCTGCCTTGCCAAGAAACTCGTGGATGCCCTCGATGCCTTTGATGTCGCTCATGATGATGTGCTCCTTTTCGTGTAATATTTTTTGATTTGGTGTATTAATTTTGATTACATATATAGAATATCATGCAAATGACGTAATGTCAATAGGCACATCAAATTTTTGTTGCTTCAAGCCTCGCACATTCCCTCACGCCATTCCGCTTGCGCTTTTCGGATGCAACGAATCGTAGAAGTGGCTTCATTTAAGTAGTTCACCATTGCGTGCAAACGTGCCGTAGGGGAACTATCGATTTTGTGAGCTCGACGCACTTGAGATTGACCCTGCGTCATGTGGAGTCCTCGCGAATTGCTTTGGGATTCACTGAATAGACGCCTGTTTTGCACAATTCACTTTTTGATTTCATTACATCACTCAAAACTTCTTCATATCCAGTGACTATGCCTTTGGCAACAGGCGAAAAATGCGCACCCGACTCAAAGCTCTCATTTACGCTGGAAATGCCACGACCAAAAGCATCTTGAAAGGCTCCACGCCATAAACAGCGTGCGGATGATTTGCAGGCATAACAATGGAGTCGCCCTTCGAAAGCTCGTAGTCCTTCCCGTCAATCGTGATGCGGCCCTTGCCGTCAAGCGCAACGACCAGCGCATCGCCCTTTGATTCATGCGTGCTGATACCCTCATCCTTCGCAAACGCAAACAGCGTGATGCCGATGCCGTCGTTCTGCACCAGCGTCTTGCTCACGACCTGCCCGTCCGCATACGAGACAAGATTCGCCAACTGCAGTACCTCCGCCTTCGGAATATTACGCAATATTTCCATGATGATTTCCTCCTAATTTTTTGATATGGTCTTTATGAATCATCCAATGCATTTTTCCTGCCGTCATGCATTCAATGAATATTATATCACAATATATAATCATTTCGCGAATATAAATCAAATACGTTTTCTCAAAAAATTCCTTGATTTTCTTAATCGCCCTAATTTCCATAATAAAAAGGAGTCCGCGTCGGGCTTCTTTTTCTTGCCGACTTTTTACTTCAGCGCGTCATTTGCCATTCAATGCATGCGCCACGTTGCTTAGATTGCGCTGGTTAGCGTAGTTGTTAAGTTCCGTCTCTCTCCCCCATCACCGCATTGTTTGGTTTTCCTAATTCGCATGATAGTTCATCTGAGCCTGAGTGTTTCCTGTTACGTGCTTTGACATGATTTTCACCTGTTCCTTCCTGTATAGAGCTTGAGGCAGCATTTCACCGTAGTTCCCCATACTTCGCTAGACCAAGTTCACTTACTCGATGTAAATGACAAAACAGCCCTCACGACAGAGCATTCCACTCCGATCGTGAAGGCTTGTTTTTTGAGAACGATTATTTCGCTGGATAGAGGGCGTGCGTCGTCATGTCGAGATATTTCGTGCCTTCATAATCTGGGAACGCAGCCTTCATTGCGGCCTTGAAGCTCTCACCGTCACCGCAGCTCTCCGAAAATTCGAGCGCTTTTTCGAGGTAGGCGAGCTTCGAGGCGACAGCCTCACGGCCCTCAGGGATATAGTGGCTCGTGAGGATGAGCGTGTAGCCCGCTTTCTGGTATGCATTCATCTCCTCGATTTCCTGCGCGATGAAGTCACGACTGCTGAGGATGCTGTGCACGTGGCTGCCCATCATGTGGCGGTAGACGGCGTTCAGCGCGGGGATTTCGAGCTCAAACGCATCGTCGTCCGTCGGCAACACGCGCAGCTCTACGCCAGCGAGCATAACAGTCTCGCCTTCTTTCACGACGTGCGCGACCTCGGACGGAGCAGGCAGCGCCGAGGCTGCCGTGTCGCCGAACGCGTTCACGAGGCCGCCCGAGATGCCGTAGATTGCGCCGCCAGGTTGCCAATTCCGGAGCGCCTTGTCCGTCGTATAGATGGGGTATCCGAGGATGTCATAGCCATTCGGATGATCGGCAAGGAACACGCCGACGACCGGCTTGCCGAGGCAATCGACATAATCTTTCCATGCCTGAATGTCGCTCTTGAGAATGGCGCCCTCGATGAGGACAACTCCGTCATTCGACTCGAGCGCATAAGATTCGTCCGTCAGCGGGTCGGCCGTGCGGAACGCATGAAGTTTCACATCGCCGTATTCCGTGACCGTAATCTCGCCGCCCGCGACGGGAATGACCTGCATGATGCGGGCACCCTGCGCGGCAGCTGCCGATGCGACGGGCACATTCATGGAAACTGGGAGAGATGGGGCACCGACAAGCAGGGCAGCGATGCCAAACGCAGCGAAGATTTTTTTGCAGTATTTCATGAAACAGCCTCAATTCCTTCAATAAATGTGGATGTAATATCGATGGACGTCAACGAATGTATATCATCTTAGGCGCGGACGAGCGAGATGCGCTGCTGGATGTGGTCGCCCTTCTCGATTTCATCGACCATGCCAATCGCATAGTCGGCGTAGCTGATGATGCTCTCGCCCTTGCTGTTCAGCGTGAGCTCTTCGCCGCCGAGGATGTATTGGCCCGTGCGCTCGCCGTCAGCCTGGAAGTCACCAGCTGGGCTGATGTACTTCCAACGGACATCCTTGCGCTCTCGGAGCTCGGCGAGCTGCTTGACCTGCGCTCCGGCGAGCGGCTTGAACTCCTCTGGGAAATCCGGCGTGTCGATGACCTGCACCGTATGCTCGGGGTTCACATAGAGCGAGCCTGCGCCGCCGACGATGACGAGGCGCGTCTGCGTGCCCGCGAGGATGTCGCAGAGATGCGCAAGCGTCGTGGAGTGCTGCGGCAGGAACTCCGGCTTCCACGCGCCGAACGCATCGACGACAGCATCGAAGCCCTTGAGGTCGTCCGCCGTAAGGTCGAAGATATCCTTGACGACGAACTTCTTCGCGTCCGTTTTGTTCTCCCCGCGGACAAATGCCGTGACATCCATCCCTCGACCAAGCGCCTCCGTGATGACCTTGCGTGCGACGCGACCATTTGCTGCTACAACTGCGATTTTCATGATGTTTGCTCCCTTTCTGTGTGAGACATGATTTGTTGATTTGTTGTATCAATATCGATTACATTGATAGAATAGCATATGTTTGAGGTAATGTCAACACATACAGCAAAATTTCTTGTAAAAATTTTTCCTTCACAAAAAATCGTCGGCCACATCCAAAACGGTGCGACCGACGACTTGTATTTCTTTCCTAATAGTTTACAAATTTCGAGCCCAAAAAATAAGGCGACACATATTCAAGATACCTTGAAATGAATGGTTGCTCATTTAGGGAAAGCTGTTTGAAATTTTAAACTAGTGTAAGTTCAATAAGCACCAAATTTGAGCCAGACTTTCAATGTTGCCCGCGTCATGCCAAAACATACCCTCACAAAAATCAACA
>OMWN01000047.1 GCA_900314765.1 uncultured Selenomonadales bacterium | reverse complement strand
TGGTTTTATTATACAGGAAATGGCCGCGGAGTTCGAGATGGCGCTGAGGAGAATTTTTCTTGCGGGGGGACTTTTTCAGCAGCCTCCCACTTTGGGGGAGGTGCCCCCGCAGGGGGCGGAGAGGGTCTTCATAAACTACGAATTTGCAACTATTCTCGAGGCGATGCCAGTCCGAAGTAATTTAGCAATTTCATATAGGCTCTTTGGCTGGCTCCGAAGCGGCGTGTTTTCGCCTTTGCCGCGAGGAAGACAGCCTTAGAGCCTGTCGAAATTGCGCAGTGGATGAGGACTGGCATCGCCGAGTCATTTCACTCCATTTCCCGTAACTCACAATTTCCTATCACTCACACAGCGCAAAACAAAAGCCATTGACGAATTCTCCGCCAATGGCTTTTTCGATTTCTTCTTTATTCCTTTGCATCCATGACAGCGAACGATGCGACTTTGTCGCCTTCCTCTGTCTTTATGACTTTGACGCCCTGCGTGTTGCGTCCGATGATGGAGACTTCGTCGATGTTCGTGCGGATGACGATGCCGTCCGTCGTGATGAGGAGTATTTCCTGCCCCTCGTGCACGACTTTGAGGCCGACGACTGCGCCCGTGCGCTCCGTGACCTTCATGTTGATGAGTCCCTTGCCGCCGCGCGTCTGCAGGCGATATTCGCCCGCCTTCGTGCGCTTGCCGAAGCCTTCCTCCGTGACGGTGAATATCTCGCTGTCGCGAACGATGGTGTCCATGCCGACGACTTCGTCCATGTCTCTGAGGTGTATGCCGTAGACGCCGCGCGCCGTGCGCCCCATCACGCGCACATCTTCCTCGCCGAATATGATGGCGAGGCCGTCGCGCGTGCCAAGGACGATCTGCTGCTCGCCCTTCGTCTGCTTGACGCCGATGAGCTCATCGTCATCGTCGAGGCGTATCGCCGCGAGGCCGTTCGTCTTGGATTTGCCGTACTCCATGAGCACCGTTCTCTTCACAATGCCTTTCTTCGTTGCCATAAAGAGATAGCGGTCATCGCGGAACTCGCGCACCGGTATGACAGCCGTGATTGTCTCGCCAGCCGAGAGCGGCAGGAGATTGACGATGGCCGTGCCCTTAGCTTGACGCGTGGACTCTGGGATGTCGTAGCCCTTGAGCCTGTAGAGGAGCCCCCTGTTCGTGAAGAAAAGTATCGTCTGGTGCGTCGTCGTGATGATGAGGTGCTCGACGAAATCGCGCTCCTTCGTACCCATGCCCGTCACGCCGCGCCCGCCACGCTTCTGATTTTTGTACGTCGAAAGCGCGAGACGCTTCACGTAGCCGCCGTGCGTCACCGTCACGACGATGTCCTCGTCGGCGATGAGGTCCTCGACTTCCATTTCCGACGAGTCAAGCGTGATGCGCGTGCGGCGGTCGTCGCCGTACTGCTCTTTGACCTTCGTGAGCTCGTCCTTTATGATGCCGTATATTTTCGCCTCGTCAGCGAGGATAGCTTTGAGATTTTCTATAGTGACGAGCACTTCCTGATATTCCTGCTGTATCTTCTCGCGCTCGAGTCCCGTGAGGCGCTGCAGACGCATGTCGAGAATTGCCTGCGCCTGTCGCTCCGAGAGGCTGAAGCCGTCCATGAGTCTCTCTTTCGCGATTTCGCCCGTGCGCGACTCGCGTATCGTCGTGATGACGGCGTCGAGGTGATCGAGCGCGATGGTGAGACCTTCGAGTATGTGAGCGCGTTCCTGCGCCTTTTTGAGCTCGTACTGCGTGCGCCGCGTGATGACGTCCTTCTGATGCAGTATGTAGTAGTGAAGGACTTCCTTGAGGTTCAGTATGCGCGGGCGCCCATCGACGAGCGCGAGCATGATGACGCCGAACGTGTCCTGCATCTGCGTGTGCTTGTAGAGCTGGTTGAGGACGACGTTTGCATTGGCATCGCGGCGAAGCTCTGCGACGATGCGCATGCCGTCGCGGTCGGACTCATCCCTGAGCGCCGTGATACCCTCGATTGTCTTGTCGCGGACGAGCGTCGCGATTTTCTCGATGAGGCGCGCCTTGTTCACCTGATACGGCAGCTCCGTCACGATGATGGTCTGCTTGCCGCTCTCCTTCGTCTCGATGTGAGCCGTCGCGCGCATGATGACGGAGCCGCGCCCCGTGCGGTAGGCGTCCTGTATGCCCTGCACGCCGAGTATCTGCGCGCCCGTCGGGAAATCTGGTCCCTTTATGACCGTCATGAGCTCGTCGACCGTCGCCTCTGGGTTGTCAATGAGCATCAGCGTGCCGTCTATGACCTCGCGCATGTTGTGAGGCGGTATGTTCGTCGCCATGCCGACGGCAATGCCCGCTGAGCCGTTGACGAGGAGCTGCGGGAATTTCGACGGGAGCACGGACGGCTCTTTGAGCGACTCATCGTAGTTCGGCACGAAATCGACGGTTTCCTTGTCGATGTCCTGAAGCATGAGCTCCGAAATTTTCGACATGCGAACCTCGGTGTAGCGCATTGCGGCCGGTGGGTCGCCGTCGACGGAGCCGAAGTTGCCGTGGCCGTCAGCGAGCGGGTAGCGCATCGAGAAATCCTGCGCCATGCGAACGATTGCATCATAAACGGAGCTGTCGCCGTGGGGGTGGTATTTACCTAGGACCTCGCCGACGATGCGAGCCGATTTCTTGTACGGCTTCGTCGAGCCCATGCCCGCCTCCTGCATGCCGTAGAGAATACGGCGGTGCACAGGCTTCAGGCCGTCGCGTACATCCGGCAGCGCGCGGGCGACGATGACGCTCATCGCGTAGTCGATGTACGACGTGCTCATGATCTCGGAGAGATTCACCGGCAGAACCTTATCGTTAAATGAATCCAAATCTTTCACCTCAAAAATATGATATTGAGATTGCCGTTTCACAAAAAATGCGCGTGTCTATACCGTGACACACGCACCAACAGACATAATATTATACCATTTTTAAAAATATTTTTCTAGGGAAACGCTGATTTAATCGAAGCGGCTGTTTTTTCAAGCTCTCTTTATTTTTGTACATTTTCTCCACATAACTGGATTTCCTTTTGAACAAAATTTTCTGTCATATAGAATATAAATAATTTTTACAACAATCGTTCATAATCTCGTCCGCCATATATGACCCTTGCGATTGTTATTGTTTTTTCCTTTTCATCTACCCAATAAAACATCAAATAATTTTTCACACGAACCTTGCGGTATTCGTGCTCGAGTGGCCTTATAGGGTAATATAAAGGTGCACTGTACGGAAAATCTCTAAGACCTTCCGCCGTGGCTTTGAACGCCTCAGCATGCTCTCTCGCAGCCTGTGGATTTTTAAGTGTCCCCGATATATAGAGCGCAATATCAATCATATCCTGCCTAGCTGATGGCAGATATTCCAGCTTATACCGTTTACTCGTCGACACTGTCAATCGCCGCCATCATAGCGTCATATACTTCATTCACTGAATAACGCTTTTTTGTCTCGCGCGCTTCTTTCTCTGCCGCTTTCAACGCAAAATAAACGTTGCTCTCAAACTGCAACTTTTCATAATTTTCCATGCTAAGCACTACCATGTCGCCAAAACCATTTTTTGTCAAAAAAACTGGTTTTGACGTTTCATGAACCATCCTAGAAATTTCAGCAAAATGATTTCTCAGATCGGAAACAGGTCTTATTGAGTTCATCATTTTCCTTTTATTTGCCGAATCCATATGATTCACCTCGCCCATATTTTATCATAATCTTGATAAAACATCTATGATGATTTTATTTTTTATGGAGCTTTCGCTGTCTGATGCAGCGCATGCCCGGATGAAGATGCGCAATGACGAAGCAGCGATTGCAGGAGAGGCAATTCGACTTTTCTTGGCCGTTTTTGAGGCGCGTGATGATGTCGGGCTCGCATACGAATGGGCGCGACATCGAGACCATGTCGATGCCCGCCGCGAGCACGCGCTCCATGTCGCCTAAGCTCCTCACGCCGCCGACGAGCGACAGCGGCATATCGACGTCATGTCTTAGGCGTTTCGCGCGGTCGAGATAGTAGACGCGTGCGTCGCGCGGGAGATTGAGGAAATCGACGCCCGAGAGCTCGACGAGCGTCACACCGAGGCGCTTCGCCTCGCCGAGCATGTAGCGCATGTCGTCCTCATACGCGTCGTCGTTCGTCTTCGTGTCGTTGTTTATTTTCAGCAGCACGGGGAAATCGTCGCCGCATTTCTCGTGAATGCCGCTCACGATTTCCGCGACGATGCGGAAGCGGTTCTCCCGATTGCCGCCGTATTCGTCGTCGCGCGTGTTGAACGTCGGGTCGATGAATCGCGAGAGGAGATACGAATGCGCCGCATGAAGCTGCACGCCGTCCGCGCCCGCCGCTTTGACGCGCGCGGCCGCGTCGACGAAGTGGCGCTCTATGTCGTGTATCTCGCCCGTCGTGAGCATCCTCGCCGTGCGCCCCTTTTTGAGAGCGCGCGCCGTGACGTCGGCGTAATCATCCGTGTCGATGGCGCGCGGCCCCGCGTGGCTGAGCTGCACAACAAAAGCGGCGCCATTCACGTGCACGAGGTCGGCCACGCTCTTGAGTCCCGCTATCGCGCTGTCGTCGTACACATTTATTTGCTCCTCATTCGCCCTGCCGCCGCGCGCGACGCAGCAATGCCCCGTAACGATGAGCCCCACACCGTTTTTCGAGAGCGTGTCGTACATCTCGCGTTCAGCGGGCGTCACCATTCCGTCGGGCGAGCCCAAAAAACTATGCGTTGCCGAGCGCACGATGCGATTTCTCACGCGCAGCTTGCCAAGCTCTATTGGTTCATCGACCATTCCCATGAAAATATCCTCCATAGATTCAGCATCTAAAATAATTAGCAAGCATTTTATCATCCGATTATTAAAATTCTCTAAAAGAAATGCGATTAGCAAATAAAAAATCTCCACAAATAATGCGCGTCGCTCTGTGGAAATTTTTTCGCAAAAAAAGGCGCAAGCCATGAGCAAATTTTTCTGCTCATGACTTGCGCTCGTATTATTTTATAGCATATCCTCGCTGATTCTGTTTTTGATCCGCGCCTCACGATGCGTTCGTGTCATGCGATACGCTTTGCGCTTCGCTCGCTTTCTCATCGATGTCACGTGCATGCCCTTATATTTTTGCTCAGGTTTTGATTTCTTCGCTTCAACTTTTGCCATCGCGGTTTGCGCTTTGGCGGACGCACTTTTATCATCAATGGCCACATCGGGGCGCTCAGTCAAAAACACCGTTTTCATCCTGCTTTGTTGTCTTCGATTTTTTTGACGCCTTATTTTCCTTTGACGCTTTTGCCGATTTCGTTGCCTTGGACGATTTTTCTTCCTTAGCGTTTTTTGCGCCTTTAGAATTTTTCGTTGGCTTTGGTATCGTCTCTGCCGCCTCTGATTTCGCCACGTCTTTCGGCTTTGACTCAACTACTGCGATTGCATTTTCTTTTTCCGCTTTCACGGCGTTATCTGCGCTCACATTTTCAGTCGCTTCGCCTTGCACCGATTGCGCATCATCGTTTTTTTCGCCACTCTGCTTCGCCGACACGTCGGCTCGCAGTATCGTTTTCTTTTCGTGCACACCCTCGAGATACGTGCGCTCCTTCGCCGCGAGTTTTTTCGCTTCGCGCATGAACACGTCCTGCGCGCTGATGCCCGTATCGGGCGTGATGTGATGATAGTCGCCGTCGCTGCCGATGCGGCGCCCCTTCACCGTGTCCTTGAACTGCACGTCGAGCATATAGAGTATTTCCTTTTTGAGCCGCTTGTCGTCAACAGGGCAGGCGACCTCGACGCGGTTCTCCGTGTTGCGTGTCATCCAGTCAGCCGACGCGATGAAGACCTTCGTGTCGTCGCCGCGGCCAAACGCAAACACGCGCGCATGCTCCAAGAGCCGCCCGACGATGCTGTGCACTCTGATGCTGTCCGTGAGCCCAGGCTTGCCCGGCAATATGCAGCATATCCCACGCACGATCATGTCGCACGGCACGCCCGCCTCGCTCGCTCTCTGCAGCGCATCTATGAGCTCGCGGTCCGTGATGGAGTTCATCTTCAGCCTGATGCCGCACGATTCGCCTCGCTCCGCCTTGCCGATTTCGCGGTCGATATAGTAGAGCAGAGTCTTTTTCAGATGAGCCGGCGCGACGAGGAGCTTCTCATAGCTACCCTGAAGATGCGCGATACCCATATTGCGGAAGAACATCGCCGCGTCTCGGCCAATGCTCGCGTCCGCCGTGAGGAGCGCGTAGTCCGTGTAGAGCTTCGCCGTCTTTGCATTGAAATTGCCCGTGCCGATGTACGTGATATACGAGACCTTGCCCTCGCGGTGCTCCGTGATGAGGCAGACCTTCGCATGCACCTTGTAGCCCTCAAAGCCGTAAAGGATATGGACGCCCGCGTCTCTGAGGCTGTCTATCCAGTTCATGTTGTTCTGCTCATCAAATCGCGCCTTTAGCTCGAGCAGCACAGTGACCTCTTTGCCGATTTCCGCCGCGAGCACGAGGTAATTCATGAGCTTCACGTGACCCTTGCCGACGCGGTATATCGTGATTTTGATGGAAACGACGGAGTCTGAATTTATCGCCTCGCGCAGTACCTGAAGGAACATGCCGAAATCTTCATACGGGTACGAGAGCAGCACATCATGCTCACGTATGACGCTCATGATGCTCCTGTGACCGAAGCGATCGATGCCGCTCACGGGCGCGTACGGCTTGTAGCAGAGCTCCTCTCTCTGCTCGCCTGACAGCGCGTCCTCTATGTCGTAGACGTACGACAGCGATATGGGCACCTCCGATACGTAGACCTGCTTCAGCGGAATGTCGAGCCGCTCTGAAAGCCACGGCGCCACGAGGCTGTCGCCATTCGTCTGTATCTCAAGGCGCACAGGCGGCAGCAGCTTTCGCTTTTTCAGCACTTTGCGCATCTGCTCGACGTAGTCCTCGCCGTAGTCGAGCTCCTCGTCGTCGGGGTTGATGTCGGCGTCGCGCGTGACGGAGAACACGGAGCGGTCGATGATGGGATAGTCCGTGAAAATTTTGTCCAAATAAAAAAGAATGAGCTCCTCCTGCAGAATGAACGCCATCGTGTTGCCCGGCGCCAAGAGCAGCCTCGGCATCTGCGGCACGAGTGGCACCATTCCCAGCGTCACGTGGCGACCCTGCTTTATGAGCGCGCCGACGAGGAGCTCCTTATTCTCTATGTGTGGAAATGGGTGATGAAGGTCGATAATCTGCGGCGAAATGACGGGGAGAAACTGCTCCTTGAAATACTGCTCGAAATAAAGCCGCGTCTCCACGTCCATTTCATCGGGATTCAAATGAACGATGCCCGCCTTCTCGATGTTTGCGCAAACCTTCTTATAAATCGTCTCGCGTTTTTTGTAGAGTCTGCGTGTCTCATCGAAAATCGCGTCGAGCTCCTGCCCCGGCGTCATGGCGCTCTTGTTGTCGAGCTTGTTCGGCGCCACTTGGCGCAGGTCCATGAGACTGCCGACACGCACCATGAAAAATTCATCGAGATTCGTCGTGAATATGTCGACGAACTTCATACGCTCTAAAAGCGGGACCGTCTCGTCCTCGGCCTCCTCGAGCACACGCTCGTCGAATTTCAGCCACGAGAGCTCTCTGTCCTGCGTGAAGCTCGTGTCAAATTCCTTCTCTGTTTTCCGCCTGATGTCCAGCATCGTTCATCACCTCCCCCTCGCACTCTATCACGTCGCCGCTGCTCGAGCCCGCCGTCAAAACCTTCGGCTGTGTCGCCTCCGCCAGCACATAGCGGTACAGATAGCCGTCGCGCACGCCCGCGCGCGTCACGTCGACCCATTCGCTCTTGAAATGCTTCACGACCGTCTGCAATATGATCATGCCCGGCAGTATTGTCATCACGCGGTCCGGCACGACCTTCAGCAGCACCTCGAGCGTCTCAACGGGCACAGCGTCCGGCTCCTCGCTCTCGAGCAGCTTTATCATTTTCTTGATGTTCGGCACCTTGATTCGCATATTCGACGACGGCAGCTGGAAAAGGAAATTGTTGAGCTTTCTCGCCGCGCGCACCGTGCCGCCGACGCCGCAGACCATTTTGTACGTCCCGTAGTTTAGGTCCGCGTCCTCTTTGAGCAGCGTCAGCACCGCCTGCTTTATTGCCTTTCTCTCGGCACGGCTCGGCAGGAGATTCATGACGAATCGGTCATATGTGTTCAGCGAGCCAATCGGCAAGCTGACTTTCTTTTTGATGTCGCCGTTCTTGTACACGACGAGCTCCGTCGATGCGCCGCCGATGTCTATGAGGAGGCCGTCGCGTATGTCGACGGCGTGCGACGTGCCGATGAAGTCGAGCTCTGCCTCGAGCTCACCCGACAGCACCTCCACGTACATGCCCGTGCGCTGCATGATTTCCTCGACCGCCGCCCTGCTGTTTGCCGCGTTGCGAAGCGCCGCCGTCGCGAACACGTGGTAATTCGTCACGCCGAGGTCGCCGAGTATAGTGCGGAACTCACCGAGCACGGCGCAAGCGCGGTTGATGCCTTCGGGAAGCATTTGACCGTTCTTCACATAAGACGCGAGCCCCACCGACTCTTTCTTGCCCATCACAAGCGAAAATTTCCCGTCCACGAACTTGTAAAAATTCATGCGGACCGTGTTGGAGCCTACATCTATGATTGCGTACATAAAACATCCCCCTAATGTTTGATTCAGCTTTGATTTATCTGATGGCACAAAAATTTAAGGAAACGCTGATTAATCCATGTTCCCTTTTTGATTCGCTATACACATTCATTCATCATTTATTATACCGACAGAGCATTATAGCAATGTTTCCAAAATGTAAAGTTTTTGTAAAATTTCATCATAGGAAAATTTTTGCGAATTTTATAATCCCTTTCCCTTGCTCACCTTGCTCTTCCCTTATTTTTCGGTGCAAAATAAGGGAAACTTCCACGACGCAAAAAATTTACCAATTTTATATTGCGTTCGTACTGTCACCACAATTAAAATTTTACGTGCAAAAAAAGCCGCAATCGCTGCGGCTTTTTTCGAAATATATACAGTTCTTACGATTCGCTTGAGTGCTCATCAAAAATTGGGAATATAATACGTTGACCTTCCTTTGCCTTCTCGTTTTACCTCGCCAGACTTCACAAGCTGTCTCAGCGCACCTTCGATGGAGCTCACGCTGAGCGACGGGCAGAGCTCACGAATGTCCTGCTTCGTGAATCTGCCAATCTTCGTTTTTGCGGCTAGTTTCACTTTATCCACCGCTGACGTTTTCCTTTCAACAATGGAAAAGCTCTCCTCGAAATCTTTATACGCGGCAAGGATGATGCCGAGAATATACTTCACAAACGGCGTGAAGTCCTCTTTGCCCTCATGCCATCCATTCTGAGACGCCGCCAAAACATCATAATATATATCTTTTGATGCAGCAATTTTTGCTTCGAGCGATATGTATTTTCCCACATAAAATTTGTTGCGATACAGAAGAAGTGTCGTGAGGAGCCTGCTCATGCGGCCGTTTCCGTCATTGAACGGATGAATGCAGAGAAAATCATGAATGAATACAGGCACGGCGATGAGCGGCTCCAGTTCCAAATTTCCAATGACACGATTGTATTCCGCGCAAATGCTGTCAAGCGCACTCGGCGTCTCAAACGGCTCGAGCGGCGTGAAAATCACTTTTGTATGACCATCAGGATATGTTGCGCTGATGTAATTTTGCACGCTTTTCGTGCGTCCAGCCATTGGATTATTCATGTGACTGTACATAATCTTATGAAGCTGCAAAATATAGTTCTGCGTCAACGGTATGACATCAAAGTTTTCATGGATGATATTCAGCACATCCCTGTACCCAGCTATTTCCTGTTCATCTCTGTTTTTCGGCGTTGTTTTCTCCTCCACAAGCTGGCGCAGCCTTGCACTCGTGGTTACGATACCTTCAATGGCGTTTGACGACTCCGTGCTTTGAATTTTTGCTATCTCGACGAGCTTGTCCATTTCTTCTGGGCGCTGTCTCAGATACATTTCCTGCTTGCCTGCTGCCTTATATATCGCCGCTATATATCCCAGGATGTCACTGTCCCACTTCATTTTTGCAATTTTAGAATAGTTGAACTCTCTCATGCCCTTACTCGCCTCACTTTTCCCTTATATTTTAATATAAAATAAGGGAAAACTCAATAAATAAGGGAAAGGTTTAATGGATTTGACTATACATTATGCAATAAGATAAGAATGACTCGGTGATGCCACCACAACAAATCGTGCAAAAAAAAGCCGCAACCGCTGCGGCTTTTTTGATTCATATAATCTTATTTTGCGCGTCTCACGTAGACGGTGTTGTCGGGGAATGTCGCAAGATAGTCCCACTCGTCGACGTTCACGAGGCGCGGGAAATATTCATAATATTTTTTATTAACGACCATGTAGACGTCGTGGTCGCGCGGCAAGTCGTCCACGGCGACGAGTGGCATGACGTTTTTCGAGCGCCAGCTTTTGCCGTCGGGGCGCTTGTCCTCCATGCGCTCGCGCGTATCGACGTCGTATATCGTCATCTCGGAGTAGTACGGTATCGACATCTTGTAGTCGCCGTACGACACGACCATGTCGCCCGCCTCCGTATTCACGTGCTCTCTGAGAAATGCTGCCGTGTCGTGGCACGAGTGGCCATTGTACTGCGTCTGAGGTATCGCGACGAAGAACGTAAGCAGCACGAGGCATATCGCCCACGCGGTGCCGAGGCGCTTCACGAGCTTTTCTTTTTTCGCGTCGATGAGATAGCGCGCCGCGAGAATGACAATCGGCAACATGGACGGCAGCGTGTATGTCGAGTATTTCGTCGCCATCTGCTGATAGAAAAGATTGATGGTGATTGCCCAAATGAGCAAAAACAGCTTCGTCGTATCGAAGTGCGGGAGCTCATGCGTCGCGCGGTAATTCTTGACGTAGCGGATAATCGTTTGCGGCAACGTCACGAACGCCCACGGGAAGAACATGATGAAGAACAGCACGCTGTAGTACCACCAGACGTCCCACATCGGATGCTCCGACTGCGTTGCGCGGAGCATGTTGTGCACGCCGAGGAACGTGTCGAGGAATTCTTTGCCGTGGATTTGGTACATCGGATAGTACCACGAGGCGACGACGGCGGCGAATATGATGAAGCCAAGCGGCTTCATGCGCGGTATCTCACGGAAATCGCGGCGAACGATGATGAATATCGTGATGATGAAGCCCGGCAACAAAATACCAATCGGCCCCTTCGTGAGCACCGCGAGCCCCGCGAACAGGTAACACACGTAGTACCAGTTTTTATTCTCGCTCGTGTACGCGATGTAGAAGAAGACGAGCACGGCATTGAAAAACACGAAGAGCGTGAGATCCGTGATGACGGTCTTCGATATGAGCCAATAGCCAAACGATGTCGCCAAGAGAAAGCTCGCGATGAGTGCCGTCTTGCGCTCGTAGATTTTGCGCGCGAAAAAATACGTCATGACGACGCCGATGGTCCCGAATACGACGGGGAAAAAACGCGCGGCAAAATCATTGATGCCGAACACGGAAAACGCCGCGATGAGCTCCCAGTAGAAAAACGCAGGCTTGTCGTACCAAAATTTCCCGCAAATGCGCGGCGATATGTAGTCGCCCGAGAGCAGCATCTCCTTCGCCGTGAGCGTGTAGTTCGACTCGACGGGATCCGTCACCGGTATGGCCCAGTTGCCGAGAATAAACAGCACAAACGAAAACAGCGCAAGCATCAGTATATCTTTTTTTGTTACAGTCATTTGATACCTCGAAAACAAAAATTTATCCCATTTTTTAACACTAGTTCATTATAGTCTGAAATTGTAAAGATTTTATTAACAAAATGGGCGGATTCGCTCCGCCCATAAAAACGCTGAAACGCGTTCCTTATTATTCAATTCTATTCGTTTACACGCTCGATGTCGGCGCCGAGGCCCACGAGTTTTTCGACGAGATGATCGTAGCCGCGGTCGATATGATGAATATATCCTACCTGCGTCTCGCCGTCGGCCACGAGCCCCGCGAGCACCATTGCAGCGCCCGCGCGCAGGTCCGTCGCCTTCACTTGGCAGCCCGTGAGCCGTGGCACTCCCTCGACGACGGACGTGCGCCCGTCGATTTTGATATTCGCGCCCATGCGCTTCAGCTCATCGACGTGCATGAAGCGATTCTCAAACACCGTCTCCGTCACCATGCCCGTGCCCTCGGCGACCGTCAACATCGCCATGAACTGCGCCTGCATGTCCGTCGGAAATCCTGGGTATGGCATCGTCTTTATGTCAACAGCCTTTATCGGGCCATCGCAGCGCACTCTCACGCCGTCGACGTCCTCGTCTATCGTGACGCCCGCTTCTTTTAGCTTCGCAATGACAGGCTTCAGGTGCTCCGTGATGGCGTTCTCGATGTAGACGTCGCCGTGCGTCATCGCCGCCGCGACCATGTACGTGCCCGCCTCGATGCGGTCGGGTATGACCGTGTAGTCAGCGCCGTGCAGCACATTCACGCCGTCGATTTTTATGACGTTCGTGCCCGCGCCGCGCACCTTTGCGCCCATGACGTTCAGATAATTCGCGAGGTCGATGATTTCTGGCTCCTGCGCTGGGTTCTCGAGGAACGTCTGTCCCTCAGCCATCGACGCCGCCATCATGATATTCTCCGTCGCGCCGACGCTCGGGAAATCGAGATAAATCCGCGCGCCCTTGAGTCCCTCTGGCGCCTCAGCGTTTATGAAGCCGTGGCCGATTTCTATCTTCGCGCCGAGCGCCTCAAATCCTTTCAGATGAAGGTCAATCGGGCGTGTGCCGATGGCACAGCCGCCCGGCAACGAGATTTTCGCTCTTCTCGAGCGCGCGAGCAGCGGCCCCATGATGAGAAACGACGCGCGCATTTTCCTCACGAGGTCGTACGGTGCCTCGGCGCGCTCTATGACTTTGCTGTCGACGATAAACTGATGCGTGTCTTCATCGAAGCGCGCGTCGACGCCGAGCGAGCGTATGACCTCGGCAATCGTGTGCACGTCCTCGAGCGACGGCACCTCATCGAGCGTCGATGGCTTCTCCTGTCCCAAAAGCGTCGCCGCGATGATGGGCAACACGGCATTTTTCGCGCCTGATATTTTCACGCGGCCTTGAAGTCTGTGGCCGCCCCTGATGACTAGCTTTTCCATAAAAAGACTGTCTTCCCCCTGCAATGAGCTCGTGTATATAAAAAACAATTCGCATTCAATCTTATTCCGTCAAATGAGAAACGCAAAAACTTCTTTCATAAACTTCTTTCAAAAACCTCTTTCGCGTATTCCATAGAATTTTATCATGAAGGGCCATACATGACAAGAGGAAATAAGAAAAGCGCATAAAAAATCACGCCCCGACTTTTGCGGAACGTGATGAAAGTTCTCATGTGAAATTTTTTGCGTTGTTTGTTAACTTATGAGTTTGTAAATATGCTCGAGGCGATGCCAGTCCGAAGTAGCTTAGCAATTTCATACAGGCTCTTGGGCTGGCTCCGAAGCGGCGTGTCTTCGCTTTTGCCGCGAGGAAGCCAGCCTTAGAGCCTGTCGAAATTGCGCAGTGAATGAGGACTGGCATCGCCGAGTCGTTTTCACTATAATTTTACAAATTCATACCATTACACTTTGAATTTGTTCGTCGCGGTCTGAAGGTCTGTTGCGAGCGTCGCGAGTGCCTGCGATGCCGATGCGATTTCCTCGCTCGATGCGGACTGCTCCTCTGCCGCCGCAGAAATCGTCTGCGTGTGGCCGCTCGTCGTGCGGCTGACCTCGTCGATGTCGTCGACAGCGGACACGATATGCGTTGTACCGTTCGAGACGGTCGTCGCGGAGTTCTTTATCTCCACCATCTTCGTCTTGATGCCCTCGACCATCGAGAGTATCGTCTGGAACTGCTCGCCGACTTCGCGAATTGCCGCCGAGCCTTCCTTGACCTCGTCCGTGCCCTTCTGCATGGCGACAACGGCGGCCTCTGTGTCTTTCTGTATCGTCGCGATGCGCGTCTTTATCTGCTCAGCCGACGTCTGCGACTCGCCCGCGAGCTTTCTGACTTCCTCGGCGACGACGGCAAATCCGCGACCATGCTCGCCTGCGCGCGCCGCCTCGATGGCTGCATTCAGCGCGAGGAGATTCGTCTGGTCCGCAATGCCCGAAATCGTATCGACAATCTGACCGATGGCCTGAGAATTTTCGCCGAGCTTCTTGACGACCTCGGCCGAATTCATGACGCTTGCCTCGATGCCATCCATGCGCGCCATCGCGCCGTCCATGAGGTCGCCGCCCTTCTGCGCAGCCTCGGCTGTCTTCTCGGAGTCCTCCGTCGCGGACTCGCTCTGTTGTGTCATGTTCGTTATGTCGATGAAGCACGCATCGACTTCCTTCTTTGCGCCGTCGATGGACTTCAGCTGCTTCTCCATGCCGTTCGCGACCTCGACGACCGTCTGCGCGACATCCGTTGCCGCCTCAGCCGCCTGATGCGCGCCCGCCGTGAGTTCCTCAGACGACGACGCGACCTGCTCCGCAGTGGACGCCATCTGCTTTATGAGCTTTCTGAGATTTTCCTTCATCTTATTCACGTCGTCGGCGAGCATGCCAAGCTCATCATCGGAGTCAACATCGAGATTTTCTTGGT
>OMWN01000084.1 GCA_900314765.1 uncultured Selenomonadales bacterium | reverse complement strand
TATCTGTATGCGCCGTGATGAGATACCCCACCTCTCGGCGGTCTGCGGGACAGAAAGATACTTCATGGTTGCAGCCCTCCCGGTCTGTCCTCTCGGCTTGTTCGCCTGATCGTAGTTATAATAAATTATTATATATTATAATCCGATTAGCGAATAAAATCAATAGGTTTCCCGCAAAGTTCAGAAAGAATTTCCAATTCAGAAATCAGGGGTTTGGGACTTTCCCAAAATTTCAAAATGAGCGTATCGGCTGCAAGGCTGAAACGCTCATTTTTCCGGTGTGTACGGACACCGGATGTGCTTGCTATTCTCTAAAATCTTATACATGTATCTCCAATGCGTTCTCGTTTCCAGAAAAACCGAGAGCGCGTTTTTTATTGAAATCTTCGCGTACCGGTGGACAAACGCTGAAAAAATGTCCGTTGTATGGTGAAAGAAAAAACAAAAAATCTGTGGGAATTACCCCCCCAATGGGCTGAATAATGTCCGTTGTAAATTGAAGGGAGTGTTTTTATGGCAGACCGAACAAGACCAATACGCATTGAGTTCTGCGTCACCGAACAGGAAAAGAAACTCATACAACAAAAGATGGCGCAGCTCGGCACCCATAACATGGGAGCCTATCTACGCAAGATGGCGATCGACGGCTATATCATCAAAGTGGATTACACCGAGCAAAAGAAACTGGCTGCTGCCGTCAGCCGAGTTGCAGGAAACATCAACCAGATCTGCCGCCGTATCAATCAGACAGGGCATTTCTATCCGGATGATATCGTCGAGTTGAAAGCGAAACAGTGTGAAATTTGGGAACTACTCAAGCAGTCGCAAAGGGCGGAACTATGACCACAACGGGATTATCCGTGTATGGATTTCCCGTCACCGGATTTTCAGAAGGTGGATAACCAGACGCTCCGGAGCGCACCGTTATTGGATTTCCGGACGTCGGTTTTCCGAACATTCACAGAGGATGAAATTCATACCCAAATCAATAAGAAATAAACTAACGCTCAATAGAGTCATCCATCAATCCAATCAATACCGTTTTTTTGATGGATAGGATGGGATAGGAGGTCACAATGACACAGAATTTTTTACGATTTACTACAGAGAGCCTTTCGGCATCGTACATACCGTTCCCACGGTTTCTTATGGAGGACAGCCTTGCGGATCTATCCAACGATGCAAAGGTGCTGTATGCGCTTATGCTGGACAGAGCCAGCATTTCAAAGGTTAACGGATTCATAGAGGCAGACGGCACAATCCGTCTCTACTTCACCGTAGAACAGGCACAGAAGAAACTGCATCGAAGTCGGCAGTGTGTTACACGCATATTCCGAGAATTGGAATATAGCGGATTGATCTGCCGAAAGAAACAGGGCCTTGGAAAGCCAGCGCTGATCACGCTCAATTACCCGTCCAACGCAAAGCTGATCCGCCCGAAGGAGGCGGGCGAAAATCTGTCAGGATAAAGGTCGAAAATAGGATATTTTATGCTCCACAAGAGACGCAAACGCTGAGGGGCATATCTTTACTCATCCGCGCCAAAAAAAGCACCTGTGCGCCGTGAAGGGAGGAATAGAATGAAGAAAAAGAACTGCTATGATGTGAATGATGTTAACTCCGCTGAGATTCCAGAGTTTGTATATGAGTCTCTGGCAAGGAGTCTGTTGCCGGTGATTCAGAAGTATTATGAAAGCGATGAGGGCAAGCGGGCATTTGCCGAATGGAAAGAGAAAAAAGAAGCTGCGGCGAAAGATTCTACATAAACGAACCGGGAAGATTGCCATGTTCGGCAGTCCTCCCGGTTTTGCGTTTACCAATCTTCAATTTCCTCGATATAAACAATAAATCCGAACCCATCTCCGATTGGATAAAGGTTCGGATTATATTGTTCTGGTGGAGACGAGGGGGATCGAACCCCTGACCTCCTGCATGCCATGCAGGCGCTCTCCCAGCTGAGCTACGCCCCCGATACTGGTACATTGTCGGTCATCACCGACGCAAAATAGTATACCTCTTTTTATGGTTTAATGCAAGTAATTTTTTTCATGGTTTTATGAGGCGATACAAAGCGAAAATGTCAATTCACCAAATCATTGCAAGCGGAAATAAGTCGTGCATGTGCTTTTCATCATACAGGTTCGTCATGCAAGTAAAACATTATTTTTAAGCATTGTCAGCTTTTTTCTTTTTGCCGAAGAAATAATATATCGAGAACAAGACCGCAAAGACTACGCCCACTATGCCAACGTATTCCGTAAATGGAATGACGACTGCGTCCTCGTAGAGTTCTTTTGTCTCGGGCACCGTGAGCCACATATATACAAAGTTTAAGAACCAGCAAAACTCAAAGGCCGTATAAATCCATTTCTTCTCGAGCTTGCCTGCTTTCCAAAGCGGCACGATGAAAAGACAGCACACTACCCCCATGGGGATGGCGTATATGCCGCCCCACATGCCCATTTCTCCTATTTCCATGCTTCATCCCCCGTCGATTTAAGGAAGCACTGATTAGCAGTTCAATTAATCAGCGTTTCCCTTATTTGTATTCTGCTGCCAATTTCTTGAAGAGCGGCAGCGAGCGCTCTATCGTGTCGGTCTTTATGCAGTATGCCGCACGGAAATAGCCCTTGCAGCCGAAATCTGTGCCTGGGACGAGAAGCAGGTCATATTTTTTCGCGCGCTCGCAGAATGCCACGTCATCATCCTCGAGTGCTTTCGGGAAAAGATAAAACGCGCCTTGTGGTTTTACGCATGTGAAGCCCGCTTCTATGAGGCCGTTATAGAGAAGCTTGCCATTTTTCTCATACGTCTCGATGTTTGATGGCATATCGGCGCATTTGGCGACGACGCGCTGGAAAAGTGACGGTGCGTTGACATGCGTGAGCACGCGGGCCGCTCCCGCGATTGCACCATATATGCGTCCGAAATCCGCAATCTCGTCCGGCACGACAATATATCCTATGCGCTCGCCCGGCAAAGAGAACGATTTGCTGTATGAGTAGCAGACGATCGTATTGTCGTAATAGCGCGTGAGATACGGCACCTCGATGCCATCGTATGCAATCTCGCGATACGGCTCATCTGATATGAGGAAAATCGGATGGCCAAACTCTTTTTCCTTCGCGCGCATCAAATCAGTGAGCTTTTTTATCGTGTCCAGCGAGTATATCACGCCGCTTGGATTATTCGGCGAATTCACTATGACAGCTTTTGTATGCGTCGTAATCATGCGCTCGAACGCATCGAAATCTATCTGGAAATCCTCGGTACGCGCGGGCACGACATCGAGCCTCGCCCCCACGGACTCAACGAAGCAGCGATACTCTGGGAAGAACGGCGCAAATGTGATGAAGGCGTCTCCATCTTCTGCGAGTGCCTTGAATGTGATTGTTATGGCCGCAGCCGCACCGCTCGTCATGAAAAGGTTCTTGCCGGCAAAACTCGTACCAAAGCGACGGTTGATGCTCTTCGCGAGCGTCTCACGCGCCACTGGGTCACCTGGTGCTATCGTATAGCCATGAAGCGCAACTGGATCCATTTCATTCACGATGTCAATGATGGCTTTTTTGATGAATTCCGGTGCCGGCACATTCGGGTTGCCAAGGCTGAAATCAAAGACGTTCTCCTCGCCGACCTCTGCCGCACGTTTTCTGCCAAATTCAAAAATAGTCCTGATTGTCGACTTCTTCGTGCCAAGCTCATACATTTTTTCGTCTACCATATATAGCCCTCCCATGAGAAAATGAAATGATGGTGCTCACAATTAATTTGCAAATTTGCACACTTGCAACAAAAAAGCCTCGGACAGCTATCCGAGGCTTAGTTTTGCACATGGCGGAGTGGAGAGGATTTGAACCTCCGCGAGACTTGCGCCCCCTAACGATTTAGCAAACCGTCCTCTTCAGCCACTTGAGTACCACTCCAAATCAACAAGCTATTCAATTAGAACGATTAATATTATATTCATCCAAGACATAAATGTCAAGCATTATTTTACTGAATGTTATACGCAGAGAAAAGTTTCTTGACGTACTTGAAGCCTTTGTCGAGCGTGCGAACGATGGTATCGAGCAACTCTGGCCTCTTGACGACGAGCTGTATGAGCTTGCGGCGCATGATGCGATAATCCTCGTCGAAGGACTTGAGCTCGCCCTCGATATCCTTCTCGACCGACACTGTCGGTATTGTGGACTCCTCAATCGTGCATGCCCTGCCGATGAGCTCCGCCGAGTCGCCCCTGTACGGTATGTACGCCTCGAGGCCATATTCTTTTTGAATCATGTCCTTGAGATTCGTCTGCGCCGTCGACTCACCGTGCACGATGAACACTTTTGCGGGCTTTGGCTCCGTTATATGGCCGAGCCAATCGAGAAGCTGCCTCTCGTCGGCATGCGCCGAGAATCCATCGAGCATCATCACGTTTGCACGCACTGCGATTTCCTCACCCATGACGCGCACACGCTTCATACCGTCGACGAGGCGACGCCCAAGGCTGCCCTCTGCCTGATAGCCAACGAAAAGTATCGTTGACTCAGGGCGCCACAAGTTGTGCTTCAAATGATGCAATATGCGTCCAGCATCGGCCATGCCGCTCGCTGACAGTATGATGGCTGAGCCCTCCGAGCTGTTGAGCGCCTTTGACTCAGCAGCCGTCTCGCAGATTTTGAGCTGCGGCATCTGCGGCACAGTGCCATTTTTGTTGAGCAGCGAAATCGCCTCATCGTCAAAGTCCTGCATATTCTTTAGGAAAATGCGCGTCGCGGCTATCGCGAGCGGACTATCGACGACGATGGGCACATCGTCTATGCGCCCAGCCTTCCACAGCTTATAGAAATAATAGAGAAGCGTCTGCGTCCTGCCGACGGCAAACGACGGAATGATGAGATTGCCGCCCTTGTCCATCGTGTCATTGATGATTTCCGCGAGCGCTTCCTCTTTATCGTAAATCTGATGAAGCCTGCCGCCGTACGTGGACTCCATGAGAACAAAATCCGCGCCCTTTATGATGCTCGGGTCTTTGATGATTGGCTGATCCGGCTGTCCAATGTCGCCCGAGAACACAATCTTCGTCGTCTTGTCGTTCTCGGTGACGTAGACCTCGATGATGGCAGAGCCCATGATATGTCCTGCATCACGAAACACGGCTCTGACATTGTCCGTGACATCGAGCTCCGCATCGTATGGGACGACGGAAAAATATTTGAGCGCGCGCGACGCGTCCTCCATCGTGTACAGCGGTTTTATTGGCGCAGCGCCGCTCCTTTGGCCTTTGCGATTTCTGAGCTCGGCATCCGACTCCTGTATGTGCGCCGAGTCGGGCAACATGATCATCGCGAGCTCCGTCGTCGATTTCGTCGCGTAGACAGGACCTCTGAATCCCTCACGACACAGCTTCGGTATGAGTCCGCAATGGTCGACGTGGGCATGCGTCAAAAGAAGGCAGTCAATCTCCGCTGGATTATACTGGAACTCCTCGTAGTTCATTTCGCGTATTCGCCTTGAACCCTGAAACATACCGCAGTCAATGAGTATCTTGTGGTTATTCGTCTCCAAAAGATACGACGAGCCCGTCACCGTGTGGGCCGCGCCTAAAAACCGCAAACGCATAAAAAATCACTCTCCTATAATTCTGACCTCCGGCTCGAGTGCGACGCCATGCTTCTCCATGACGCGCCTCTTTACCTCCTCTATGAGAGCCAACACGTCGGCAGCCGTCGCGCCGCCCGTGTTGACAATAAACCCCGCATGTTTCGTTGAGACTTGCGCGCCGCCCACACTGAGACCTTTTAGTCCTGTCTCATCGATGAGCGTGCCCGCAAAATATCCCTTTGGTCTTTTGAACGTGCTGCCAGCGCTCGGATACTCGAGCGGTTGCTTCGTCGTGCGCCGCTTCGTGAATTCTGCCATCTTCTCCTTTATAAGAGATGCGTCTCCAGCCTTAAGCTCGACCGTGACCTCGGTAATAATCTCGCCATTCGACTGGAAAATGCTCCTGCGATACCCGAGCCCTATCTCATCTGCGCTGTATTTATGAATTTTGCCTGACCTGTCGATGGAGCTCACGCGCGTGATGACATTTTTCATCTCGCCGTCATACGCCCCTGCGTTCATGAACGCCGCGCCGCCGACGCTGCCCGGTATGCCCACGGCAAATTCAAGACCCGTGAGGCTGTGCTCCGCCGCGTATTTCGACAACGCGCCCAAAATCGTGCCCGCACCGACCGTCAGCGTATTTTCATCCTGCCTTATATATGAAAGCGTGCTGCCAATCCCAATGACGACGCCGCGAACGCCATGATCGCCCACGAGAAGATTTGAGCCGTTGCCGACGACCGTCACGGGTGCGTCCATCGAAGAAAGCGATGCGATGACATTTGAAAGCTCATCCACGGACGAAGGCATGACGAAAATATCCGCTGGGCCGCCTATGCGAAATGTCGTATGGCTCTTCATCGGTTCGTCAATCATGAGATTTTTTTCATCAATCAATGATTTCAGCACATCTATAGTCTTTTGCTTGTCGTACAAATCTATCCATCCTGTCTTTTCATATTGTCACAAATGGTCGCGGCCAATCTCTTTTAGGCCGTCAAATCCGAACTGCCTCAGCGCCTCATACGACGCAATCGCAACAGAGTTCGAGAGATTGAGTGAGCGCGCATCGGAAATCATCGGTATCCTGACACACGACTCCCAGTGCTCCTTCAGAAGTTCCTCGGGCAGTCCCTTCGTTTCCTTGCCGAACACAATGAAATCGTTCTGCGTATAGCTGACCTCGGTGTATGACCTCGGCGCCTTCGTCGAAAAATAGTAAAAATGATGACCGCTGTACTTTTTGAGCACCTCATCAAAGCTGTCATGATAAACGACCGTCACGAGATGCCAATAGTCGAGTCCCGCCCGCTTCAAATATTTGTCATCGGTCGAAAATCCCAAAGGGCGCACGAGGTGAAGCACAAACCCCGTGGCTGCGCAAAGGCGCGCAATGTTTCCTGTGTTGCCAGGTATCTCTGGCTCAACAAGCACTATATGCAAATTTTCATCTTCCTTTGCTTTTGTTTTATCTATGAAATATTATAGCATAGCAAAAGTAAACTAAACAACCACCGGCTAAAGCCGGTGGGTTAGGTGGACTAAAGTCCACCCCCGCGACTTAAAGTCGCAATTACGGCTGAAGCC
>OMWN01000021.1 GCA_900314765.1 uncultured Selenomonadales bacterium | reverse complement strand
TTTCATGGTAAGCCTCCTGTCCAGTTTTTTGTATGGGGGTGTCTAATTTATGCCCCCCTGCTGTCCAGTTTTAGTTTACCACTTCACAACAAACCCTCTCCGGCCCCTGCGGGGCCACCTCCCCCAGAGTGGGAGGCATAGGATGAGAGTCTTTGCGCTAAAACTAAATGAAAGAATAGATTATTTTACGCTTTCGTTTATTGATTATTCAACTAGAATAAAGACTTCACGCTTTCATGCGCAGATTTTCAGTTAACGTAAATAATCTCAGCATCTGTAAAGCCAGCCTCCCCAATGGGGGGGCAAACATGCCAGTGGCATGTTTGCGCGAGCGAATGCGAGGCGGAGAGGGTTAGGAATTATCGATAACAAAAATTTTTTCATCAAAATTTTTACATATATCAAATCAAAGTGAATGAATGGAAATGAATGAAATCTCAAAAGAAAGGAGCATCAAAAAATGGCGATAAAAATCCTCGTAGCTGACGACCATGCGCTTTTGCGGCAGGGCATAAAGCGCGTGCTGAATTTCGAGAACGACATGGAAATCGTCGGCGAGGCCGCAAACGGCCAGGAGGCGCTCGCCCGCACGCTCGTGCTGCAGCCTGACATACTGCTCCTCGACCTCAGCATGCCTGAGCTCTCCGGCGTCGACGTGATAAAGCAGCTCTACGCCGCGAAGTCCCATACAAAAATCATCGTGCTCACGATACACGACAGCGACAAATACGTGCTCGAGACGCTCAAAAGCGGCGCGATGGGATACCTTTTGAAGGATGTCGAGCCGACGATGCTCATAAAAGCCATACACGTCGTCGCACGCGGCGGCACGTTCGTCTACCCGATGCTTGCCGACAGGATATTCGGCGGCATCAGTGAGGAGGACAATCTCGCGGAGAAGGCGCGCGAGCTTTGGCGCGAGAGCAGGTCGGAGCGCCTCACGCCGCGCGAGATGGACGTCCTCAGCTGCATCGCGAAGGGCTTTTCCAATCAAGACATCGCGCGCACGCTCTTCGTGTCTGAGAAAACGGTCAAAAATCATCTGACGAACATTTTCCGCAAAATCAACGTCAACGACCGCACGCAGGCGCTCATTTATGTCCTCAAGAACAAAATAATGACGTTGGAATAATGTGGGGTTTGTGGTAAAATAGTGAATTAGCTTCAGATAATTTCAGAGAAAATTTCACGCAAAATTTCACAAATAAAATTTTCGCAAATAATTCGCAAATAAATTGGAGGGTTATTAATGAAAGGAACATTATACGGCATCGGCGTTGGCCCAGGCGACCCCGATCTCCTCACTATGAAGGCCGTGAAGGCCATACAGAAGGTCGACATCATCATCGCGCCGAAGACGGAGAAGAAGGACGGCAGCGTCGCGTACAACATCGCAAAGCCATATCTCAAGGACGACGTCAAAGTCGTATATCAGGTATTCCCTATGGTGAAGGGATTCGAGCAGGACGACGCCGCATGGGAGCAGAACAAAAAGGAAATACTCAGCTTCCTCGATGAAGGCAAAAATGTCGCGTTCCTCACGCTCGGCGACGCGATGTTCTACAGCACGTACATCTACGTGTTCCGCCGTCTCGCGAAAGAGGACATCCATATCGAGACGATCCCCGGCATTCCTGCATTCGTCGCGATGGGCAGCCACCTCGGCTGGCCGCTCGTCGAGGGCAATGACATCATCAGCGTCATCCCCGCGACGGCTGACATGGACAAGATAAAGAGCGTGCTCAAAGTCTCCGACAACGTGGCCATCATGAAGGTCTACAAGAATTTCGCGGAAATCGCAGACCTCCTCGAGGAAAACGGCATGATAGAGAACTCCGTCATGGTGAGCCGCTGCGGCCTGCCAGACGAGGTCCGCATCGACGACATCAAGGCGGCAAAGAACGAGAAGGTCAACTACCTCTCGACGATACTGGCAAGAAGGACACCAGAAAAATGAGCGAAAGAAAAGTATACCCTGTCAATCTGATATTGAAAGACAGGCGCTGCGCCGTCGTGGGCGGCGGCCACATCGCGCTTCGGCGTGCGCGCTCGCTCGTGGAGGCAGGCGCCGACGTGAAGGTCATCGCGCCCGAGGCCGTCGACATGATAAAGGAGCTCGACCGCGCGGGCGTACTGAAATGGGTGCCGAAAAAATTCTCCGCGACGGAGATTGTCGGCGAATTTCTCGTCATCGCAGCTACGGACTCCGAAGAGGTCAATCACTCCGTCGCGTGGGCGGCGAAGGCAACGGGCGCGCTCGTCAACATGGCGGCACCGCCGACGGAGCTGTCGGATTTCAGTGTGCCCGCGCGCATAGAGCACGGCGCGCTCATGCTCACGGTCTCGACGAGTGGCAAATGCCCGGAGCTTTCGCGCGTCCTCTCGCGCGAGCTCGCCGACACATTCGCGGACGTATACGGCTCATGGCTCGACAGGCTCATCCCGATTCGCGAGGAAGCGCTCAAGACGCTTTCGACGAGCGCTGTGAGGGAAATATTTTGGCGCACGGCACTCGATGAGAATGTCATGCAGCTCGTAAAAGAAAACAAGCTTGATGAAGCGGAGGCAAAAGTGAAAGATGCGATTAATCGTTTTAGGGCTGAATCATAAGACGGCCCCGGTAGAGATACGTGAGAAATTTTCTCTCCCAAAAGAAAAGGTGCGCGAAGGCCTCACGCACCTCGGCGAGTATGACGGCATATCGGAGGCCGTCGTGCTCTCCACATGCAACAGAAGCGAAATATACGCGGTGACGAGCGACATAAAACTCGGCGAGGAAAGCCTCAAAGCTTTCTGGTCGGACCTCACCGGGAGCGACGAAGACATCAGTGAATATGCTTACGTCTTTGCCGATGAGGCCTGCATACGTCACCTTTTCAATGTCGCGTCGAGCCTCGACTCGCTCATCATCGGCGAAGGGCAAATCCTCTCGCAGGTCAAGGACGCGTACTCGACGGCGCACACCGTCGGCACGACGAGCACGGTGCTCAACACGCTTTTCCATCGCGCCATCGCAACGGGCAAGCGCGTCCGCACGGAGACGCGCATCGCATACAGCGCCGTGTCGGTGAGCTACGCCGCCGTCGAGCTCGCGCGTGATATTTTCGGCACACTCGAGGGCACGAGTGCGCTTATTTTTGGTGCCGGAAAAATGGCAGAGCTCACGGGCGAAAACCTCATCGGCCGCGGCGTTGGCAAGATATTCGTCGCCAATCGCCACATAGACAAGGCCGAGGCAATGGCGAAGAAATTCGGCGGCGAGGCCGTGGATTTCGACAGCGCCATAGAGCGCGCCGACTCCGTCGACATCATCGTGACGTCGACGGGCGCGCCGCACTACGTCATTCACCCGTGGGAGACGTCGCTCGCCATGAAAAAGCGCAAAGGCCGCCCACTCGTATTCATCGACATCGCCGTGCCGCGTGACGTCGACCCCGACGTCGCCAACATAAAGGGCGTCACGGTCTACAACATAGACGACCTCGAGGAAGTCGTCGACGAGCACAAAGCCGAGCGCGCCGCTGAGGCGCACGAGGCCGAGAAAATCGTCGACGAGGAAGTGGAGTCGATAATAGACAAGTTCCAGTACCTCTCGTTCCAGCCGCTCATGGCAAGGCTCTCGGGGCGTGCCGACAAGATACGCCGCCGCGAGCTTCGCCGCGCAATGGGCAAACTCCCCGACCTTTCCGACGACGAGATGAAAGTCATAGAAAACATGTCGCGCATGATTGTGAGAAAGCTCCTGAGATTCCCGATGATGGAAATCAACGCATCGGCGGGCACGGAGCGCGAGAAATTCTACATCGATGCGATGAACAAGCTTTTCAAGCTGGATTTTATCGAGGAGGACGCGGAAAGTGAAGCAGAAGCTAATTATCGGTACGCGCAGCAGTAAGCTCGCACTGTGGCAGGCCGAGTACGTAAAAAGTGAAATAGAGAAGCATTTCGATTTCATAGACGTCGAGCTCAAGACGATGACGACGAAGGGCGACAAGATACTCGACGCGCCGCTCGCGAAAATCGGCGGCAAGGGGCTTTTCACGAAGGAGCTCGAGCAGGCGATGATAGACGGCGAGATCGACATCGCCGTGCACAGCCTGAAAGACATGCCGACGGCGGTGCCAAAAGGGCTCGTCATCACGGCCATCACGAAAAGGCTCGATGCGGGCGACGCGCTCGTCAGCCCGAAATACAAGACGCTCGAAAATCTCCCCGAGGGCGCGAAGGTCGGCACATCAAGCCTCAGGCGCCGCGCACAGATACTCGCCGCGCGGCCTGACCTCACGATGCTCGACCTACGCGGCAACGTGAACACGCGCATAAACAAGCTCGACAATGGCGAATACGATGCCATCGTCCTCGCCGTGGCGGGGCTCAAAAGGCTCGGCTTCGCGGACCGCATCACGGAGATACTGCCCATCTCCGTATGTCTGCCGGCCGTCGGCCAGGGCGCGCTCGCCATTGAGACGCGCGAAAGCGACATAGAGGTGCGCGACATGCTCGGATTTCTCGAGAATGAGGAGATGGAGCAGTGCGCGGCGGCAGAGCGCGAATTTCTCAGCGTCGTCGAGGGCGGCTGCCAAGTGCCTGTCGGCGTCTACGCGACCCCGATGATAGCGAAGGACGGCAGCAGCATCCTCTCCGTCGAGGCGGTCATCGCCTCGCTCGACGGCAAGCGCCGCTATCGCGACCGCATGACGGGCTCGATGGACGACGCAAAGAAAATCGGTGCCGAGCTCGCGAACAAGCTCCTCGACGCAGGCGGCATCGCCATCATGCACGAGATAGGGCTGCTATTGGATAGAAAATAAATTTTCACACACATACAGCGGAGGAAACCACAAAATGGATTCACAAAACATTGGCAAAGTATTTCTCGTCGGCGCTGGCCCGGGAGACTATCGCCTCATAACATACAAGGGCATTGAGTGCCTCGAAAATGCGGACGTCGTCGTCTACGACCATCTCTCCGACCCGCGCATCATCGCGTGGGCAAAAGAGGGCGTCGAGAAAATCTACGTCGGCAAGCAGGCCTCCCACCACACGATGAAGCAGGGCGACATCAGCCAGCTGCTCGTCGACCTCGCGAAAAAAGGCAAGACCGTCGTGCGCCTCAAGGGCGGCGACCCATTCGTGTTTGGGCGCGGCGGCGAGGAGGCACTGCTCCTCCGCGAGAACAACGTCCCGTTCGAGGTCGTGCCGGGCGTCACGAGCGCCATTGCCGTGCCGGCATACGCGGGCATCCCTGTCACGCACAGAGCCGTCGCGACATCGTTCGCCGTCGTGACAGGCCACGAGGACCCGACGAAGCCTGAGTCGCAGATAAATTGGAAAAACCTCGCGACAGGCGTTGACACGCTCGTGTTCCTCATGGGCGTATCAAATCTCCCAAAGATTTCCGCAAAGCTCATAGAGTATGGCCGCCCTGCCGACACGCCCGCTGCCGTCATTCAGTGGGGCACGAAGCCAGAGCAGCGGACGCTCACCACGACGCTCGAGCATGCAGCAGAGGACGTTGAGAAAAATCACCTGAAGCCGCCCGCCATCTTCATCGTCGGCAACGTCGCGAAGCTCCGCGAGCAAATTAATTGGTTCGACAATAAAGAGTATTTCCCGCTGTTTGGCAAGACCGTGCTCGTCACGCGCTCGCGCTCGCAAGTCTCGAAAGTCACGAAAAAGCTCGAGCTTCTCGGCGCGCGTGTCATAGAGCTGCCAGCCATCCGCATCGCTGACCCGGCCGACAAATTCGAGGCCATCGACGCCGCCATCAGCCTGCTCGCCTCGTACGACTGGCTCATATTCACGAGCGCAAACGGCGTCACGCGCTTCTTTGACCGCCTCTACGCGGCAAGGAAAGACGCGCGCTCACTCTCGAAGGCGCACATCGCGGCCATCGGCACGGCGACAGCCGCAAAGCTCAAATCATACGGCATCATCGCCGACGTCGTGCCGAGCGAGTTCCGCGCCGAGGCGATGATCACGGCGCTCAAGGGCGAAGTCGCGCCGGGCGAGCGCGTGCTCATACCGCGCGCGACAGAGGCGCGCGAGATACTGCCGCAGAGCCTCAGAGACTACGGCGCCATCGTCGATGTCGCACCCGTCTACGAGACGCTGCCGTCCGGCGAAGACCCTGCGCCTGTCATTGAAATGCTCAAAAATAAAGAAATCGACTTTGCGACATTCGCGAGCTCATCGACCGTCAAAAACCTTGTCAAAATGACAGGCGACGCGTCACTGCTCAAAAATACGAAGGTCGTCGCCATCGGCCCCGTCACGGCAAAAACGTGCGCAGACCTCGGCATCGACGTATTCGCCACGGCGAAAGAATACACGATTGACGGCCTCGTCAACACCGTGATAGAGAATGCATAAATCGGCTGAGTCACATAGCATTATGACTCGGAGATGCCAGTCCTCATCCACTGCACAATTTCAACAGGCTCTAAGGCTTTACTCCTCGCGGCAAAAGCGAAGACACGCCGCTTCGGAGTCAGCCAAAGAGCCTGTAAGAAATTGCTAAGTTACTTCGGACTGGCATCGCCGAGGCGTTTTACCATTATTTTCATACTGTATTGTATAAAAACATAAGTTCCAACTCCCCACTATTCATACAAAAGAGGTAATCTTCAAATGTTTGCACAAAGACTGCGCCCAAGGCGCCTTCGCATTTCAGAAAATGTCCGCTCGATGGTTCGCGAGACAACGCTCTCGGTGAAGGACTTCGTCTATCCGATATTCGTCGTCCCCGGTGAGAACGTCTGCGAGCCGATACCGAGCATGCCGGGCTGCAACCACCTCTCCGTCGACAAGGCCGTCGAGCTCGCGAAGGAAATAGCGAGCCTCGGCATCCCCGCCGTCGAGGTATTTGGCCTACCTGAGTACAAAGACGAAATCGGCTCATCGGCATGGGACATGACGAGCCCCGTGCAGCGCGCCATCGCCGCCATCAAAAAGGAAGTGCCCGACCTCGTCATCGTCGGCGACGTCTGCCTTTGCCAGTACACGACTCACGGCCACTGCGGCAGGCTCGACGGCCACTATGTTGACAACGACGCGACGCTGCCTCTCCTGCAGAACGTGGCGGTGAGCCAAGCCGAGGCGGGCGCCGACATCATCGCACCATCCGACATGATGGATGGCCGCGTGAGAGCCATTCGCGAGGCACTCGACGACAGGGGCATGACGAACGTCTCCATCATGAGCTACGCCGTGAAGTACGCGTCGGGCTACTACGGGCCATTCCGCGACGCGGCCGACTCAGCGCCGCAGTTCGGCGACAGGAAGCAGTACCAGATGGACCCAGCCAACGCGCACGAGGCCATGAAAGAAGTTGACCTCGACATCGCGGAAGGTGCCGATATCATCATGGTAAAGCCAGCGCTCGCCTACCTCGACATCGTGCACCGCGTCCGCGAGCGCATCGAGTACCCCGTCGCCGTCTACAACGTCAGCGGCGAGTACGCGATGGTGAAGGCAGCCGCGCAGAACGGCTGGATCGACGAGAAGCGCATCGTCCTCGAGACACTCACGAGCATGAAGCGCGCGGGCGCCGACATCATCATCACATATCATGCTATTGACGCGGCAAAATGGCTCAAAGAGTAAAAGTAATTTAAACATATCGCGGGTGGCATTGCACCTCATCCACTGCTCACGATTTCTATTGCACTAAGGCTGGCTCCATTGCCGCAAAACCGAAAACATGCGGCTGCGGAGCCAACCAAAGTGCAATGACGAAATCAAGCAAGTTACTTCGGTGCAACGCCACCCGCTCGGTATAACACGATATAATAGTTATTTCTATAATTGATGATTTTCATGAAAGGAAAATTCCCATGCTTAATCTCACGAAATCCGCTGAGGCATTCGCCGAAGCAAAAACGCTGATGCCAGGCGGCGTCAACAGCCCTGTCCGCTCGTACGCGAATGTTGACTGCAACCCACCATTCATCAGCCACGCAAAAGGCAGCAAGATATACGACATCGATGGCAATGAGTACATTGACTACGTGCTCTCATGGGGCCCGATGGTCGTCGGCCACGCGCATCCCGCCGTCGTCAAAGCGCTACAGGAAGCGGCAGAGCGCGGCACGAGCTACGGCGCGCCGACGCTCCTCGAGTCAGAGCTCGCGAAGCTCGTCATGAGCGTCTACCCGTCCATCGAGGTCATCCGCATGGTGAACTCGGGCACAGAGGCCACGATGAGCGCGCTGAGGCTCGCGCGCGGCTACACACACCGCGACAAAATCGTCAAATTTATCGGCTGCTACCACGGCCACAGCGACAGTCTGCTCGTCAAGGCAGGCTCGGGGCTCGCCACGTTCGGCGTGCCTGACAGCCCAGGCGTCACGAAAGGCGTCGCGGCTGACACCATCACCGTGCCGTACAACGACATAGACGCCATCACGCGCGTGATGGATGAGCACGGCGACGAGATAGCCGCCATCATCGTCGAGCCTGTCGCGGGCAACATGGGACTCGTCCTGCCGAAGCAGGGCTATCTCGCAAAGCTCCGCGAGCTCACAGAAAAGCACGGCACGCTCCTCATATTCGACGAAGTCATGTGCGGATTCCGCGCCTCGCTCGGCGGCGCGCAGGCGGCCTACGGCATCACTCCGGACCTCACGTGCCTCGGCAAAATCATCGGCGGCGGTCTCCCTGTCGCGGCGTACGGCGGCAGACGCGACATCATGAACTGCGTCGCGCCCGCTGGCCCCGTGTATCAGGCAGGCACGCTCTCGGGCAATCCGCTCGCGATGACGGCGGGCATCGAGACCCTCAAAATCATCACGGCAGAGCCGGAGCCAGGCGAGCCAGACTACAGCAGAAAGCTCACGTTGCAGACGAAAAAGCTCGTGCTCGGATTTGAGCGCCTCGCGAAAGAAAACGGTGTCGCCGTGCAAGTCCATCAAGCGGGCTCGATGTTCGGCATGTTCTTCAATGAAAACGACGTCTACGATTACGCCACATCGGCGGCGAGCGACCAGCAAAAATTCAAAGTCTGGTTCAAGACGATGCTCGAGAACGGCATCTACCTCGCCCCGTCGCAGTTCGAAACGATATTCATGTCCGGCGCGCACACAGACGACGACATAGACAAGACACTCGCCGCCGCAGAAAAAGCATTCGCCGCCGTCGCGAAAGCAAGCAAATAAAAGTTAACAGCAAGCAAACAATATGCAAAAAAATCCTTACCGCCAAGCAAAGCGATAAGGATTTTTTATTGCGTAAATTATTTTGTTTTTAAATCGGCGAAGATGCACATAAAATTTTTAGAGGAACAGCTGATTAATTGAAGCAGGAGTATTAACGAGAGATTTTTCGCATAGCAAGGAGCTGCAAAGAAACGTAGTTGGTGCTACGCTTATGAGCTGCAACGAAGATATGCGGAAAAAATCCGTCAAGACGACTGATGAAATAATCAATGTTTCCTTTATTTTTCGCTGACAAGCTTGCCTGCCATGTGCTCAATCGTGAGCTCAAACATCTGCACATTCGCAAAATATTTTTCCATTTCTTGTTCGACGCCTTCAGCGTCTGGATAATATTTCTGCCCGAGCCTGCGGCACATGGTCTCAGCGAGCTCTTTCTCATCATCGCCGCTGATGATTCTCGCCGTCGCGAAGCACACGACGGACGTCGGATGATATGACCACTCGCCATCTTTCCGCCATCCTTGATTCCATACGGTGAAGCAGACCTTCGCGTCATTTTTCATCGCGTCGAATTTATGTCCCGCTTTCGCGCCATGAAAATAGATTTTGCCGTTTTCCTCGTTGTAGTAGAAATTAATAGGAACAGCGTACGGGTAGCCGTGCTCACCATTGACAGCGAGCACGCCACGCTTTTCCTCGCGCAATATCTTCACACATTCATCCGTGCTCACCTGCTGCTTAAATCTGCGCATCTTGCGAAATTCGATTTTTTCTGTATTTTCCACGTCTCAACACATCCTCTCTTTGTGAATTTTCTCCTTGAAATAATTCCATTATATACCGTCGCGGATGATTCTTCCATACTTTTCATTCTGTTTTAGCGTACTGAAGCACCTTTCGCTTATCATCCGTGAAGTATACCTTCAATCACAAATAGGAAAACCCTCTCCGCCTCGCATTCGCTCGGCACCTCCCCCAGAGTGGGAGGCTAGCGTTACAGACGCTGTGATTATTTACATTAGCTGAATCGATGTAAACATGAAAGCGTGACGTTTTTACTATAGCTAAGCAATCGATTAATGAAAGTGTAAAAGCTTTTATTCATTCGTATAATTTTAGACTTCAAGCACCTCATTCTATGCCTCCCACTCTGGGGGAGGTGCCCCGCAGGGGCGGAGAGGGTCGAGCAATCGCTCAACTTACGTTTAAAGAAATCCCATACGCGACACCACAAAAAAATCCGACTGCGCTTTTGCGCAATCGGATTTTTTCTATTCAGTTCAGATTTTTTCCATCGACTTGAGACGTGCGAGCGCGCGCTGGAGCGAAAGCTCAGCACGCTTGATGTCGATGCTCTCGGCTTCTTTTGTGCCGCGCTGGAATGTCTTTATGCGCTCTTTGGCGCGGGCGAGTGATTGTTCCGCACGATTGCGGTCAATCTGCTCCGGCCTCTCGGCGCACGAAGCAAGCACCGTGATTTTGTCACGCTGCACTTCCATAAAGCCGCCAGCCACAGCGAGATACTGCTGCGTGCCGTCTTCCATTTTGAGGCGCATCGCGCATGGCAATATGCCTGTGATCATCGGAAGGTGCATCGGCAGTATGCCGATAGGGCCGCTTGTCGCGTCGGCGACGAGCATCGCTATGTCAGCCTCGTAGACGACGGCGTCAGGAGATATGACCTGAAGCTTCATGGTAGCCATGAGGTATCAGGCCTCCTCTGCTGCTATCTTCTTCGCTTTCTCCACAGCCTCATCGATGGTGCCGACCATGTAGAACGCCGCCTCAGGCATGTCGTCGTGCTTGCCCTCGAGGATTTCCTTAAATCCGCGGACTGTCTCACTGACTGGGACATACACGCCCTTCTGGCCCGTGAACTGCTCAGCGACAGCGAATGGCTGCGAGAGGAATCTCTGAATCTTGCGGGCACGAGCGACCGTCAGCTTGTCGGCATCAGAGAGCTCCTCCATGCCGAGGATGGCGATGATATCCTGCAAGTCTTTGTACTTCTGAAGAACAGCCTGGACGCCGCGGGCGACTTCGTAGTGCTCCTCGCCGAGAACGTTCGGGTCGAGGATACGCGACGTGGAGTCGAGCGGGTCAACAGCCGGATAAAGACCGAGCTCTGCGATCTGACGAGAAAGAACCGTCGTCGCATCGAGGTGGGTGAATGTGCCCGCCGGAGCCGGGTCGGTGAGGTCATCAGCCGGGACATAGACTGCCTGGACCGACGTGATGGAGCCTTTATTCGTCGAAGTGATGCGCTCCTGCAGGGCGCCGATGTCCGTCGTCAGCGTTGGCTGATAGCCGACGGCCGACGGCATGCGGCCGAGCAGAGCGGAGACCTCGGAGCCTGCCTGTATGAAACGGAATATGTTGTCGATGAAGAGGAGCACGTCCTGGCCCTCGACATCACGGAAATACTCTGCCATCGTCAGACCCGTGAGGCCGACGCGCATACGAGCTCCAGGTGGCTCGTTCATCTGGCCGTAGACGAGAGCCGTCTTGTTGATGACGCCCGACTCGGTCATTTCTGTCCAAAGGTCATTGCCCCCACGCGTACGCTCGCCGACGCCTGCGAACACGGAGTAGCCGCCGTGCTCAGTCGCGATGTTGTGGATGAGCTCCTGAATGAGGACCGTCTTGCCGACGCCTGCGCCGCCGAAGAGGCCCGTCTTGCCGCCTTTGGAATACGGGCAAATAAGGTCAACGACCTTTATGCCTGTCTCAAACATCGCTGCCTTCGTCGACTGCTCGTCGAACTTCGGCGCTGGGCGATGTATTGGATAATAATCCGAAGCCTTGACAGGTGCCGGATTTTTGTCGACGGTCTGTCCGAGGACGTTGAAAACGCGTCCGAGAGTGCCAGGGCCGACTGGAACCTTTATAGGAGCGCCAGTGTCCTCGACCTCCATGCCGCGAACGAGGCCGTCCGTCGAGCTCATGGCTATGCAGCGCGTGACATTGTCGCCCATGTGCTGCATGACCTCGATAACGAGATCGATATCGAGATTCCCTGATTTGCCTTTTATTGTAAGCGCATTGAGGATCTCTGGGAGCTCGCCCATGGGAAACTCCACATCGACGACTGGGCCGATGACCTGCACTACCTTACCTTTTGCCAATGGTAGACCTCCTTACTTCAGTGCCTCAGCACCGCCGACGATTTCGCTCATCTCGGTGGTGATGTGCGCCTGACGTACTTTGTTATACTGCAAGTCGAGCTTCTTGTTGAGCTCCTCGGCGTTGTCCGTCGCGTTGCTCATCGCTGTCATGCGTGAAGATAGCTCGCTCGCCGCGGCCTGTAGCTGTGCCGCATAAATCATTGTCACCAGATACTGCGGAAGCAAATGACCCAGCACTTCCTCAGCATTCGGCTCGAAAATATAAGCATCCTTGTCCATGGCGTCGCTGTCGTCGATGTCGGACTCGAACTCAAGCGGCGGGAGCTCATTGCTCTCCTCTTCGAGGAGCAGCTCCTCCGCTCTTTCTCTCAGAAGCTCTTTGAAGTCGTGAATATCTTTTCCGAAAATGCTCTCGCTCGTGAGCCTGTCGAGCTCATCGAAGTCCTTATTCGCAATCGCATTTTCAATCGCCTTGTCTTTGCCCTGCGCAACCTTGAGATTCACCTTGTGAATATCCCTGAGCGCTTTGAGACCCGCAATGAGACCACTCTCAGGCATCTTCTTTTTGCCGTCGCCGGCCAAATTCTCAAACGGCAGAAGCTGGAACATCTCCGGCACAGACGAGAGCGCTGACACGAATCGCGTGTAGACGATATTGACGACGCTGTACTCGCCCGTCATGTACCTTTCGGTGATGTCGCGCGCGATGTTCCTCGCGTCTTCAAATGTCGGCCTCTCGCTGATGCCCATGTAGTATTTCACGATATGATAGCTGCGGTTCCTGAAATGCTCCTCCGTGCGCCGCCCGACCGTGATGAGGTCGACCGCATCCTTTTCTGGGATGTGCGATGCAGCCTCTTTGAACACGTTGCTCGAGTAGGCGCCTGCGAGGCCCTTGTCTGCCGCGAGGATGAGATAAAGCTCTTTGCCTTCCGGATGTGCCTCGAGGAGCGGGTGATCGAAGTTGCCGACGCGCGCCGCAACATTGTCGAGTATTTCAGCCATCTTGTCCGCGTATGGGCGGTTGGCCACAGCCGCGCGCTGCGCACGTCTGAGACGGGCAGCCGCGATCATCTTCATCGCTTTGGTGATCTGCTGGATGCTTTTGACGCTTTTGATTCGACGTCTAATATCCTGTAAACTAGCCATTAAGAATCACCTCGCGTCATGATGCCATTCTGTAGGGTACTGTGTCCTTGAACTCCTCGATGGCTTTACTGAGCGCATCCTCGAGGGCATCATCGAGCTTCTTCTGCTCGCGAATCTTCTGCCCGACCTCTGGATGACGGTCATACATGAACTTGAGGAAATCACGCTGGAACGTCGTGACCTTGTCGACAGGGATGTCCGCAAGGAATCCCTTGACAGCGGTGTAAATCACCATGACCTGGTCCTCGACGACGAGCGGCGAGTACTGCGGCTGCTTCAGCGTCTCGACCATGCGCGCGCCGCGATCAAGCTGTTCCTTTGTCGCTTTGTCGAGGTCGGAGCCGAACTGCGCGAATGCCGCGAGCTCGCGATACTGAGCGAGGTCGAGGCGCATCGTGCCCGCGACCTGCTTCATGGCCTTTATCTGAGCGCTGCCGCCGACACGGGAGACCGAGAGACCGACGTTGACAGCCGGGCGATTGCCGGCGTTGAACATATCAGTCTCGAGCATGATCTGGCCATCCGTGATGGATATGACGTTCGTCGGAATATATCCGCCGACGTCGCCTGCGAGCGTCTCGATGATCGGCAGTGCCGTGATGGAGCCTGCGCCGAGATCATCCGAGAGCTTCGCCGCGCGCTCCAAAAGGCGGGAGTGCAAATAGAAAACATCGCCCGGATACGCCTCGCGCCCTGGTGGGCGGCGGAGCAGAAGCGACATTGCGCGGTATGCTGCCGCGTGCTTCGTGAGGTCATCATAAACGCAGAGGCAATGGCCGCCTTTGCGCATGAAGTACTCAGCGATGGACACGCCCGCATACGGAGCGAGATACTGGAGCGGTGCGGAGTCCGCAGCCGTCGCGGCGACGATGATCGTGTAAGCCATGGCACCATGCTTTTCGAGCGTGCCAAGGATACGCGCGACCGTCGAGGCCTTCTGACCTATTGCGACGTAGACGCAGATGCAGTTCTCGCCTTTCTGGTTGATGATGGTATCGACGGCGATTGCCGTCTTGCCCGTGCCGCGGTCGCCGATGATGAGCTCGCGCTGGCCACGTCCGATAGGGACGAGGGCGTCTATTGCTTTTATACCGGTCTGGAGCGGTTCATGGACAGATTTCCTGTCCGCGATGCCCGGTGCTGGGCTCTCGATCGGGCGCGTCTCCGTCGTCTTTATTGGTCCCTTGCCATCTATAGGACGGCCAAGGGCATCGACGACGCGGCCAATCATTGCCTCGCCTACCGGCACCTGCATGATGCGTCCCGTGCGCTTTACCTGGTCGCCCTCCTCGATCTCTATATCGCGGCCGAGGACGACGGCGCCGACGCTGTCCTGCTCGAGGTTCAGCACCATGCCGTATATATCATTTCCGAAATCGAGCAGCTCGCCCGCCATGGCCTTCTGGAGTCCATGGATATGGGCGATGCCGTCACCGATTGCTATAACCGTGCCAACATCGTCAACATCGAGGTCCACATTGTAGTTCTCAATCTGACTTTTTATGATGGCGGTTATTTCTTCCGGATTCATCTTCATAACTTAGCTGTCACCCCAATTCACTTTCTGATTATTTTCCCGTCAATAATGCCCATGACGGTACAATCACGCCCGAAGAAGCTCGTTCCTGAGCTCCTCGAGCTGCGTTGTAAGGCTGCCGTCGATGCGACGGTCTCCTATCTGGAGAACGACGCCGCCGATCATTTCCGGATTGAGATGAGGACGTATCTTTACCTTCTTGCCGGTGAGCTCATGGATCCTCGCTGAAAGCTTGTCCCCCTGATCTCCCTTGAGGGCGCGTGCCGTCGTCACGTCAGCGACGATGATGCCCTCGTCCTTGTTGGCAAAGTCCTCATACTCCCTCGCGATTTCCTCGATGAGCGGCTCACGCTGCTTGTCTATGAGGATGTGGAAAAAATTCATCGTTGGCACCGAAATTTCGCCATCAAAACATTTTGCGGCCATTTCCTTCTTCGCCGAGGTCGGAATGATGGGGCTCGAGAAATACTTTTTGAGCACTGGGGTCTCATCGAGCTCCTTCACGAGAAGCTTGAGCTCCTTCCCGAAATCCTCAATCTTTCCCATTTCCTTTGCGACGAGGAAAAATGCCTTTGAATATCTGTGCGCCAGCTGCAAATTTAGCATGATAGATCACCGAGTTTCTCTTTGCTGAGACCGTCGATGAAGCGGCTGACGAACTGCGCGTCCGCCTTCTCGTCCATCTTCTCGGCGAGGAGCTTCTCAGCCGCCAAAAGCGACAAAGAGACGACCTGTCCCTTCATCTTCTTCGACGCCTCCTCGAAGTCCACCTGAATCTGGGCGCGCGCCTGCTCTTTCATCTGCTCGCATTCCTGCGTTGTGGCATCCTTCCTGGAGCGCGTCTCCTGGTCTGCCCTTGCGGACGCCTCCTGGACAATCTCCTGCGCACGAGTGCGTGCCGCCGCGAGCTTTGTCTCGTACTCTTTCTTCATCTCTGCTGCCTGAGCTCTGTCCTCGTCAGCCGACTTGATGTTGTTCGCGATCTTGTCGGAGCGGTCCTTCATGACCTTGAGGAGTGGACCCCACGCGAAATGTTTTAGGAAGAGCATGAGGACGATGAAATTCAGAATCTGTATGAAAAACGTGGAATTAAGATCAATCATCCTGTATGCCTCCTATCCTCCTTATTTCCTGCAAAAAAATGCGACTGCCCATATTCTTATGAAGCTGCCGCCTTCCCGGAATTTTGAAGCATCCCATCCGGAATTACTTAAGGAACGGATTTGCAAAGATGAGGATCAGGACAACAACGGTGCCGATGATAGGCATGGACTCAACAAGGCCGCAGCCGATAAGAGCGTTCGTGAAGAGAGCATCCTTAGCCTCTGGCTGACGGGTGACGCCGTCCATGAGCTTGCCGAGGATCTTGGAGTCGCCGTAAACTGCTGCGAGAACGGCGAGAACCTGGATGACCATGATTGCGACGATAGTTGCTACTACTGGATTTGACATTGAAAAAATCCCCCTTAAAATATTAAAAAATTTATTAATGATGGCAAAATCTCAGGCAGCCGCCCGAACCGTTGCCGCGGTTTTTTGATTCATGGATAAAATTACTTCTTGATCGACGGCGCTATGTAGGTAATGGAAAGCACCGTGAAGATGAACGCCTGGATGACGCCGACGAATATGGAGAAGCAGACCCATATCGTGCTCGGTATCCAGTTGGCGAACCAAGGAACGAGAGCCAGCATGATGATGATGAGCACCTCGCCGGCCAGGATATTTCCGAAAAGACGGAAGGCAAGCGTGCACGGCCTTGCCAGCTCCTCGATGATGTTGACGACGACGAACGGGGCAAACGGCTCAAAGAAATGCTTTATGTGCTTCAAGCCCTTGTTCTTGAACGCGAGGTAATGTATCGCGAGCGATGTCGTGACGCCCATTGCCAGCGTCGTGTTCAGGTCATTCGTCGGTGATTCGCCGATTGGTGTCAGGCCCTGCCAGTTCGCAATCATCAGGTAGACGAAAAGCGACAGGAAATAGTGCGTGAGGTAAAGCCCGTCCGGTCCCATGATCGATTTGATCTTGTCCTGGATGAGATCAACAATCATCTCTACCATGCTCTGGAAAAATCCCGTCGGCACCTCTTTAACATTGCGCGAGGCGAGTGCCGCCACGATGATTACGAAGGCCATCGTTATCCACGTCATGATGATAGTGTGCTCATTGAACATGTAGCCGCCTATCTCAATGACTTCGCGGACACCGATTTTGTCCATAAACCTCCCCCCTTTTAAATTTAATTTTTATTCTTTCCGCCCGTCTTGCTTTCGTGTCTCATGTTTCTGAGACGCGTCACAAGAAGGCAGACAAAAGCAAGCATTATGAAAAGAAAATAGCCGATGATGGCCATGAAGAAGCACTCATCGTCGCCGATGAAGTGCGCCGTGCCAAGGATGATGCAGAGCGATGCGATGCGCACGAAGCCGCCGCTGCCGATCTTTGCGGCTACTTCCTCTGTGTAGTTCTTGCTCGCCTTGCTCACGTTGTTCGTGAGCGTGTAGACGAATATCATGCCCGCGACATAGCCCGCCAAAAGTCCAACCATGTATATGAGCCCATCCATGACCTCGCTGACGGCGATGAACGCGTACACGATGAGGAAAGAAATCACGCCAAGAAGAAACAGCATCAGAGTCCCGGCCTTGCCATAAACTGATAAGAGGTCTTTCACTCGTCACCACCACCAGAAAATGCACGCCATGAATTTTGCTGACTCAAAGATGCCCAAAAAGCCCGCAAAGGCCACAACTACATGAAAAGTCTCTGAACATATTCGCTTCATTATACCCTACACCTTTTAAAAAAAGCAATAGCAAATGACAATTTATGGCAATAAATTTTCTAAAATGTAAAGGCCACGCTTGACATAAAGAAATGCGTTGCTTCAATGTAAAGAAACAGCGCATGCGAGTGGACAAATTATATAAATGTTTTTCACACGACGCTCATTCGCCGCAACTTTTGTAGTCGTAGTAAATGCCGTAGACGGCAATAGGGAAGCCGAGGAAAATGCCTGTCACCACGCCGTACGGATGAGTGCCGAAATGCTCGTCGATCTTCATGCCGACGTACACGAAAAAGGCCGCGACCATTGAAAGATAAATGCCAAGCCCCATGAAGAATCCCATCGCCCACACGAGCCGCTTCGCCGCCGCGAGCTTCTTTTTAAATTCGCTCGCGTCATCGTCCACGTCATCCGCGCACATCTTCTCGCGAAAAATTTGCGTCACGTGCATCTTTTTCTTGCGATGATTTTCTTCGTCCGCGTGAATTTTTTCATCGGACTGATTCATTTCATTTGCGTTCATTTCACTCGCGCAAAATTTTTCGTCATCATGATTTTTTTCGCTCGCGCGATTTTTGATGCAATCATTATTTTCGCCACCAGCGCAACAATGAGCACCCACATCATTTACGACGCTCTCACGATTTTGCGTAGAATTTTTGACGCTCACGCAAATTTTATTGTCCGCGCAATTTTTGGCATCAAAAATAAAGCCGTCGACAATCCCATCGACGGCTTTGTTTTGATTCTGCTTATTATCTTTTTGCTGAGCGTTTTTATCTTCGTCCATGCTGATTAAACCATTTTTATTATTAAACTCTCATGTCTGCCACTGTGCTAACCTCTCCGCCTCGCTGCGCTCGCGTAAACATGCCACTGGCATGTTCACCCCCTAAAAAGGGGAGGCTTAGGTACGCTTAAAGACGTTACGTTTATTGTGGCGTCACTAAGACATGTAATTTATTTTGTCATTGTAAATCTGTCCGGCTTTTCCTCCGTGAGCCCGTAGTGGTAGCGTATCGCCTGCACGATGCGGCGCGCGGCGTGGCCGTCGCCGTACGGATTGCACGACTCCGCCATGCGGCTGTACTCCTTGCTGTCCGTGAGGAGCCTGTACGCCTCGCCGTAGACTCTGTCCATGTCCGTGCCGATGAGCTTCACCGTGCCCGCCGCGACAGCCTCCGGGCGCTCCGTCGTATCTCTGAGAACGAGCACAGGCTTGCCGAGTGCAGGCGCCTCCTCCTGCACGCCGCCCGAGTCCGTCAGTATGAGCGTCGAGCGATGCATGAGATTAGCGAATGGCTCGTAGTCGAGCGGGTCAATGAGGTGCACGCGCTCCACGCCGCCAAGCTCCTGCTCGACGACCTCGCGCACTTTCGGATTTTTGTGCACGGGGAACACGACCTCTATGTCGCTGAGCTCGTCGATGAGACGCTTGAGCGCCTTGTAGACGTGGCGCATAGGCTCGCCGAGATTTTCACGGCGATGCGTCGTGACGAGGACGATGCGATGATGATGGAAATTGATTTTGCTCAGTGCGGGGTCAAACGAGAATTCCTCGTTCACCGTGTGATGAAGCGCATCGATGACCGTGTTGCCCGTCACATATATGTGGTCGGTCGGCACATTCTCCGCGAGGAGATTTTTCTCCGACGTATCCGTCGGTGCGAAATGAAGGTCCGCGATGGCGCCCGTGAGGTGGCGGTTCATTTCCTCCGGGAACGGCGAATATTTGTTGTGCGTGCGAAGACCCGCCTCCACGTGGCCGACAGCCGTCTGATGATAGTACGCCGCGAGCGCGCCCGCGAACGTCGTCGTCGTGTCGCCGTGCACGAGCACGAGGTCGGGGTGTTCAGCCGTCAGCACGCCGTCGAGGCCGCGCATGGCCTTTATCGTGATGTCGAAAAGCGTCTGGCCTGCCGCCATGATGTCGAGGTCGTAGTCCGGCCTGATGTCAAAAAGATGAAGCACTTGGTCGAGCATCTCGCGATGCTGCGCCGTCACAGCGACGACTGGCACGATGTCGTCGGGGAACTTCGCGAGCTCTATGACGACAGGCGCCATCTTTATCGCTTCTGGGCGTGTGCCGAACACCGTCATTACCTTTATTGACCGTTTTTTACTCTTAGTCATAGTATCTCCTTACAAAATCAATACTATCTACTATTCATCGCGACATATATGAGGCGCTCAATGGCTGTGCGCCGTGTCGTTCATCCTGAAAATGCCGAGCCGCTTCGCGCCGTACATCACGCAGATGATGACGCCCGCGACGATGAGCACCGCGATGCCCGTGCTGACCTCCGTGAGCGCGATAGCCGAAAAGCCGAGGAGCGCGCTGATGATGTACATGAGGAGCACGGCCTGGCGCTGCGTGAAGCCGAGCGACAGAAGGCGATGATGAAGATGACCTTTGTCGGGCTTAAATATGGGCACATGAGCATGAGCGCGGCGGATGATGGCAAACGCCGTGTCGCAGATAGGCAGGCCGAGCGCAAGGATTGGCACGACGAGCGCAATCGTCGCGGCGCTCTTCATCGCACCGACGATGGAAATGCCCGCGAGCATGAAGCCGAGGAACATGCTGCCCGAGTCGCCCATGAAAATGCGCGCTGGATTGAAGTTATAATGAAGGAATCCGAACGCCGCACCCGCGATGGCCGCCGTGACAGCCGCGACAAGCGCGACATCCATCTGCATGGCGACGAGGAAAATCGTGATTGAGGCAATCGTCGCGACGCCCGCCGCGAGTCCGTCGAGACCATCGATCAGATTGACCGTGTTCGTGATGCCGACGAGCCAAAAAATCGTCACAGGGATTGTCACGTAGTCGTAAAGATACATGATGTCGCCCGAGAAATCCGTGATGAAATCGATGCGCACGCCGAGGAAAACGGCGACGGCCGCGCAGCCAATCTGCCCGAGGAGCTTCACCTTCGCAGGGAGGTCCGTGTAGTCGTCGATGAGCCCGAGGATGACGATGAGCGTGCCGCCGACGAGGAGCCCCGTCATGCCCTGCTCCGCGTCAGACGGGATGTCCGACATATTGAGATATACGCCCATGGCCGCCATGAAAGCGAGATATATGCCCAGTCCGCCGATACGCGGGATAGGCTTTTTGTGCACCTTTCGCGCGTCCGGCTTGTCAAGCGCGCCCGTCCTGAACGCCAGCCATATCACACCAGGCGTCAAAATCAGCGCCGCAACAAGAGCTACAACAAAAGCCCAACCAAAATCCGGCATTAAATCTTACCTCTTTCCTGCGGCCCACGCCGCATTATATACGATAACAATATGAATCAACAACGCAAATCGCGTTATCCGCTATATATTAACTCACGAAATCAGCCGTGTCAAACGAATTGCACCAATCGCAAAGAGCACCCCTAGATGTTGTGGATTGCTGTTTTGCATATCCACAATTCACTCATGAAACCAATTCGACTCGTCACCATCAATCATTCTTCACACTCACTTTCGTAATCGGCTGTAAAAATTTATCTGCATCCATATGTAGGTTTTCCAAAATCGGCAATAAGTCGATGTATTCCTCTATTTCGCCAATACCCTCATAATCTGCCATGACTTCAATATATCCATGATCCCATAGCTTCACGCGCTTATACCCGCGCAGTCTGGGCGATGTGCGAAATCATATCACCTTTCCGCCATACGAAAATGATGTAAAATCTTTTGGCTCTTCACCCATAAGTGTGGGTAACAATTTAACATCTACAGTTCCTCAAGCCGCAATATTCGCGGATTGAGGACGGTTTGGCAG
>OMWN01000041.1 GCA_900314765.1 uncultured Selenomonadales bacterium | reverse complement strand
GATTCAGCCGATGTAAATAATCTCAGCGTCTGTAACGCCAGCCTCCCCAATGGGGGAGGTGCCGAGCGAATGCGAGGCGGAGAGGGTCATTACGGGCGTTCACGCATAGCAGTTTGAACGTGAAGGATTTTCGTTTAAATTATTTTTATTATTTTTTCCACGCATATATGCCATCTGTCGTGCCGAGGACGGACGGGGCGAATGATGGGTCGGCGATGCCGGCTTTTCGCTTTGATGTGTAGTCGGCAAGGGCGCGGTAAGCGTATTTCGCGAGGCGCGAGATAGCGTATAGATTCGTGAGGCAGAGGAACGCCATGAAGAGATCAGCGAGGTTCCAGACGAGTGAGAACTCGGCGACGCAGCCGAAGAGCACCATGAGCACGACGAGCGCGCGGAAAATCGTCAGATACATTTTCGTGTTGCCGCTGAATATCGAGATGTTGATTTCGCCGTAGTAGTAGTTGCCAACGATGGAGCTGAACGCGAACATCAGAATCATGATGGCGATGGCGCTCGGCGCGAGACTGCCGAACACACTCGCGAGGCTCGCCTGCGCGAGCGCGATGCCCGTGAGCTCGCCGCCAACTTCGTATTTGCCCGTGAGCAGGACGATGAACGCCGTCGCCGAGCAGACGAGCCACGTGTCGACGTAGACACCGAACGATTGGACGAGCCCCTGCTTCACGGGATGCGAGACGTCAGCCGTGGCTGCCGCGTTCGGCACGGAGCCTTCGCCCGCTTCGTTTGAGAAAAGTCCGCGCTTTATGCCCGTGAGCACGGCGGTGCCGAGTCCGCCGCCGACTGCCGCGCTAGGGCTGAATGCGTCGTGTATGATGAGCGCGAATATTGCGGGGATTTTTTCGAAGTTCATGAGTATGACGATGATGGCCGTGAGGATGTAGAGCCCCGCCATGATGGGCACGAGAAATTCCGTGAATTTCGCGATGCGGCTCATGCCGCCGAATATGACGAGCGCCGTGAGCACGCAGAGGAAAATGGCCGTCACAATCGGCGCGATGCCGAACGCCGTCTTCGCTGAGAGCGCGATGGTATTGGCCTGCACCGACACATAGATGAGGCCAAACGTGACGGAGATGAGGAACGCGAACAGCTTCGCGACGCCGGGCTGATGAAGCGCGTTCTTTATGTAGTACGCGGGCCCGCCGTGGAACGTGCCGTTTCCTTTCGGCAGCTTGTATATCTGCGCGAGCGTGCTCTCGACGAAGCCTGTCGCACAGCCGATGAAGGCGATGACCCACATCCAAAATACGGAGCCCGGCCCGCCCGTGACGATGGCGATGGCGACGCCCGCGATGTTGCCGACGCCGACGCGCGACGCCGTGCTCACGCAGAACGCCTGAAACGAGCTGATGGCGCCGCCGTGTTTTTTCTCGCCGACGCCTTCGGTGAGGAGCCTCAGCATATCGGGCAGCATGCGGAGCTGCACGAAGCGCGTCGAGAACGTGAACCAGAGGCCGCAGCCCACGAGCACGACGACGAGCACGTACGACCACAGAAAGCCATTGATTGTGTTTACAAAATCATTCAGAAATTCCAAAATCTTATCCCCCGTTTACGAAAGTTGTTTCTTTCAAATCTAAAATGTGCTACAATATGTGGCATTAGATTCCATATAGACTATGTTATATATCCATAAATTTCGCACCATGATATTATAGCATACTATGTATGATTTTTATACATATTTATAAAATTTTAGGAGAACGCTGATGAGGAATAATCAGCGTTCCCTTCAGAAAGTGGGAGAAAACAATGGGGGAAAACAACAAGTCCAATGTGTCTGTCGAAGAAAAGGCCAAGGAGGTGATGAAAAAGAGCAACACGGGCGCGAACAAGAAGCAATTCGCGCTGTGGGTCAGCGCGCTCATCATCGGTGCGGTGCTCGGCTGGATGGGCATAGCGCCGCTCAACGCGTTCTTCACATTCGTGGCGACGGTATTCACGCGACTGTTCCAGTTCGTCGCGGTGCCGACGATAGCGCTCGCCGTCATCACGACGCTCTCGAAGCTCGGCGCGAAGCGCGACACGAAGCTGATATTCGCGCACGCGCTGACGTACACATTGCTCACGACTATCGCGGCCGCGGCCATAGGGCTCGCGCTCTACATCGGCATAGCGCCTGAGACGCTGCCTGCCGAGGCCATCGGCGCGGGCGCGGCGTCCGTCCCGCAAAATCTCGAGAAAATCACATACTATGACCATTTCTTGAAGGTCATCCCGAACAACATCCTTCAGCCGTTCCTCTCGGGCAACGTGCTCTCAATCCTCTTCATCGCGGCGGCGGCAGGCCTTGCGCTCGCGTTCATGCCGAAGACGGAGAATCGCGACGTGCTCATGAAGGGACTCGAGGGACTGCAGGAGCTTTTATTTACGCTCATTCGCGCGCTGATATTTGCCATGCCGCTCGGCATCCTCGCATTTTCGGCGCAGCTCTCGGCTCAGATAGAGGCGGGCGTCATCGTCGGCTCGCTCGGCAAATACGTCGCCGTCGTCATCGGCGGCAATGCGATACAGTTCTTCATCGTCCTGCCGATTTTCCTCATGCTGCGCGGGCTGAAGCCTGTGAAGATTTTCCACGAGATGGCGCCGGCGCTTGCTGTCGCGCTTTTCACGAAGAGCTCGGCCGCCACGCTCCCTGTGACGCTCGCCTCGGCTGAGGACAGGATGAAGGTCAATCCCGCCGTCTCGCGATTCGTCCTGCCAATCTGCACGACCATCAACATGAATGGCTGTGCGGCGTTCATCCTCGTCACCTCGCTCTACGTCATGCAGAACGCAGGCTTCCCGCTGCCATTCGGCACGATGATTGCCTGGCTCTTCATCGCCGTGCTCGCCGCCATCGGCAATGCGGGCGTCCCAATGGGCTGCTATTTCCTGACGCTCTCGCTCATGAGCTCCATGGGCGCACCGCTCGGTCTCATGGGCGTCATTCTGCCGATATACGCCATCATCGACATGATAGAGACCGCGGAAAATGTCTGGTCTGACTCCTGCGTCTGCGCGATGACAGACCACGATCTCGCGGGGCGCATCGATGACCCGCGCGACCATCAGCAAAATTAAGCAGGATGAGCGGAATTTATAAATAAATTCATTGACAATGGTGCATTATTTATGCTATTATACGAGCGTTAAGCATGAGCGCATGGCGCGCGTGCTTTCCCCAACCGCACGGCGAGGTCAATAGTAAATGGCGATGCCATACCGCAGCTGGCGAGTAAACGATAGGGAGGTGCAAAGATGTACGCAATCATAAAAACTGGCGGCAAGCAGTACAAGGTGTCCGAGGGCGACGTTATCTACGTCGAGAAGCTCGAGGGTGCTGAGGGCGATGCCGTGACGTTTGATCAGGTTCTCACGGTCGTGAAGGACGCTGACGTCACGGTCGGCAAGCCGCTCGTCGATGGCGCAAAGGTGCAGGGCAAAGTGCTCGAGCAGGGCAAAGCGAAGAAGATTCTCGTCTTCAAGTACAAGGCGAAGTCCAACTATCGCCGTCACCAGGGCCATCGTCAGCCATACACGAAAGTCGCGATTGAGAAAATCGAGGCGTAATCCACAGTGATACGCATAGAGATTTACTATGAAAATGGCGGGAAAATATCGGGATTTCGCGCGTCTGGCCACAGCGGCACGGCGGAGAAAGGCCACGATATAGTCTGCGCGGGCGTGTCAGCCCTGTCGCAGGCCGCTCTTTTAGGCATAGGCAGGCATCTGCATCGGGAAATGGACTACGATGTCGACCCGAGTGGTGACCTGCGCATGAAGCTTTCGGGCGAGCCCGATGACCTCACACAAGCAATATTTGAGACGATGCGTTTAGGATTTGTCGAGATAGCGAAGTCATATCCGAATGCCGTCTCATTGAAAGAATCGCGCACAGCGCGTTGAAATTGATTTATTACTGTTATTTCACGGAGGTGAAATAAATTGACACTTAACGAATTCTCATTTGATTTGCAGCTTTTTGCTCATAAGAAGGGCGTCAGCTCCACGCGCAACGGCCGCGACAGCGAGTCAAAGCGTCTTGGCGTCAAGGAGCATGCCGGCACGTTCGTGACGACGGGCAAAGTCATCGTCCGTCAGCGCGGCACACATTTCCATCCAGGCCACAACGTTGGCCGCGGCGGCGACGACACGCTTTTCGCGATGGCCGATGGCAAAGTTGCCTTCGAGCGCATGGGCCGCTACAACCGCAAGGTCAGCGTCTATACGGAAGAAGAGCTTGCTGAGAAAAAAGCAGAGGCTTAATACATGCAATTCAAAAGAGGCTGTCGCGATGCGATGGCCTCTTTTTTAAAAGTTATTTTAAGGATTTTTGATTTCGGAGGGGAAAATGCAATTCATTGATCGCACGACCATTACCGTCATTGCCGGAGACGGCGGCAATGGCAAATCCGCGTTTCGTCGTGAGAAATTCGTGCCTAAAGGGGGTCCTGCCGGCGGTGACGGCGGCAGGGGCGCGGACATCGTGTTCGAGGTGGACGCGAATCTCAATACGCTCCTCGATTTTCGCTATCACAGGAAATTCAAGGGCGACAAGGGCGAGAATGGCGACATAAAAAACATGTACGGCGCGAATGCTGAGCCGTGCGTCATAAAGGTCCCTCCTGGGACGCTCATAAAAGACGCGAAGACGGGCGAGGTGCTGGCTGACATGACGGAGATAGGCCAGCGTGCCGTCATTGCGAAGGGCGGGCGCGGCGGACGCGGCAACGCGAAGTTCAAGAACAGCCGTAACAAGGCGCCAACGATGGCAGAGATGGGCGAGCCGGGCGAGCGCAAGGAGCTGCTTTTGGAGCTGAAGCTTTTGGCGGACGTCGGACTCGTCGGCTACCCGAGTGTCGGCAAGTCGAGCATCATCGCGAGCGTTTCTGCGGCGCGGCCAGAGATTGCCGAGTATCATTTCACGACCATCACGCCCGTGCTCGGCGTCGTCGCGGTCGATGACGAGCATTCATTCGTCATGGCCGACATTCCGGGACTCATCGACGGCGCTGCGGAGGGCGCGGGTCTCGGCCACGATTTCCTGCGCCACGTCGAGCGCACGAAGCTCATACTGCACATCGTCGACGCGTCGGGCATCGAGGGGCGCGACCCCGTCGATGACTATCATCGCATAAGAGAAGAGCTCACGAAATACAGCGCCCGCATAGCGCGCCGCCGTGAGATACTCGTCGCGAACAAGATAGACCTGCCGGGCGCGGCGGAAAATCTCCCGAGACTCAAAGCGCTCGCGGAGAAAGAAGGCATCGACTTCATCGCGGTGTCGGCGGCGACGAAAGAAGGGCTCAAAAAGCTCGTCGCGATGGCGGCGCAGGCGCTCTCGGATTACGTCGAGGAGCCCGAGGAGACGGAGAGCGATGTGAAGGTCTACGACGCGGAGAAGGACGAGGACCCCGAGCGCGTCACTATTACGCGAAACGACAGCGGAGACTACATCGTGACGAGCAAAGCGCTCCTTAAGCTCGTCGCCATGACGAACTTCGGCAACGACGAGGCGCTCAGACGGTTTCAGTATATATGGCGCATGAAGGGCATAGACGCGCGCCTCAAAAAGCGCGGCATCAAAGACGGCGACACCGTCATCGTCGGCGACATGGCCTTCGATTACAAGGACTAAAAATAGAAATTTAAAAGCAAGCTTTCATTAGATTTAGTGACACATCGGTCAGTAAACAATGAGAGCTTGCATTTTTTTTGCATGTTTTGTATATTTGTAATCATAATAAGAAAGCAGGGGAGAAATATCATGGGTATTCGTGACCATTTGAAAAAAGCACATCGCGTCGTCGTGAAGGTCGGCACATCGACAATCACGTATCCGAACAGGAAGCCAAATCTCATGCGCATGGAAAAGCTCGTGCGCGAGATCGTCGGGCTCTCGAACGAGGGCTATGAAATGGTGCTCGTGACGTCGGGCGCGATTGCCATCGGCATGGACCGCATGAACCTCGACAAGAAGCCGCGCGAAATCCCAAAGCGACAAGCCGTCGCAGCGGTAGGGCAGGCTGTGCTCATGCACATATACGAGCGGCTCATCGCGGAGTATGGCGGCATAGCGGGGCAGGTGCTGCTCACGCGCGAGAACTCCATGCGTCACAACCAGTACACGCACTCGAGGAACGCGCTTCAGGCGATGCTCCGCATGGGCGTGCTGCCTGTCGTCAATGAAAATGACGCGGTGACGGTCGATGAGATAAAAATCGGCGACAACGACAGCCTCTCGGCAACGGTCGCGACGCTCATAGATGCGGACGCGCTTATCATACTCTCGGATGTGGACGGCCTCTACACGGCGAACCCAGAGAAAGACAAAAGCGCGAGACTCATCCCCGTCGTCGAGGAAATCACGCCCGATATAGAGGCGCTCGCGGGCGGGCCTGAGTCGCAAGTGGGCACGGGCGGCATGTACACGAAGATGCAGGCCGCAAAAATCGCCATGAGCTCCGGCGTTGACATGGCAATCGTGCGCGGCGACGTCGATGGCGCGATACGTGCCGTGCTCGCTGGTGAGGACATCGGCACGATATTCCCCGCGAAGGAGGCGCACTTAAGAGCGCGGAAGAGCTGGCTCGCATTCGGCAAGCGCATAGAGGGCGACATCGTCGTCGATGACGGCTGTGAGCGCGCGATGATGCGCGGTGCGAGCCTCCTCGCGGCGGGCATCACCGACGTGGGCGGCGAGTTCGCGACAAAGAGCACCGTGCGCGTGCTGAACGCGTCGGGTCGCGAGATAGCGCGCGGCATCGTGGCATACGACAGCGCGACGCTCAACAAAATAAAAGGGCGTCACACATCGGAGATAGCAAAGCTCCTCGGCAGCAACGCCCCCGAAGAAATCATCCACCGCGACAACATGGTAATCATGGCATGATGAGATAAATACGAAGGCTGGTCACCGTAGACGCTTATGATTGACTTCAAATAGAACGTCTTGCAAGTAAAGGTGATTGATTGTAAAATAAAGGAAACGATGATTATTTCAGCAGTCGTCTTGACGGAACTTTTTCCGCCTAGCTTTGTCGCATCTCTAAGCGTAGCACCACTACGCTTCTTCGCCTCTCCTTGCTATGCGAAAAAATCTCTCGTCAATACTTCTGCTTCAATTAACCAGCGTTTCCTTCAAAAGGAGGCGAGACGTCAATATGGATAAAGATGAGCGGCAAAGGATGCTCGAGGCGATAAAGGAATTCAGACTCATAGATGATGCGTTT
>OMWN01000085.1 GCA_900314765.1 uncultured Selenomonadales bacterium | reverse complement strand
CTATTATGCTTGCAGTTATTTGATTGAAAAGAAGGCTATAAAGCTTGTCACAACGGAGCTTTGCTGTTATTGAACTTACACTATATAATGCGGCGACTTCATCATGCGCCGTAGCCGCTCTCCCGTCGGCACATGCCCGAACTGCGGCGTGTTCACGAAAAGCGTGCCACCGCCTATCAAGGCGCCCATTGCCGCAAGCCCGCCCAATATGAATGTTCTTCTGTCCATTTGTATCTCCTGTGTGAAATGCGCGTGCGCGCTGAAAATTTACGGTTCATTATAAATGTGGAAAATGAAAATAAAAAAAGTGGTTGCGCGTCAAATCGATGATGTGCAACCACTTTTTGTGTTTAGAATGAGTTTGTAGAAATCGTGCTGCTCGGTCACCCCACCACCGCCTGCGGTGGTGGGGTGACATAGCATTATGACTCTGCGAACTTATACATTATAAAATTCGATAGGAAATGACTCGGTGATGCTTGTGTCACTCGCACTCTTTCGCGGGCGTTGACGTGACGCGCGCAACATTTTCACTGCGCGAATGATTTTCAGAGCGCAGGACGAATGAGAAGAGCGCGCCGACGATGGCGACAATCCAGAGGATTTGAAGTGCGGAGGCGATGCCGACGGCGTCAGCAGCGCGGCCAATGAGCGGCGTGACGAGGCCGCCGAATGTCGTCGAGAGTCCGAGCGTCACGCCCGACGCGAAGCCGACATTTTTGCCGAGATAATTTTGCCCGAGCACGACGGCCGCGCTGTATGGCGCGAAGAGCGCGAATGCGACGAGTGGCAGGAACATCATCGCGGCGGCGAGCGAGCTGCTGTTGACGAGCAGGAACATCGCTGGGATCATGATGAGAAAAGCGACGCGGAGCATGCGCACGCAGCCGAATCTGTCGGCGAGGATGCCGCCGAAGTACGTGATGACGGCGCCGAGCGCGAAGAGTATCGTGAGCGCCATGCTGCCCGTGGCGGCCGTCTGGCCGAGCACGCTGATGAAGTAGAGCGGGATGAACGCGTTGCACGCAGAAAATCCGATTGCGCGCGCGAAAATGAGTATCGTGAGCTTGCCGAATGACGCCCAATCGTTTTTCGTCTCTGCGGCGTCGGCGCTTTTTGTCGCGACATGTGTGTTATTCGCGATGTCGCGCATGATGGCGGGCATGTGGTGATTGATGAGGAGCGCGACGGCGGCGTTGAAAACGGCATAGAGCACGAGTCCCTCGATGCCTGCCACGTACGCGCAGAAGCCCGCGAACATTGGGCCGACGGCGAAGCCTGCATTGCCGCCGACGGAGAACGTGCCGAGCGCTTTGCCCTTTTGCTCGCCCGCGAGGCCGTTCACCATTCGCGCCGCCTCTGGGTGGTATATTGCGGAGCCGAGGCCGCTGATCATCGAGAGGAAGAACTGCACCCAATAGCTCGTCACGAATGGGATGGCGGCGATGGAGACGCCGCTGATGATGGTGCCGAGCGGCGCGAACCACGGGCGCGAGACGCGGTCGGCGTAGTAGCCGAATATGGGCTGGATGATGGACGAGAGCAGGATGTTCGCGAATACGAGCGTGCCCGCGTCCTGATAGCTCAGGTGGCACGTGTCGATGAAGTACGGCAGGAGTGCGGGGATGGCGCCCTGCGCCCAGTCGATGGAAAAATGGCCGACGGTGAAAAGGTAAATCCTCGGGTCAAAATTTGAGAAAATGGCATTGAAACGATTCATGATGCGTATGCTCCTTTCAGGAAACGCTGATTAATTGAATGAAATAATCAGTGTTTGATTAAATCTGGCGGTTGATTTCTGTTTGTGCTATCATTATATATCGATAAAAAAGAAATAAAAGCGCGAATATCAGCGAAAATTATCAAAATATCGTCATATTCATGTGATGAATCAAAGGGGCGCGAAAAAATGAGCGAGGAAAGCAGAGAAAAATACATAGAGACAGCTAATCCGAACGCGGCGGGCGATTTCCCATACATGGTGCGCGAGGTCGCGGGCGGCAAAAGCCTCACGATTGACCCTGCGTTTCACGTGATGCACTGGCATGCGGATTTGCAGTTCCTGTTCGTCACGGAGGGCAGCGCGCGCGTCGAGACGCTCAGCGACGCCGTGAACGTGAGCGCGGGCGAGGCGATATTCATCGGAAAGAACGTCGTCCATTGCGTGCTCGCAGAGAGCGACGCGCACTATTATAACTTTCTTTTCCCCGCCGATTTGCTGCGGTTTTACGCAGGCTGTCCCGCGAATGACGACATGTCCGCCGTGCTGGCTGGCGACGCGCTCCCGCTCTGCCGCATCACGAGCGATACGGAGTGGGGCAGTGCGGCGCTTTCGCATTTGGAGCGACTCAGGCGCTTTGATGAGGCCAAGCCAAATTTTTATGCGTATCACGTGCTCATGGAGCTGTTTTCGCTCGTGCTGTTGCTCCGCGAGAACGGCGCGCCGTCCATCAGCGCAAAGCCCGACGACACGAACGCCATTCGCACGAAGCAAATACTGAAATACATCGCCGCACACTACGCCGAGGACGTGAGCCTCGACGCCATCGCCGCTGATGCGCACTGCAGCAAGTCCGCGTGCCTGCGCTCGTTTCAGAAAGTCATGAAGATGACGCCGTATAGCTACCTCATCGAGTACAGGATAGAGCAGGCGGCGACGCAGTTGCGCCAGACCAGCGAGCCCGTCGGCACCATCGCTGAGCGCGTCGGCTTTCGCCAGATGAGCCTATTCGGCAAATACTTCAAGGCGCACACAGGCACCACACCGAAAGCATACCGTGCGCGATATAGATGATTGGAAAGGCGGGCGGCTTGATTTGCGCGTCATTCTAATCATCATATTGACGCGAATGATTTGAATGATGATTAGAATGATTAGAAAGAGCAAAATCATGATGATGTCACTGTGAAAATTCGCTTTGAAATGGTATAATATTTGTGATGCAAATTGGCGATGCCAGTCCTCATTCATTGCGCAATTTCGGACGAGCATCACAAGGCAGTGATGATAAAGCCACATCTGATTTTTTGAGTAGAAAGCGAGGCTGTGAGCATGGATACTGCCGTGAAGTTTGAAATCCTTGAGATTATTGCGCTGATTGCTGTGCTCATTTTTTGCGGCTGGACTTTCTACAAAAATTATCGCATTGGCCTCATGGGCGGTCCTGTCCATACGGCGAGACGACCACGGAAAAGGTCAAAGCCTCGATATGACGACGATGATGATTGGCTCACGGACCTCATCGCCATCGACGCCATTCACGACGCGCACAACCACTGAAAATAAAATACGGCAATAAAAATGCCCTCACGTTTCGGAGTGAAATCCAAAATGTGAGGGCGTTTTTGATTATGTTGATTATCATTCACTCACAGCAGGGAAATGATGCTTTTCTCGATTTCGGCACCCTTTTCGTTTTTTGTTGCTTGGTGAAGCGCAAGCAGTGCCTCGTGTATCTCTTTTTTCTCGGGGCAACATTTGACAGCATAGTTAAGGCATTCACGTGCCTTTTCGTATTGTAATTCTTCCATGAGCTGCAGAGCTGCGCAATAGTCTATGATTGGATTTTCAACGATGCCGCCCGCCACCTCGTAGCAGTGAGCAGCTTTTTTCTTTGCCTTGTCATATTCGCCGCATTCATAGGCATCGAGGCAAGGAAGTCCGTACTTTACAAATGGGGTCTCAAGATGATGTTTTTCTGCTATGTCGTGACTTTTTTGCAATCCGTTTTTTCCGAGCAGTGAATATTTTATAGTCAGATCGGAAAGTGTGCACTGGATTTTTTCTTTGACGCTGTTTCTCTTATGTTTTTCGTACGATGCCGTTTCACGTTCCAAGATTTTTTCGAGTGCTGCGATTTTATTTTTGACGGTGTCGCTGTCGATAAATTCCCAGTCGGGTTTCACGTTTGAGAAATCGTTTACGACATTGATTCGTGCTTCGTAAATCTTACGTATTACCATGCCAGAGCCCTGTATTGCCTTTTTGACGACATATGATGCGCCGTCCACCTCTAAACGCATGGTTTGTCCCATTGTCATCTTTAATGCCTCTTTGGCGATGGAAAATGCGCTTGTGTCTGTAGAGATGTTTTCACTGCCATTATTTTTGTTTGTGTCGCTTTTGTTACCTTTTTCTTCGTTGTTTTTTCCAAATCCAAAAATTTTCATGTCAGCCTCCGTAATAAAGTTTGGCAGTTATGACTGCGCACCGTATATGCTTGCGAAGGAGATGAGCTCCTTGAGGCGGAATGGACCGTATGGGAAATCCTCATCCATGCGCGTGAATTTTGCCGCATTCGTCGTGAATGACATGATGTTTTCTGTCTGGCGCATGAAGCTGGAGATGTTTGTGCTTTTTTGGAGCAGCTTGCTGTTGAGTATTTGTTTCAATATTGCCGAGATTGCCGTTTTGATGTCGAAATCGCAGAGCGCCAGAGCGCATCTGTCGGCGGTGTATTCCGATACGCGTTTCCAGTTTGCTGATATGAGCTTAAATCGGTCGGCATATATCTCAAACATCTGACGGCTTGCGGCTGGATAGGCTGGTATCGTGATGAACTCTTTCGCAATATCGATGTTTTTTGCAAATTCCTCGGTCAAGACCTCCCACTTCATGTGGCCAAGCTTTATGTGAGCAAGTTCGCGCGCTATGACAAAGCGCAATTCGTCTTCGTCGAAATTTTCGAGGGTCTTTGTCGAAATCTGTATCCACGGCTCCTCGCAGCCCTCAGCGCTTGTGTTGAAATAGTAGCTCTCATAGACGTATGCAGTGGGGGCGGTCATCGAGATTTTTTCGCTGAGTTCGCGTATGATGTCGTATATCTTCGGCATTTGATACGTATTGACTTCCAGACATTTTCCCATGTAGTCGGGCAGCTCGTTTTCGAGCGTGAACAGCTTATAGTTTTCGAGCAACTGATTGCAGTATTCTTCGCTTACGAGATTATCATAAAGCCTGTCCGTAATCGCGCGCTCTTGCGGGTGAACGTATTTTGCCAGTATATTGTTGCTTATTTCGATAGGTTTCGCCATATTCATGCCTCCGTATATTTGAGGAAACGGTAACATAAAGTAAAGTTTATCAGCCTCTTTGTATGACGCTCATGGAGGTGATGCGAGAATCAGCTGATGCACGGAAGCGTATGATGTCGCGTGCCTCCGCTCTGCTGTTTGCCATGACGGAAGTCGTGTGGCGCGTACCGTTTTTTGCCCACGGGTTTTTCTGCATCCAGCGGACTTCATATCGTTTCTTCATGTTTGTCACTCCTCCATATTTAGAGAAAATCCTTTTTAGCAAAACTGCCTCTATGGATTGTTCAATAGTCCAATCATAGAGGCAGTTTCTGTGGTTTCTTTTCTTATTTGAATCGTTTTGCGAAGTCTTCAAGTTTCTTTGTGGCTTTGCTGACTTCGGAGAGGTTGTGCGTGATTTCGGCGGTCGAGGCGGCTTGTTCTTCGCTGACGGCGCCGGTGGTCTCGATGGATTTGGAGATTTCTTCGACGGCCTTGTTCATGTCGCTGAGCGTTTCCTGTATCTTCTCTGTCGCCTCGCGTGATTGCTCGGCGAGCTTTCTGACTTCCTCAGCGACGACTGCAAAGCCTCTGCCCTGCTCGCCTGCGCGCGCGGCCTCGATGGCGGCGTTGAGGCCGAGGAGGTTCGTCTGCTGCGCGATGTTGTTGATGAAGTCGAGCACCTTGATGGTGTCGCCGTTCTTCTCGCGGAGCAGCGCGGCCTGATGAACGGACTCTTGGCCCGCCTGTGCGAGCTCATTTGCGCTTTTCGCGACTTGGTCGACAGCGTTGTAGACGGTCTCGGTGAGCTTCGAGATGGCGTTTATCGAGCTGATGAGGTCGGCGGTGTCATTGACGTTGAGCACGACGGAAATCATGCCGATGGTCTCGCCCGACATGCCCGCAATCGGGACGTTGATGGATTTGACGGCGAGGCCGTACTTTGCGGGGTCTATCTCGTACGTGTCAATCCTGCCCGTGTGAATGCAGTTTTTCATTTTCGGCGTGATGTTCATGCCGACCGACACGTGTATGTCGACCTGCTTGCCCGGGATGTATTCGAGTATTTTCTCTGTGTCCGTCACGCGCATGGCGGCGTCGTCGTGAAGCAGCTGCTGGATGTACGGCAGCGCGACAATCATGGCGTTCAGTATGTCCTCGTTTGATTTGATGCTTGCTGGCAGTGCCATTTTATTGTTCCCTCCTAAATTCTCGCGACTCTTCTGATCGCGCGTTAAAGCTTCCGCTTTGACTATATATGAATAAAATTCGACAAATGAAAAAATATTCCTGCAAGATTCGCGAGAAATAAAAAATATTTTTGCGAGCGAATAAATTCATCATATAAAAAATATCACGACCCAAACGAGCCGTGACATTTTTGTTATGCTTTCTTTATTTCTTGAGTTTGAATTTCGCGACGGTGTTTTCGAGGTCGCCTGCGGCAGCGGACTGGGTCTCGCTGATGGAGGCAATCTCGTCGACGGTGCCGCCGACGCTTGCGACTGCATCGGAGACTTGGTTCGTGAGATCTGCTGTGCCCTGCGAGGAGTTCGCTATCTGCTGCATCGCCTGCGCGACTTGTTCCATCGTCTGGCGGATGGTGTCTGTCGTCTCGGAAATTCTCTTCGATGCTTCCTCGAAGTTGTCAGCGTCGTGGCCGTACTGCTCGGCGACGTTGACGAAGTCGTCGTACTGCGGCGCGACGGTGTCGCTGAGGAAGCCGACGAGCTTCTGAGCATCCTCGGAGAGTCCGCCGAATGCGCCCTGCACCTGCGTGACCATTTCCTGTATGTGCTCGACGGTCTCGGCTGTCTCGTTCGCGAGCTTGCCGATCTCTGTCGCGACGACGGCGAAGCCTCTGCCTGCCTCGCCCGCGCGCGCCGCCTCAATGGCCGCGTTCAGCGCGAGGAGGTTGATCTGCTGCGCGATGCCGGAAATCGTCGATGTCATCGTCTCAATCTGCTCGACGGTCTTGCCGCGCTCTATGGACGCCGCGAGGTTTGCCGCGAATTCTTTCGAGAGCGATGCGGCTGATTTGCTGGCCTCTATGGAGTGAGCCTTTATCTCTTGGGCGCGCTTCTGGATGTCGGCGGCCTGCTGGAGGCCGTTGCCCGCCTCGTGCGCGAGGATGCCGATCGATGCGCTGACCTCCTCGGCCGACGCGTTGACCTCCTCGGTGGCGCTCGATGCCGTCATCATTTCATCGCTGATGGAGCGCATCTTGTCCTTTATCGTCTCAAATCCGCTCTGGAGGCTCGATGCCGATGTGCCGAGCGTGACGCTCGAGTTTTTCATGTCGTCGGCGTGATGGGCGATGTTCTCGATGATGCCCCTTGTGTTGCTGTACATGTTGTTGAGCGATTCGCCGAGCTGACCAATCTCGTCCTCTGTCTCGACATGAGCCGCGTCGACGGTGAAGTCGCCAGCCGCGAGCGATGTCGCGACTCTCGTGTCCTCCGCGATGCCCGTGGAGATGTGCGAGACAATCCACATGACGATGGCAAGCAGGACGATGAGCACGATGATGGCCACGATGGCGAGCGTGATGACGAGGTGGCGCGCACTCGCGTAGAGCTCAGCCTCTGGGATGATGATGCCGAGGTGCCAGCCGATGTCCGGCAGTGTCGCGTAGTAGAGCACCTGCGTCGTGCCGCTGTCGTCCTTGTATGTCGTGTGGCCCTCGGTCTTGCTGACCATCTCCGTCATGGCGGCGGCAAGCGATGCGTTGCTTTCCTTCGTCGCGAATGTCTCTTTCACGAGCTTTTCGTTCTCGACGCCGGCGATGTAGACGCCCTTGTCGGATGTGAGAATGGCGTGGCCTGTCTCGCCGACTTTTATGGCGCCGACGAGGTCAGCGAATGACTGGAGCGAGACGTCGACCGTTGCGACGCCGATGAATTTCGACTCATCGCCCTCGGAATACATCGGGGACGAGAATGTCGCCATGACGACTTTGGCCGCTGGGTCATAGTAAGGCGAGCTCAGCGACGCCTCGCCGTGCTTCTTCGCCTTGCCGTCTTTGTACCAGTCCGTCGGCGTGTACTCGCCGCTCTCCTGCACGTAGTTCATGGAGAGCTTGAGGCTGCCGTTGTCGCGGAACGTGAATGGGCAGACATACTGCATGTTTGGCTTGTACTTGAATGGCTCGAACCAAATGCCGCCGCCGTTCGTGATTTTCTCGTCCTCGAGGAGCTTGATGATGTCTTGTCCGAGTTCCTCGGGCTTCTCTTTCTTGTAGTCATATTCCGCGTCCGCGGCCATGCCCACGGTAATCATCTCGATGCGCATGAGCTCTTCGTGAATCTTCGCGTTGTTCGACGCGATTGTCTCCTTCATGGCGATGCCGGCGAGGCGTGCGATGTTGTCATAGCTCGACTTTGCCGAGAGCGCCGTGATGACGATGAGCCCGATGAGTATCGCGGGCAGAAGCGTCATGATCATTTTCGTTCTGACGCTTTTGAAGCTGTTCATTGATATCTCCTCCCACTCATTTTCCGCGATGGCATCAGTTTTTTCGCGCAAAAATTTTCTGACGTCATCAATTTGCTTTATTGTACCAAATCTCCACGAATAAAAAAAGTCCCGCCGCGAGAATTAATTACATTAAACTAAGATTCTGCGAAGCCATTGGGAAAATGACTCGGTGACGCAAGTCCTCATTCACTGCGCAATTTCAACAGGCTCTAACGCTGGCTGCCTCGCGGCAAAAGCGAAAACACGCCGCTTTGGCGCCAGACAAAGAGCCTGTATGAAATTGCTAAGCTACTTCGGACTGGCATCACCTCGGGAGATAGTCACAAAATCACAAGAGGCTGAGAAATTTTTGCGTGTTGCCATTCGCGAGTGTCAAATTTTGAATAGAATCACAAAAATTTCTTTTATCGGTAATATATTGGTGATATTTCTTTGATTTATATCGTTCATTATGTTAAAATCAAAAGTTAGTATGTGCAGATTTCGTTTGAGATTAATTGAATGATACATATATAAGGAGTGAATCGAATTTGTTTGGATTCTTGAAAAAGCTTCTCGGCGATGACAATGAGAAAGAGGTAAAGAGGCTTCGAAAGATTGTCGACAAGATAAACAGCCTCGAGGCGGGGCTCAAGGATGTGAGCGACTCGACGCTCGCCGGCAACACGAATAAATTCAAGGAACGGCTCGAAAAGGGCGAGACGCTCGACGACATCCTGCCGGAAGCATTCGCCGTGTGCCGTGAGGCGAGCCGCCGCGTGCTCGGCATGCGCCATTTCGATGTGCAGCTCATGGGCGGCATTTGCCTGCACGAGGGCAAAATCGCCGAGATGAAGACAGGCGAAGGCAAGACGCTCGTGGCGACGCTGCCTGTTTATCTGAATGCGCTCACGGGCAAGGGCGTCCACATGGTCACGGTCAATGACTATCTCGCCCGCCGCGACAGCGAATGGATGGGGCACCTCTACAAATTTCTCGGCCTCTCGGTCGGACTCATAGAGCACGACATGGATTTCCCCGCGCGCAAGATGGCGTACGCGTGCGATGTCACGTTTGGCACGAACAATGAATATGGATTTGACTATCTGCGCGACAACATGGTCATATCGCCGGATCAGATGGTGCAGCGCGACCTGAACTACGCCATCGTCGATGAGGTGGATTCGATACTCATCGATGAGGCGAGGACGCCGCTCATCATCTCGGGTCCTGGCGCGAAGTCGACGGAGGTCTACGCGCGCATGGCGCAGGCCGTCGCCACACTGAAGCAGGGCGAGGACTACACGGTCGACGAAAAGCAGAAGACGGTGTCGCCGAGCGACGAGTCCGTGCACAAGGTCGAGCAGATGCTCGGCGTGAAAAATCTCTACGCGCCGGAAAACATAGAGTATTCGCATTGCTTCATGGCCGCGCTCCGCGCGAAGGCGCTCATGATACGCGACCGCGACTATGTCGTGAGAAACGGCGAGGTCATCATCGTCGATGAATTCACGGGCCGTCTGATGTTTGGCCGCCGCTACTCCGAGGGTCTTCATCAGGCCATTGAGGCAAAGGAAGGCGTCAAGATTCAGCGCGAGAGCCAGACGCTCGCGACGATCACGTTCCAGAATTATTTCCGCATGTACAAAAAGCTCTCGGGCATGACGGGCACGGCAAAGACAGAGGAAGACGAATTCATAAAGATTTACAAGCTCCCCGTCATCGTCATTCCGACGAACAAGCCCGTCATCAGAAAGGACGAGCCGGACCTCATTTTCAAGACGAAGCGCGCGAAGTACAAGGCCGTCGTCAAGGCCGTCACGGAGATGCACGCGACGGGTCGGCCAATCCTTATCGGCACGACGTCCATCACGCAGTCCGAGGAGCTCTCGGCGCAGCTCAAGAAGGCGGGTATCCCGCACAACGTGCTGAACGCGAAGTACCATGAGAAGGAAGCAGAAATCATAAAGGACGCGGGCCAGATGAACGCGGTCACGATCGCGACGAACATGGCTGGACGCGGCACGGACATCATACTCGGCGACGGCGTCGCGGAACTCGGCGGCCTCGCCATCATCGGCACGGAGCGCCACGAGTCACGCCGCATCGACAATCAGCTCAGAGGCCGCGCAGGCCGTCAGGGCGACCCGGGTTCGTCGCGGTTCTATCTCTCGCTGGAGGATGACCTTTTGAGGCTGTTCGCAGCGGACAACATCGCCTCCGTCATGGACAAGCTCGGCATGGAGGAAGACGAGCCGATAGAGCACAAGCTCATCACGCGCTCCATTGAGCATGCGCAGAAGAAGGTCGAGGCGCGCAATTTCGACACGCGCAAGAACGTCCTAGAGTACGACGACGTCATGAATCAGCAGCGTGAGGTCATCTACGCGCAGAGGAAGAAGGTCCTCATGGGCGACCATCTGCGCGACAACATCATGTACATGATAAAGGAAATCATCAAGTCCGAGATGGACCAGTACGCGAACGAGAAGCTCTACCCAGAGGAGTGGACGCTCGACGGACTCATCGAGGATGCGGAGGGCATCTACGCGCCGAAGGGCAAGCTCCACAAGGAGGAGCTCGAGGACATGAGCCGCGACGAGCTCAAAGAGACGCTCGAGAAAATCGCCGAGGACAGCTACAAGGCGCGCGAGCAGGAATTCACGGAGCCCGTCATGCGCGAGCTCGAGAAAATCATCATGCTGCGCGTCGTCGACAATCACTGGATGGAGCACCTCGACCACATGGACATGCTGCGCCAAGGCATCAATCTGCAGGCGTATGGCCAGAAGAACCCGCTCGTGCAGTACAAGCTCGAGGGCTACAACATGTTCGAGGAAATGATCAGCCAAATCCAGACGGACATCGCAAAGCTCATGTACAAAGTCTCCATCGTCACGGAAGAAGAGCGCAAAGTCGAGGACAGGCTCGCCACGGCGCAGGCTTCGCACGGCGATGAGACGAGCGCGGCCGAGGCAAATAAAAAGCCCGTGAAAAAGGCGCCCGTCAGAGCGCAGCACATCGGCAGAAATGACCCGTGCCCATGCGGCAGCGGGAAGAAGTATAAAAATTGCTGTGGGAAGAATAAGTGACAAAGGATAAATGAGGTTACTCGGTGATGCCAGTCCTCATCCACTGCGCAATTTTTACAGGCTCTAAGGCTGGCTGCCTCGCGGCAAAAGCGAAGACACGCCGCTTCGGCGCCAGCTTAAGAGCCTGTATGAAATCGCTAAGTTACTTCAGACTGGCATCACCTCGAGGATAGTTCTAAATCTTACGTAGGGAATCAAATTTGGTAGATATTCAGCGTGAGTAAATAATCCCAGAATCTGTAACGCCAGCCTCCCCAATGGGGGAGGTGCCGAGCGAATGCGAGGCGGAGAGGGTTTGAACGTTCATTATTGATAGCTGTACATAGAATTTACATTAAACCCACTAAAATAAAATTTATTATTCTTAAGGATGTGATTCGTTAAAATGTTGGAGGATTTGAAAGCACCAATAACGGCTTTGCGTGCAAAGCTGGACGAAATGGGGTTATCTCTTTGACGTCGCCAAAAAGGAGGAAAAGATAGCTGAGCTCGAGTACAAGATGGGCGAGCCGGATTTTTGGGACGACACGGAGAAAGCACAGAAAATCAATCAAGAACTCAACGATGTGAAAATCGGCGTTGACAAATATAAATCAATCGTGGCGAAGGCCGACGACCTCGAGGCTCTTTATGAGCTCGCGATGGAGTCGCCCGATGATGTCTCGGAGGACGACGTGAAGGAAGAGCTCGGCACGGTGAAGGAGGCACTTCGCTCGCTCGAGCTCGAGGTGCTGCTGTCGGGCGAGTACGACGCTAACAACGCTATCCTCACGCTGCACGCGGGCGCGGGCGGCACGGAGGCGCAGGACTGGACGCAGATGCTCCTCAGGATGTATGGCCGTTGGGCGGATCGCCACGGCTTTGCAGTCGAGACGGCGGATTTCCTGCAGGGCGATGAGGCAGGCGTGAAGTCGGTGACGCTTTTCATCAAGGGTCACAATGCGTACGGCTTTTTGAAGTCGGAGAAGGGCGTTCATCGCCTCGTGCGCATTTCGCCGTTCGATGCGAATGCGCGCCGCCATACGTCTTTCTGCGCGTGCGACATCATGCCGGAAATAGACGACGCTGTCGAGGTCAAAATCAATATGGACGAGGTGCGCGTCGACACGTATCGCTCGAGCGGCGCAGGCGGCCAGCACATCAACAAGACGTCGTCAGCCGTCCGCATGACGCATATCCCGACGGGCATCGTCGTGCAGTGTCAGAATGAGCGCTCACAGCTGCAAAACAGGGCGCAGTGCCTCGCGATGCTGCGCGCGAAACTGTTTGAGCTGGAGCTCGAGAAAAAGGAAGAGGAGAAGGCGAAGCTCGAGGGCGTTCAGCAAAAAATCGAGTGGGGCAGCCAGATTCGCTCGTACGTGTTCCAGCCGTACACGCTCGTGAAGGATCATCGCACGAATGCCGAGACGGGCAACGTGCAGGCGGTCATGGACGGAGATATCGACATGTTCATCGAGGCGTTCCTTGCGGCGAAGGCGAACCACGAGATTTAAAAAATTTTGCCAGTTTCTTTTCTCCACCCCTTGGAGTGATGGGTTGACTATGCGCGACCCTCTCCGCCCCTGCGGGGCACCTCCCCCAAGGTGGGAGGCTGAGTATGAGAGTCTTCACGCTAGAGCTTAACGAAAGAATAGATTGTTTTACGCTTTCGTTAGTCGATTATTCAGCTAGAATAAACGTTCACACACTTTCATGTGTGTATCGATTCAGTTAATGTAAATAATCTCAGCGTCTGTAACGCCAGCCTCCCCAGTGGGGGAGGTGCCGAGCGAATGCGAGGCGGAGAGGGTTATTACACAGCGTCGACTCAAAACATTTTTCCCAAGAAGACGCAGAATTTTTTAAGGTGAAGCATCATGAAAAAAGTTTTGCTTATCATCGTTTTGATCATTGTCATCGCGCTGGGCTTTACGCAGGTCGCTTTGCCCGCCATCGCTGAGCGCACCGTGGAGTCTGAGCTTTCGGCGACGCTGCAGACAGATGACGTCGATGCGAGCGTGTCGTCGTTTCCCGCTGTGCTGATGCTCATGGGGCACTTCGGCCATATCGACGTCACGGCGAAGGACGCGCGTCTCGGCGATGTGCGCGTTGAGTCGATGACGCTCATCGGCGACGCCGTCGAGATACCGAGCGACGTGCTTTTCGGCAAGGCGACGGAGAAAGACGCGGGCAAGATACGCATAAAGAGCGCAAATCGCCTCGAGCTTCGCGGCATCGTGACGGCTGACAGCCTAAAGGACATCATAGAGCGCAAAGTCGACAAGGTGCACGACGTCGATGTGACGCTCGGCGCTGACAGGGCCGTCGTCGAGGGCAAGGCGAAGCTAATGGGGCAGGACATCGATGTGCACATCGAGGGGCGCATCTACGGCGAGGGCAACGCGATTTTCTTCAAGATGACGCGCCTCGACCTCAAACATTCGATATTCGGCCTCGGCGGCATCTCGGGCGATATGTTCGGCGACATAAAGCTCGTTGATTTCACGAACATGGAGCTCCCTGTCGAGCTGGACAACATAGAGCAGCAGGAGGGCAAGGTCGTGTTGACCGCGAGCCGCCATCAGGGAAAGTGACAAATAATTTCGGGAGATTTTCTATCAAATGACGAAGTACAAATACAACCCGTTTCTTGTGCTGGTGATTGCCATCGGCCTTGTCGCGGCGCTTTTCATTAATGTCATGCGCTATCGTGATGAGGCGGCGAGCAGGCAGATCGACTTAGCCATAGACTATGAGGGGCTTTTGGAGCTCGCGGAGCTCGAGGGCATGGAGCCAGCCGACGTGCTGCGCGGGGCGCGAGAGGCAGGCATATCGTCGCTCGCTGTCTATGAGACGACGTTCAAAAAGCTGAATGTCAATGGCAAGGCGGCGGCTGTGCGCGGCAGCGACATCATAGAGCGCTACGGCAGCGGCTCGCTCGTGAGCCCTGAGTGGCGCGCGCTCGTCGAGAGCGGCGCCATCGTCGGCACAGAGGTCTATGTGACGGGGCACGACCCGCAGACGTACAGCGAGGTCAAAGCCGACATCATAAGGCGCCTCGGCGCTGACCGCGTGCGCACGTTCACGGTCGATGGCCACGAGGCGCTCGCCGTCAAGGCAAACTGGAAGTCATTTGAGAAGATGAATCTCGGCATGCCGACGGACGAGATGAAGGCGGTAAATGATGCGGGCTTCTATGTGTTGGCGCGCCCAAGCAACTACGCGGCTGTCACGGACGACGACATCAACGCCGTGTTTGACCGCATGAATGGCGTGCGCGTTTCGGAAATGGTATTTTCTGGCTCTGAGACGCTTGGTGCGCCGAAAAAACTCAAGGCCGTCATTGAGAAGCTCAAGGAGCGTGACATCACGCTTGGCGGCATCGAGGCGACGACGCAGCTGCAGTTCTACAAGCAGGAAGGGCTCATGGAGATGGCGGCGGGCTATGACTATCGCCTCGCGCGCCTCTACGCGATACCGAAAGACGAGCAGCCGAAGATGAAGATGGAGGCGGCCGTCGAGCGCTGGGCGAATACGGATGAGGAACGCAACATCCGCATTGACCTCATGCGCATATACGAAAAGCCTGCGCCGGGCATGTCGCTTTACGAGACGAATATGCGCTATTTCAAGGCAACGCATGACAAGCTCGTCTCGATGGGCTACACGATTGGCCCTGCGGGCACGTTCTATCCGCTCGGCGTCTCGCGCGTCTTGCGCGCGCTCGTTGTCATCGGCGCCGTGGCGGGCGGCGTGCTCTATCTCTCGCTCGTCATCCCCGCGCTGAATACGCGGTGCAGATGGCAGCTCATCATGTGGATCGTCATATCGGCGATTGCGGCGGCGCCCGTGCTCATGGGCAGCGGCATGAAGATAAGGCTCGTGACGAGCCTCGCGAGCGCGAACATATTCCCCGCGCTCTCCGTCATTTTCATGCTCGACAGGATGAAGCGGTTCACTGACCGTCCAGACTGGTCGCTCATAAAGCTCATCGTCATTTCCGTACTCGCGCTTTTCGTTTGCGGCGCGCTGTCATTCGTCGGCGCGGCGTACTTGTCGGCGGCGCTCTCCGATGAGACGTATTTCCTCGAAATCAATATTTTCCGTGGCATAAAGCTCACGTTTATCATGCCGCTCATTCTCGTTGCCATCGCGTTTTTGCAGCGCTTCGACATTTTTGACGGCGCGTACGACGACACATTCGACGAGAATACGGGCATCGTGTCCCAAGTGAAGCGCATACTGGAAATGCGCGTGACGATGGGCACGCTCTTCGTCATCGGTATGCTCGGCATTGCGGCGATAGTGTTCATCGCGCGCTCGGGTCACAACATGGGCATGCCCGTGTCGAGCCTTGAACTTCGCTTCCGCGCGTTCCTCGAGCAGGCGCTCTACGCGCGCCCGCGCTCGAAGGAACTCTTGATAGGCCATCCTGCGTTCATCGTCGCGGCATACGCTTGGGCGCGCAAATGGCCGATGATGCTCCTCTTCCTCATCGTCATGGCGGCCACGATTGGCCAAGGCTCGATGGTTGAGACATTCTGCCACATGAGGACACCCGTGATGATGTCATTCGCGCGCGGCATCGGCGGCATCGTTGGCGGTGCGGCCATCGGCGCCGTCGCCGTGTTCGTCATTGGACTCATTGAAAAAGCATGGCGCAATGTGAATAAGAAAGCATGAGTTTATGAATTTGCTGCTTTGCCATCCCACCACCTACATGAACGACCCTCTCCGCCTCGCATTCGCTCGGCACCTCCCCCAGAGTGGGAGGCGGGCGTTACAGATGCTGTGATTATTTATATTTGTTAAACAAGCTACAAATGAAAGCGTGAGACCTTTACTCTAGCAAAATAGAGGTACAGGAAAGCGTAAAATGCTCTATTCTTTCGTTCAACTTCAGGCTTCAAAGCCTATCAAACTATGCCTCCCACTTTGGGGGAGGTGCCCCCGCAGGGGGCGGAGAGGGTCAAGTAAGAGTATTCGGTAAGGCATAAAATTTTTGATATTTATTCGTGAAAGGACTTTTATTTTCGGCATGAGCAATATAGTGGTGTCAGGGTACTACGGCTCGAAAAACGCTGGCGACGAGGCAATGCTCGCGGCGATGATCGAGGTGCTATCCGACCTCGACCCGAAACTGAATATAACCGTGATTTCGGCGAATCCCGCTGACACCATGAAAAGACATGGCGTGAATGCCGTGTCGTGGCTCGCGTTCGGCGACATCATAAAGGTGCTCAGAGCGGCGGACCTCATGATCTCGGGCGGCGGCAGCCTCCTGCAGAACGTGACGAGCGGCAGGAGCCTGTACTACTACCTCGGCATCATACGGCTCGCGGAGTTCCTCGGCACGCCCGTGATGCTCTACGCGCAGGGCATCGGCCCCGTCTGCGGCTCATTCGCGCGCCACTTCATGACGGCCATATCGAGCCGCGTCTCGCTCATCACCGTGAGGGACCGCGGCTCTCTCGGCGAGCTCGAGAGCCTTTCCGTCACGCGGCCGCCCATCATGGTGACGGCTGACCCTGTGCTCGCCATCCATCCGACGGACAGGGAGATAGGCCGCGCGATACTCAGGAAATATCACGCGAGCGGCGCAAAGCCCATCATCGGCATATCGGTGCGCGAGTGGCGCGGCTGGACGCGCTACAAAAAGGCCATAGCGGAGGCGGCGTCGCGCATCGTGCGCGAATGTGACGCGCGCGTCGTATTTTTCCCGATGCAGTACCCCGAGGACGTCGCGGCGGCGAAGACGATTGCCGCTGAGGCGAAAGAGCCCGTCACGGTGCTCGACGACGAATACATGACGAGCGAGCTCCTCTCGCTTGTCGGCAATTTCGACCTGCTCATTGGCATACGACTTCACGCGCTCATATTCGCGGGCGTCATGGGCGTGCCGATGATTGGCATCTCGTACGACCCAAAAATCGACCGCTTCCTCGATTCGCTCGGCGAAAAGCCCGTCGCAAATCTTGAGTCGCTCACGGCTGACGCGCTCGTCGAAAAAGTCAGGGACGTATGGAAATCGCGCGAGGCGTTCAAGCATCACAATGAGGAAATTCTTCATGATTTGCGGAGCCTCGCGGCCAAAAATGCGGAGCTCGCGCTGAAGATTATTCACGACAGAAAACGGTAAGGGAGTATAAAAGTGGGAAATTTCTCCATGCTCAAAAAGGACAGGTGGCAGCGGTATCTCATGCCCGTCCTATTTGCAGCGGTGGACTACATGGCCGTCGTACTTGCGATGATTGCGGCCATATCGTCGCGCAACGCACTTGACACGTGGCGCCATGCCACATACACGATACATCCTATATACATCTTTTTGTGGACGCCGCTTTTCTTTTTGGCGTTCTTAAAGCTCATGCACACGTACAAAGAGGCACAGCCCATCATCGACCTCATCAGGCGCATTTTTTACGCCGTTGTCAATGGCCTCATAACGAGCATTCTGCTCCTTTATCTTTTTAAATTGGCGGGAACGACATCACGCCTGTTTTTTGTTTTTTTCGCAGTTTACGTGTTGCTGTTCATTTTGGTGGGCAGATACGCGTTGCTCAAATTTTTCAAGACGCATCGATATTTCTGCGAGCCCATCATACTCATCGGCGCGGGTCTCACGGCGGAGCGGCTCATCAGATTTTTTCAAAATGATTTAGGCTACAGATATGTCATCATCGGCTACATCGACGACAATCCGAAATCGAAAATCATCGCGAGCAAATATCGCCGCCTTGGCGGGTTTGACAAGGCACCAAAGATTTTCAGGCGTGTCGGCATATCGACAGCGCTCATCGCAGCACCGGGTCTCTGCGTGCAAAAACTCGTGAGCCTCATAGCGAGCATCCAGCCATATGTGAGGAACATCGCCTTTGTCCCCGACCTCATCGGCACACCAATGGTCGATGTAGAGGTGGACATGCTTTTCAGCGAGCAGATACCGTTGTTTCATTTCAGAAATAATCTCGCGCGCTTCGGCAATCGCCTTTTCAAGCGTGCGTTTGATGTGTTCGGCGTCGTTGTTGGCGGCGCGCTCATTTCACCGATTCTATTGATACTCGCTGTCATTGTGTTCATTGACAATCGTGGCAGCATGATTTTTGCGCACCGACGCGTCGGCAGAGAGGGAAAGGAATTTCCCTGCTACAAATTCCAGACGATGAAGCCGATGGCGAAAGAAGAATTCGAGCGCTATCTCGATGCGCACCCCGAAGCGAGACGCGAGTGGGACGAGACGTTCAAGCTCGAAAACGATCCGCGCGTGACGAGGCTTGGCGCATTTCTTAGGAGGACGAGCCTCGACGAGTTGCCACAGCTATGGAATGTCCTCACGGGCGACATGAGCCTCGTCGGGCCGCGCCCCATCGTGCATGCCGAGGTGCCGCGCTACGGCGAGCACATAAAGGAATACTATGAGGTGCGCCCCGGCATCACGGGCATGTGGCAAGTCAGCGGCCGAAGCGATACGACGTATGAAGAGCGCGTCATGATGGACACGTGGTACGTCAGAAATTGGAGCGTATGGATAGACCTCGTCTACCTTTTCAAGACGATAAAGGCCGTCGCCGTCGGCAAAGGTGCATATTGACAGACATTCAGCTATGAGGCAGAATATTAGCTGAATGGCAATTTATGGAATGATTGGCAATGGAGGCTTAGGGATGAGCTCATTTAGGAATCAAAGCATTGAGAAAATTGAGACGTTTATCTTCTACAGCATGTGCGGCTTCGCTTTTTTCTGCAGTCTGTCCGTCTTTGTCAGCAATATTTTTCTCGCGCTGTCCATACTCGGCTTCATCTATCGACTCATTCAGAAGCACGACGATTGGCGCGAGATGCTCATGCCAAAAGCCGTGCTCTATCCATTTCTCGCGATGTGGGTCATCGTCATCGTGTCGGCGCTTTGCTCAGAGGAAATCAGGCGCGGCATCAGCATATTCTTTGACCACTACCTTTACCGCTCGCTGCCGGCGTTCATCATACTGCTGACGGTTCGCGACAAAAAGCGTATAGTTCGCCTCGCCATCTGTCTTGGTCTCTCCATCATCGTCAATGGTCTCATCGGCATCAGCCAATCTGTCATCGCCATCGGTGATTATGCTAGTAGACATTCGGGCATAATACACTACATGATGCAGGCGACAATACTCGCCATGACGATACCGATATTTTTCATTGCGGCTTTGCGTGAAAATGAGCCGCGCTGTAAGTGCGCCGCCATCATCGCGTTTCTCATAGCCGTTGTCGCCATGATATTCAACAGCCGCCGCGGAGCGTGGGTGGCCGTGGCGATAACGCTGCCGATTGTCTCGTATTTTGCAGTGCAGGCTAAAAGAAAATGGTTCATGGGCATGGGCGCCGTCATCGTGCTCATCGCCGTGATTTTCGCCGTGTCGCCGGGATTTGACGACAGACTGGAGACCATCACCGACCCCACGGAGCACTCGCGCACGGAGAGGCTGCTTATATGGCAGAGCGCCATCAACATGTACGCCGATCATCCGCTGCTCGGCGTCGGGCCGGGGCAGTTTGGCCGCGAGTACAGAGGGAAATACATATTGCCCGAGGCGACAGAGCGCACGCTCGGCCACGCGCACAATATTTATCTCGGCGTCCTTTCTGAGTGCGGCACGCTCGGCGGCGCGGCATTCATCGTCTTTTGGGTTTGTCTCTTCGCCTCGACCATCAGAGCGTATCATCGTACGCATGACATCGCCTATATCGTGATTCTCTCCGCCGCGCTCGGCCTTGCGCTTCATGGAGTGACGGAGTACACATGGGGCGCGACGCTCACGATGAAATTCTTTTGGACGATACTCGGCCTCTCATACGCATGGGCACGAGCGGACAAAGAAACGCTAAAATTAGGATCTCAAACTTCGCATATGCAAAACACCTGTGAAGCCCTGCAAAATCTACATTTTTAACCAAATAAAATAGCATGAACCACGCCAGTCTAGTATAATTAAGCTACCAACAAAACACACGAAACTGGAGGCTCATGCCATGTACAGTATACCACAAACCACCCAGCAGATGGATGCCATCTCAAAGAAAACTTTTCTCTTCTTCAGGCGCTACCGCGTCGGCCAAATCCTGCGCTCGGCCAATGCCTG
>OMWN01000043.1 GCA_900314765.1 uncultured Selenomonadales bacterium | reverse complement strand
GGGTTCAAGTCCCATCCGGGTCGCCATTTGCGGAAGTAGCTCAGTGGTAGAGCACCACCTTGCCAAGGTGGGGGTCGCGGGTCCGAGTCCCGTTTTCCGCTCCATCGGCGACATAGCCAAGTGGTAAGGCCGGGGTCTGCAAAACCCCTATTCCCCAGTTCGACTCTGGGTGTCGCCTCCAGTAATCAAAAGCTCGGGTTATCCGAGCTTTTTTTGTTTTCATTTTTATGATGCTTTACTGAATACTTATACGTGAACATCGCTGACCCTCTCCGCCCCCTGCGGGGGCACCTCCCCCAAAGTGGGAGGCATAGTTTGAGAGGCTTTGCGCTAGAGCCTAACAAAATAATTGAAGACGTAACACTTTCGTTAGTCGATTATTTAGCTAGAATAAAGGTCTCGCTTTCATATGCGAATCTATTCAGCTAATGTAAATAATCTCAGCAGCTGAAAAGCCAGCCTCCACGATGGGGGGCAAACATGCCAGTGGCATGTTTGCGCGAGCGAATGCGAGGCGGAGAGGGTCAGTTTAGGAAACGTCTTATTCACATTGTCCATCATTGGCGATGTGAGGTGGTGGGGTGACTTTGTTTTTTTAATGAAATGCGTTATAATCTTCATGATGATGACAAAAGGTCGTGAGATGGTGGTTGATAAGTTTTCGCCTGTGGGCGTGCTCGACTCGGGCATGGGCGGCGTCAGTGTGCTGCGCGAGCTCGTGGCGTTGCTTCCGTCGGAGAACTACATATATTTTGGTGACTCAGCAAATGCGCCGTACGGCAGCCGCACCGATGAGGAAATCATAAAGCTGTCGGAGCACGCGATAGAGGGGCTTATCGCGGATGGCGTCAAGGCGCTCGTGATTGGATGCAACACGATAAGCGCGCATGTGGCGATTTTGCGCAAGAAATACGAAAATTTGCCCATCATTGCGACGGAGCCTGCCGTGAAGCCAGCGGCGGAGTCATTTCCAGGCGGCAATGTCGTCGTGATGGCGACGGTCGCGACGCTTCGCGGAAAAAAATTCGACCGCCTCATGGAGCGGTACAAGGATATGGCGCATATCGTGAAGTGCCCGTGCCCGGGGCTCATGGATTTCGTCGAGCGCGGAGACATACATTCCGATGCGCTGCGCGCGTATATCACGGAGCGCTTGTCGTCGCTCGACGGCGTTGCGATGGATGAAATCAACGCAATCGTGCTTGGCTGCACGCATTATCCATTCGTGCGCGGCATGATTGAGGAGGTCGTCGGCAACGGCGTGAAGATTTTCGATCCGGCGCCCGGCATCGCGCGTCAGCTTTTGCGCAGGCTCAAGTCCGCAAACATGCTGAACGACAGCGATGGAAATGGCGAAATCACATGGCAGAATAGCTCGCCCGACAAAAAAATGATAGAGCTCGAGAAAAATCTTTTGACGATGAAGTGATTCATCGTCATTTTTGTTTTATTTTGTTATATTTGTTAAGTAAATTTTAATTGACACATTGCGATTATGAGTGTATATTTAATCTATAAACGAAATAAATTACTTTCGTTATATATTATAGATATTCACTATAAAATGAATTTGGAAGGGGCAATGTGAAATGAATTTGAATGAAGAAGCTTTGATGGTTCACAAGGAGCACAATGGAAAACTCGCAACCATCCCAAAGACGAAGCTCACAGACGCGCACGATCTCTCGGTGCTCTATACGCCGGGCGTTGCCGAGCCATGCCGCAAGATACACGAGAATAAGGACCTCTCGTTTGAGTACACGTGCCGTGGCAATATGGTCGCGGTCATATCTGATGGCACGCGCGTCCTTGGCCTTGGCAACATTGGCCCAGAGGCAGGACTGCCTGTCATGGAGGGCAAGGCCGTGCTCTACAAGGTGTTTGCCGATGTGGACGCTGTGCCTATTTGCCTCGACACGACGGACAAAGATAAATTCATCGAGACTGTGCGCTACCTGCAGCCAAATTTCGCGGGCATCAACCTCGAGGACATCGAGTCACCGAAGTGCTACGACATCGAGGATGAGCTGAAAGAGAAAATGGACATCCCCGTGTTTCACGATGACCAGCACGGCACGGCGATTGCCTGCGCTGCGGCGCTCCTTGGTGCGCTGAGGCTCGTCAAAAAGGACATAAAGGATGTCAAAATCGTGCTGAATGGCGCGGGCGCAGCCGGCACGGCCATCGCGCGTCTCATACTCGACCTCGGCGCGACGAACCTCACGATGATGAATTCAAAGGGCGCAATGTACGAGGGCATGGATATGTCTCGCATCAATCGTGTGCAGGCGAAGCTTTTGAAGCGCACGAATCCAGACAAGATAAAGGGCTCGCTCGCCGAAGTCGCGAAGGGCGCCGATGTGCTGCTCGGCGTTTCGAAACCGGGCACGTTCACGCCGGAGATCATCAAGAGCATGAACAAGGATGCCATCGTGCTCGCAATGGCAAATCCAGAGCCAGAGACGAAATATGATGCTGCGAAGGCGGCGGGCGCGCGTGTCGTCGGCACGGGTCGCTCCGATGCGCCGAACCAGGTCAACAACGTGCTCGTATTCCCAGGCGTGTTCCGTGGCGCTATCGATGTGCGCGCGCGCAAAATCAATGAAGAGATGAAAGTCGCCGCGACGCGTGCCATCGCGAACATGATACCGGACGATGAGCTGCGCGAGGACTACGTCATCCCCGGCGCGTTCGATATCAATGTGGCACCGACTGTCGCCGCCGCCGTCGCAAAAGCCGCGATGGACTCGGGCGTCGCACGCGTCAAAGTTGACCCAGAGGAAGTACGCAAGGACACACTCGAGCGTACGAAGAAGCTCCATCTGATCATGGGCAAAGTCAAATCACTGTTCACGAATGAGTGATTTGCTTGAAGTCAGAGAAATTGTTTGTAAATAAACATTAATCGAATAAAGCAAGGCATAAAAAATGGACCTTCGCCGATTTGGCGAAGGTCCATTTTTGTATTCATTTGTGAAATTTGCGCCCAGCTTTTGTTTGGCTAATGCAACGATGGAGTGAGACCCTCTCCGCCTCGCATTCGCTCGCGCAAACATGCCACTGGCATGTTTGCCCCCCCATTGGGGAGGCTGGCTTCACAGATTCTGAGATTATTTACTCACGCTGAATAATCGACTAATGAAAGCGTAATGCACTTCATTCTTTCATTAAATTTTTAGCTTCAAGCTCTCATTCTTCGCCTCCCACTCTGGGGGAGGTGCCCCGTAGGGGCGGAGAGGATCTTATTTTCACAGACTCATTCATTTTCAAATCTGCCCGAGCGTTTTCAGTATGACCTGAGCGATGACGGCGGAGCCGATGTACGTGCCGATGAAGACGAAGCACGAGACGACGATGATGCGCCAGCCGCTTTTTGCGAATACGTCGAGGTCCTTGCAGATTGCGATGCCCGCGTAGGCGAGCAGCGGAACGCAGAGCTGCACGAATCCGATTTTCTTGACGGCCTCGCTGATGAACTCAGAGCCGGGGAAGCCCGGAATCGTGAGGATGCATCCGAGCGTGACGACGTAGGCGACGCCCGGGATGCCACCCGGCATGACCTTGCCGAGCCATATTCCCGCGAGTGCGATGAGTATGAGGATGATGAGGCCGGGGATAGCCTCGACGATGCCGTATTTCGTGCCGATGACATTGACGGCGAGTGACTGTATGCCGACGATGATGAGCACCTCTATCATGTCTTTCATTTTCATTTCTGCTCGTCTCCTTTCGCGTCTCCAGCAATGGAATGAATCAGTGGCTTCGGTGGCTCCTCGCCGTATTTGAATTTATATGCTTTCCTGTAGAGGAACTCAGAGGCCGGGAGTGCGAGCCAAATGCTCATGTAGAGGCCGTCGAGGCCGGAGAGCATGTTCGATGCCGCGCCGAATGCCGCTATCTGGTCGGCAAGCTCTGGGAACATGGCGGAGAGCGAGCCAACGGACGCGGTCATCATCGAAGCGGAGCCGACGCCGGACGCCATCGCGAGCGCGAGCGGATGGAGCGGCGTATACGCTGCGGCGAAGCTTGCCATGAGGCCAAAGAATATCGTGCCGATGACGGTGCCGCAGATATAGACGCCCATGACGCCGCGCCCCTCGGCTGAGTCGAGGCCGTAGCGCTCGCCGATGAGTGCGACATTTGGCTCGCGCGCGATGGAGTGCGCCGCGCCGATGGCCTCACGTTTGAGTCCGAGCAGGACGGCGAGCGGAATGCCTAAGAGGCACGTGCCGAGGTTGCCAAATTCCTGCAGTATGAGCGCGGGCGATGCCGCAATGATTTTCGGCAGCGTCGGTCCGACGAGCGTGCCGTAGCGCGCCATGAGCAGCATGAGCGTGAGGCCGAGGAGCCCGCTTGCGGCCTTTATCTCTTTCGTGCCGCTGATTTTGAGGAAGCGCGGCGCCGTCAAGACGCCCATGATGAGCGCGTAGAACATCGGCAGCAGAACGATTTTGCCGACGCCTATCGCGAAGCTTTTGCTGCCGATGAGCTCTGAAATGACGCAGAGCACCAGCACGGTGACATGAAGCCGTATATCCTTCATTATGTTTCCCTCCAGATTTTATATGAGTTTGTGAAAATCCTCGAGGTGATGCCAGTCCGAAGAAACTTAGCTATTTTCTACAGGCTCTTTGGCTGGCTCCGAAGCGGCGTGTTTTCGCTTTTGCCGCGAGGCAGCCAGCATTAGAGCCTGTCAAAATTGCGCAGTGGATGAGGACTGGCATCGCCGAGTCATTTTTCCAATTTTTTACAAACTCATTGGATTTTGCGATGCATCTTACCTTATTTCGCAAAATACGAGTCAAGCTTGTCGATGTATTCCTGCTTTGTCATGAGCGGCTTATTTTTCGCCTTGATTTCATTCGCACGGGCGGCGCCGTCATATAAAAGGTCTATGATTGTCATCGCGAATGATTTGCCCGGCGAGATGGCCGCGGCCTCGAAATCGACGACGCTGAATTCCTTCGTGTGAAGATTGCCGTCGACACCGCCGATGAATGGGTGAATGGCCGGCATGATGTGCGAGACGTCGCCCATGTCCGTCGAGGCGTTGAAATGGCCCGCATCCTTCACGGCCGTGTCCGGCGCCTCGATTTTCACGTTGTTCACGAAGAGGTCGTTCATCTCAGCACAGCAATGGAGCGGGAGCTGCCCCGGCAGCGTCTCGATGACGACCTTCGCGCCGATGGCATCACCGCCCGCCTTGAGCGCGGCGTCCACTCTGTGCTGTACCTTCTCGATGGCTTCCATCGTCTTTGCCCTGACGTATGTCTCTATGCGCACGTCAGCGGGGACGGAGTTCACGAGGTCGCCGCCTTTCGTGATGATGGGGTGGACGCGCACGATGTCCTGCTCGCGGAACGTCTCACGCAACGCGTTTATGCCCATGAGCCCGAGGCAGGCGGCGTTGAGCGCGTTTATGCCGTCGCATGGCGCGTTCGCGGCGTGCGCTGTCTTTCCTATATACTGTATCGTTTTGCCGACGAAGCCGTTGCTCGACTGACCGATGAAGATGGCCTTTTCTGGTGAGCAGCCCTGAGAATGCATCATCATGGCCATGTCGATGTCGTCGAACGCGCCCTCGTATATGAGTTCGCCTTTGCCTGAGAGGAAATGAATCTTGCCCTCGTTCATGAGCCGTTTGCGGTAATCGATTTCGACGTACTCCTCAGCCGGCACCGCGAAGAACACGGCATCGCCCGAGAGCTCCTTCATGACGCCCGATTTCTCTATGCCTGCAGCTGCCGCCATCATCGACGCCATCTGCAGGAAGTGACCGCACGTGTGCGCCGCGCCTGTCAGCGGGTCGGCCTTTGGGCTGTCCGGCGTGCCGACGGCGTCGAGCTCCGAGAGCACGGCGACAGTTGGCCCTGCCGATGCACCTTTTACGCGCGTCTTCACGCCCGTGATGGCGAGTCCCGTCTCAGGCGCTAGGCCGAGTCCCTTCATGAAGCTCTCGATTTTGCCCGCCGTCTTCGTCTCCTTAAATCCCAGCTCCGGCTCGCTTTCAATATCGAGTGCCACGCGCTCGATTTCGCTGGCCGACGCGTCTATGGCGTCGCATACGGCCTGCTTCATTTCTTCTTTCGTCATAAAACCTCACCTTTCATCTTTGATATGTAATGAAAATGCTTGATGTATATGCGTGGTAGATATGATTGTACCACGTATGAGTACCATTGCATAGTAGAAAGGTTAAATTTAACGATATTATTTTACAAAACCTTTACATTACCATGTATATAGATTTGATAATGCCTGTGTAATATGTACATAAAGGCAAGGACAAGGGGACAGCCTTGATGAGAAAAAATGAATTTGGAGGAACGGAAAATGAGATTCAAAAAAAGTTGCAAAGGTTTTGTCGACGATGGCTCTTTGTGTGGCGCTTGGAGTAAGCGTTGTTGGCTGCGGCGGCGGTGGCAAAGCACCGGCATCGAGCGGCGGGGCTGATAAGCTCAGCGGCACGGTCGCACTCAATGGCTCGACGTCAATGGAGAAAGTCGTCGGCATCGGCTCTGAGAAATTCATGAAGGATCATTCGGGCGTCACGGTGACATACGATGCGACGGGCTCCGGCACGGGTGTTGCGGCAGCGAAGAACGGCACGTGCGACATCGGCCTTGCCTCGCGCGCTCTGAAGGACTCCGAGAAGAAGGATGGTCTCAAGGAGACGACGGTCGCAATCGACGGCATCGCCATCATCGTCAATGAGAAATCTCCTATCAAAAATCTCACGATGAAAAACATATCCGACCTCTACACGGGCGCGGTGACGGATTGGAGCGCTGTGGGTGGCAGCGGCACGGTCGCAGCGATTGGCCGTGAGGCTGGCAGCGGCACGCGCGATGGCTTCGAGTCCATCACGAAGACGAAGGAAAAGTGCAAGATGTCGCAGGAGCTCACCTCAACGGGCGCTGTCATCGAGGCTGTCAGGAACAATGAGAACGCTAACGGCTACGCATCGTATGCGTCTGTCGTCGGACAGAAGGGCATCCGTGCTGTGAGCGTTGACGGCGTCGAGTGCACGGAGGAGAACATCAAGAACGGCAGCTACGCAGTAAAGAGACCATTCAACTTCATCACAAAGGAATCGGCAAAACTTTCTGCTCCAGCTCAGGCATTCTACGATTTCATGATCAGCCCAGATGCAGCTGAGCTCATCAAAAAGGCCGGCGCTGTGCCTTTCTCGAAATAATCATTGAAATGCTTAAAACAATTAGAAACAACTAAAACAAAGCAGAAAGGTATCGAAGAGGTTCAGATCTAATCATGGAAAAGTCTGCTAAATACATTTTTCTTTCATGTGGCATTGCAGCGATTACCTTTGTGGTGACGATTTCACTCTACTTGGTCATCGCGGGCATACCAGCTATCCGCGAGATAGGCCTCGCGGATTTTCTTTTGGGTACGACATGGCAGCCGACAGGGAGCAATCCTCAGTTCGGCATCATGCCGTTCATCTCGTCGAGCATTTTCGGCACGGCGGGCGCCATCATCATCGGTGTGCCGGTCGGCATACTGACGGCCGTGTACCTCGCGAAAATCGCGAAGGGCAAGACGGCATCGGCCATCAGGACGGCCGTTGAGCTTTTGGCGGGCATACCGTCCGTCGTCTATGGCCTCGTCGGCATGATCGTGCTCGTGCCGCTCGTGGCAGGCGTCTTTGGCTTGCCGTCCGGCGCAACGCTCGCGGCGGCCATCATCGTGCTGGCCATCATGATACTCCCTACCATCATCAGCGTGTCGGAGACGGCGCTCAGGGCTGTGCCGCGCGAATACGAGGAAGCATCGCTCGGACTCGGCGCGACGGAGATAGAGACGTATCTTTTCGTCTCGCTCCCGGCGGCGCGGAGCGGCATCATCACGGCCATAGCGCTTGGCGTCGGCAGAGCCGTCGGCGAGGCGATGGCCATCATCATGGTCTCGGGCAATGTCGCGAATATGCCGTCTCTCTTTGAGTCGGTTCGCTTCATGACGACGGCCATTGTCTCTGAGATGTCCTATGCGGCAGTGGGCAGCCTTCACCGCGACGCGCTCGTGTCGATTGGCCTCGTGCTGTTCATATTCATCATGATCCTTCATGGCGTGATGCATTTGGCTGTCAACGGCGGATTTAAGAAGAGGAGTTGATATGATGAGCCGCAGCTTTAAAAATAAATTGTTCAAAGGAGCCGTGCATGCCTCGGCGGCACTCACGGTGCTTTTTCTGATTTTCACGATAGGGTATATCTTCATGCGCGGCCTGCCGCATGTGTCATGGAAACTCATTTCGAGTCAGGCCAGCTACATATCGAATATCATCGGCATATTCCCGAACATCATGAACACCCTGTACATCATAGGGCTCACGATAGCGATAGCATTGCCGCTCTCCATTGGCGCGGCAATCTACCTCACGGAGTACACTGTCGATGATGCGAGCCGCATGTTCGCGCGCATCATCGCGTTCGCGATGGAGACGCTCGCGAGTATCCCGTCCATCATCTTCGGTCTTGTCGGCATGATGATTTTCACGCAGCTCTTCGGCATAAAGCAGGGCGTGCTCGTCGGCTCGCTCACGCTCGTCATGATGATACTGCCGACGATCATCCGTACGACGCAGGAGTCGCTGGCAACGGTGCCGCAGGAGTGGCGTCAAGGCGCGCTCGCTCTCGGCGCGGGCAAATGGTTCATGATACGCACGATAGTGCTCCCGAGCGCGGCACGTGGCATCGTCGCGGGCGTCATACTCGCGATTGGCCGTATCGCCGGTGAGTCGGCGGCGCTTCTTTTCACGGCGGGCTTCGGCCTCGTGCTGCACGACTTCTTCCGCGCGCTGACGTCTTCGTCGGCGAGCCTCACGGTGGCACTTTACGTCTACGCGAGCGAGCGCGGCGAGACGGATGTCGCGTTTGCGATTGCGGTCATACTCATGGCGATTGTCCTTGCACTCAACACGTTCACGAAACTGTTAACGAAATTCTGGGGGAATGAAAATGTCAGCGTCAATGTCAGCGCAGAAAAAGCAGCCGACGAGGCAAACAGAGCAGCAAGCCACCTCGCAGGAATCGGCGTATGCGATAGAAGTAAGAGACCTCAACCTATGGTACAACGGTGACCATCAGGCGCTTTACAACATTTCGGAGAGAATACCGAAGCATCAGATAACAGCGCTCATCGGGCCGTCTGGCTGCGGCAAATCGACGTTTCTCAGGACGCTGAACCGCATGAACGACCTCGTCGAGGGCGTCAAAATCACGGGCGAAGTGCTGTATAATGGGAAAAACATCTACGATGAGTCCGTCGATGTGACGAAGCTCAGAAAAAGAATTGGCATGGTCTTTCAGAAGCCTAACCCATTTCCAATGAGCATTTACGACAATATCGTCTATGGGCCGAAGCTCCACGGCGTGAAGGACAAGGACACGCTGGACGAGATTGTCGAGCGCACGCTGCGCGGCGCCGCAATCTGGGACGAAGTAAAGGACAGACTCAAGACGTCTGCGCTTGGCCTCTCAGGCGGCCAGCAGCAGCGCCTCTGCATAGCGCGCGCATTGGCGGTTGACCCCGACATTCTGCTCATGGACGAGTCCACGTCCGCGCTCGACCCGATATCGACGGGCAAGATTGAGGAGCTCGCGATGGAGCTCAAGAAAAATTACACCATCGTCATGGTCACGCACAACATGCAGCAGGCGGCGCGTGTCTCTGACAAATGCGCGTTTTTCTTGCTCGGCGAGCTCATCGAGATGGACGACACGAACGTGATATTCAATCTCCCGCACGACAGAAGAACAGAAGATTACGTGTCGGGCAGATTTGGTTGATTTTGATGTTGATTATATGCGGCCGCAGTTTGAGCTAATATGCTATAATGATATTAGTCAAAAAGCGGAGGTATATTATGATTTACTGTTTAGAGGACGATGCGTCCATTCGTGAGCTTATGATATACACACTTTCAGCGGCGGAGTTCGAGGCTGAGGGATTTTCGTGCGCGGCAGATTTTTGGCGAGCCGTCTACGACGCGAAAAGACCGCTGCCGGAGCTCATTTTTCTTGACATCATGCTGCCCGATGAAGATGGCATATCAGTGCTCAAAAAACTTCGATCTGAAAGATTTACGGCTGACATCCCTGTCATCATGGCCACGGCCAAAGGCTCAGAGTACGACAAGATAAAAGGGCTCGACCTTGGCGCCGATGACTATCTCGCAAAGCCGTTCGGCATGATGGAAATGGTCTCACGCGCCCGCGCCGTGCTCAGACGCACGCGGAAAAGCCAAGGGAGCGATGAGACCTCGTTGTGCGTTGACGGCATCGTGCTCGATGAATCAAAGCACATCGTGACGGTCGATGATGAGCCGATAGATTTGACGCTCAAAGAATTTGACCTTCTCGCGCTTTTCATGAAAAACGTGGGGAGGGCACTCACACGAGAGATTATTTTCAGCACAGTGTGGGGAGAAGACTATGCCATAGAGACACGCACAGTGGATGTTCACATTGCGACGCTCCGCACGAAGCTGAAGCGCGCGGGCGAACTCATCAAAACTGTTCGCGGTGTCGGGTACAAGCTGATAGATATTTCTGGTGAGTGAAATGACGACACGAATTTTTCGTTCAATTATAATTGTCACGGCGGCGACGCTCTTCCTGTCGCTCCTCATTACGTTCGGCGTGATATACTCAGCGTATGCTGACGAGACGGCGAGGGAGCTTCGGACGGAGACGGAGCTCGTCGCGGGCGGCATGAAAAACAGCGGCGAGACGTATCTCGAGGCATTGCCGAAAGAGGATACGCGCCTGACGCTCATCGCCCCCGATGGCACTGTCGTATATGACAGCCATTATGGCGCGGAGAAGATGGAAAATCATCTCGAGCGCGAAGAGGTCAAGCAGGCGATGGCCGACGGCTATGGTGAGTCTCAGCGCATGTCGGACACGCTGACGGAGCGCTACATCTACGCGGCGAGGCGGCTCGACGATGGCAGCGTCCTGCGCGTCTCCGTGAAGCAGTTTTCCATTTTGAACATGATTTTGCGGCTCATTCAGCCGATTCTTCTGATGGTGTGCGTCGTCATGCTGCTCGCGCTTTACCTTGCCGGCAGGCTCTCAAAGAAAGTCGCGGGTCCAATCACGCACGAGATTGATGAGCTGCAGACATTGGCGGAGCGGCAGAGGCAGGAATTCTCCGCGAACGTGTCGCACGAGCTCCGGACGCCGCTCCAGTCGATTTCTGGCTATGCTGAGCTCATAAAGGACGGCATCGTGGCATCAAATGATATTCCTTCGTTCGGCGAGCGCATCTACGACGAGGCACAGCGCATGATACATCTCATCGAGGACATCATCAGCCTCTCGCATCTCGATGAAAATGCCGAGCCGATGAAGTGGGAGACCATCGATTTGTGCGAAATGGCAAAAAATGTCATAGAGCATCTCAAAGTTCCCGCGGAAACGAAAAATGTTTCGCTCGCCTTTCATGACGAATGTGGCGATGAATGCGCGTACGTTTACGTGATACCGCAGCTCATTCGCGAAATCATCACGAACATCGTCGAGAACGCGATAAAGTACAACAAAAACGGCGGGCACGTCGATGTGAGCGTGAAGCCTTTCTACAATGGCAGGGGCGTCGTCGTCACGCATTTCCTGCTGTCCGTCGCGGACAATGGCATCGGCATACCGGACAAGGAGAAGGAGCGCATTTTTGAGCGTTTCTATCGCGTTGACAAGAGTCGCTCGAAGGCCGTGGGTGGCACGGGGCTTGGCCTCTCCATCGTGAAGCATGCCGCGCTCATTCATCACGCGAAAATAAAAGTCGAGGACAACGTCGGCGGCGGCACCGTCATGACCGTGAAAATTCCTGTTGGTCAAGAGTAAATTGTAAACCAACATCGGCGTATTGGTTGACTATTTTTCTGTAAAGACTATAATAATGCTGGGGAGCGTAAAGCTTCTCAGCATTATTTTTATGATTAGAGGTCTTTTGTTATGGTTTATGATTCTGCTGTGGAGCCGCGCCTTTTTGACGTCCGCTCCATGACGCGCATGGCCATCCTCGTCGCGATACTGTGCGTGTCGGCGTACATTTCATTCCCCGTGCCGTTCGCGTCCGCGATGGTGACGGCGCTGACGGCGGCGATGAACTTGGCGGCGTTCCTTTTGACGCCGAAGCAGACGTTCGTCGTGATGCTGCTCTATACGGCGATTGGCGCCGCAGGGCTGCCCGTTTTCGTCGGCGGTGCGGCAGGCATCGGAGAGATATTCGGGCCGCGCGGCGGATTTCTCATCGCGTTCATCATCGCGTATCCGCTCGTGAGCTACCTGAAGGGACGTGACATTTCGTTCAAGCGTTATGCGATCGCCGCCGTTCTCGTCGGCATCCCCATAACGTATATCGGTGGACTCATATCGCTCATCGCGTTCACGAAGCTCACACTCGCGGAGGCGGTGATGGCGGCAGTCGTGCCGTTCATCCCCGGCGACATCGTGAAGGCGCTCTTGGCTGCATGGATTGGCGTTCGCCTAAATAAAGTGTTTAAAACCGAATAATCATCATACGAAAAACCGCTCGCAAAAGGGCGGCTTTTTCTTTTGAATTATGATTAATTTCATCAATCGAAACTCATGACTTCCATAATTAGAAAACATGAACATAGTTCATAAATTTCTTTTATCAATCAATTCAAATATCTAGGACTAAAGAAGTGTTTTTGATTCAAATCCAGAAAAAATTTAAAAAAATAGCAGGAAAAATTGAGGCAAATGGCTAATAATAATATATAATGTTTATTCATAAGCAAGACAATATAAAGCATGAATGGAGTCCAATTTTGTTACTACCAAAAGGAGGTTTTTGATGTGCGTACAATCAAGACAGACGAAATCACTGAGGTCGTTTCACAGCTTTGCAAGGAGGCTGCCTACTATCTCCCAATGGATGTCTATGAGGCACTGAAAAAGGGGAGGGCGACAGAGGAGTCACCAGTCGGCTGCGATGTGCTTGACCAGATTATCAAGAATGCTGAGATAGCGCGTGCAGAGGATAGGCCATACTGCCAGGACACGGGCCTTGCCATCGTATTCGTCGAGGTCGGCCAGGATGTCCATATCGAGGGCGGACTTCTCGAGGACGCAATCAATGCGGGCATCGCGAAAGGCTACACGGAGGGCTATCTCCGCAAGTCGGTCGTCTCTGAGCCGCTTTTCAATCGCGTGAACACGAAGAACAATACGCCGGGCCTCATTTATACAAAGCTCGTCGCGGGCGACCAGATAAAAATCACGGTCGAGCCAAAAGGCTTCGGCAGCGAGAACAAGTCTGGCCTTGAGATGCTCGTTCCTGCGGACGGCGTCGAGGGCGTTAAGGCTGCCGTCATGCGCATAGTCGAGCATGCGTCCATGAACCCATGTCCACCGATGGTCCTTGGCATCGGCATAGGCGGCACGATGGACGGCGCGGCCGTGATGAGCAAGAAAGCGCTCCTCCATGCATGCGATGAGCACAATCCTGATGAGCGCTATGCAAAGCTCGAGCAGGAGATATTCGAAATGGTAAACAAGACGGGCATAGGCCCTCAGCTGGGCGGCACGACGACCTGCCTTGCTGTTCATATAGAGTATGGACCAACTCATATAGCTGGGCTTCCTGTGGCTGTCACGATCTGCTGCCACGCTTGCCGTCATGCATCCAGGACGATTTAAGTGGGAGGAGAGATTACTATGGCAGAGAAAATTCGTATCCATACACCGCTGACTGAGGAGCAGTCACGCAAACTTCACGCCGGCGACAGCGTGCTCATTTCCGGCATCATCTACAGCGCCCGCGACGCTGCGCACAAAGTTATGACAGAGGCACTCGACCGCGGTGAGAAGCTTCCGATAGATTGGCATAACCAGATTGTCTACTACCTCGGGCCGACGCCGGCAAAGCCAGGCGACCCGATTGGCTCCGCTGGTCCGACGACGTCCGGCCGCATGGACAAATACACGCCACAGATGCTCGATCAGGGCATAAAGGGCATGATTGGCAAAGGCTCGCGCTCGAAGGAAGTCGTTGAGTCGATGAAGAAGAACGGCACCACGTATTTCGCTGCCGTCGGCGGTGCGGCCGCTCTCATCGCGAAGTCCGTCAAGAAGTACGAGGTCATCGCCTACCCAGAGCTCGGCCCAGAGGCGCTCGCGGCTCTGACGGTCGAGGATTTCCCAGCAATCGTTGTCATCGACTCTGAGGGCAATAATTTCTACGAGATTGGCCAGAAGCCGTATCGCAGACTCTAAACTCTAGCAAGAGATATTTAGGAGGCTTAACATGTTTAATGTTACGTTTTACCTGCGTCGCCTGCATTCGATTGCGGGCCTCGTGTGCCTGGGCGGATTCCTTTTGGAGCATATCCTGACCAATGCACGTGTTCTGATTGGACCAGAGTCGTTCAATGCCGCCGTCGACCTTTTGGCATCGATTCCGCCTCAGATCATGCTCCCGCTGGAGCTTGGTCTTGTATGCACGCCGTTCCTTTTCCATGCGATTTACGGCGTGTACATCGCATGGCAGGCAAAGAACAACCCCCAGCATTATCGCTTCATCAACAATATACAGTTCTGGCTGCAGCGCATGACGGCATGGTATCTGCTCGTCTTCCTCGCATGGCATGTCTTCTATCTGCGCATTTTCGTCAAGGGCGGCGGCGCTCATATTTCCTTCCAGCTTCTCCAGAGCTACTTCGCTAATCCTGTCTGGTGGGTGCTTTACCTCATCGGCATGTGGGCAGCGATTTTCCATTTCTGCAACGGCGTCACGACGTTCTGCATGACATGGGGCATCGCGGCTGGCCCTCGCATCCAGAAGGTCATCAACGCGGCAATGATGGCGCTCTGCGCACTCCTCTGCTTCGTTTCGCTTGCCTTCATGGTTGTCTATCTGATGTAATTCACGTTCTTCATTTTTCTTGAGGAAGGGAGAAAATAAATTGGCTAAAGTAAAAAAGCATCGCATCCTTATTGTCGGCGGCGGTATCTCGGGACTCATGGCAGCCCTCAAGGTCTGCGAGGCCGGCAGCGAGGCATGGATATTCTCATATTGCCCGTTCAAGCGCTCACATTCCCTCTGCGCTCAGGGCGGCATGAATGCCTGCATGGATACGAAGGGTGAGCACGACTCGATTTATGAGCATTTTGACGATACAGTGTACGGCGGCGATTTCCTGGCAGATCAGGTAGCGGTCAAGGGCATGTGCGAGGCGGCGCCTGGCATTGTCCAGATGTTTGACCGCATGGGCGTGCCATTCACGCGCACACCGGAAGGTGTCCTCGACCTCCGCAATTTCGGCGGCCAGAAAAACAAGCGCACCGTATTCGCGGGCTCGACGACTGGCCAGCAGCTTCTCTACGCTCTCGATGAGCAGGTACGCAAATGGGAAGCAAAGGGCATGGTCAAGACGTTCGTCTTCTGGGAATTCATAAAGATGATACAGAATTCTCAGGGCGTGTGCCGCGGCCTCGTGGCGCAGAACATGAACTCGATGGAGATAAAGGCATTCGCGGGCGACGCTGTCATTCTCGCGACGGGCGGCCCAGGTCAGGTCTTTGGACTCTGCACGGCATCGACGATTTGCAATGGCTCCGCCATTTCCGCTGTCTACCAGCAGGGCGCGCGTATCGCAAATCCGGAGTTCATTCAGATACATCCGACGGCTATACCGGGCACAGACAAGAACAGGCTCATGAGCGAGGCGTGCCGCGGCGAAGGCGGACGCATCTGGGTCTACAAAGATGGCAAGCCGTGGTATTTCCTCGAAGAGAAATATCCAGCCTATGGCAATCTCGTGCCGCGTGACATCGCGTCGCGTGAGATTTATGATGTCTGCGTCAATCAGCACCTCGGCATCGATGGCAAGAATCAGGTTTATCTTGATTTGTCGCACATTCCTGCTGACTACCTCGAGAGGAAGCTCGGCGGTATCCTTGAGATGTATTCCGAATTCATGGGTCAGGATCCGCGTAAGGTTCCGATGCTCATTTATCCATCCGTTCACTACTCGATGGGCGGCCTCTGGGTCGACAGGCTCCATCATACGAATATTCCGGGCCTCATGGCGTCTGGCGAGTGCGATTACCAGTATCACGGCGCGAATCGTCTCGGCGCGAATTCGCTTCTGTCGGCAGCTTACTCCGGCACCGTCGTCGGGCCGGAGGTCATTCGCTGGGCCAACACGGGCGACCGTGGACCAGAGCTTACGGAGGCGGAGCTCGAGGCAGCGCGTCAGGAGTGCGTCAATGAGTTCGAGGGCATCCTCCAGATGAACGGCAACGAGAACGCTCACGAGCTCCATCAGGAGATGGGTCGCCTCATGAACAAGTATGTCACGATTGAGCGCGTCAACAAGGACCTCGACTATTGCTACGGAGAGGTCAAGAAGATATTGGCTCGTTGGAACAACATCGGCGTCACGGATCATGGCCATTGGGCAAACCAGGAGGCCATGTTCGTTCGCCAGTTGCGCAACATGATACATTATGCGCTCGTTGTCACGAAGGCCGCGCGCATGAGAGACGAGAGCCGAGGCGCTCATTTCAAGCGCGAGTTCCCGAAGCGCGATGATGAGCATTTCTTGAAGATTACGATTGTCGATTTCGACCCAGCCACACAGGAGCCGAAAGTCTCCTATGCTGACTTCGATCATTCGCTGATAAAGCCGCGTCCGCGTGACTATACAGCAGCGAAGAAAGAGTGAGGGAGGATAAGTAAATGGCGGAACAAAAATTTGTAACGTTCGTCATCGAGCGTCAGGACGGACCAAATGAGAAGCCCTACACGCAAGAGTTTGACGTGCCATATCGTCCATCGCTCAATGTCGTGGCGGCGCTGATGGAGATACAGAAAAATCCAGTGACGCGCGATGGCAAGAGAGTCGCGCCTGTCGTGTGGGAGTGCAACTGCCTCGAGAAAGTCTGCGGCGCCTGCATGATGGTCATCAATGGCAAGGCGTGTCAGGCATGTTGCGCGCTGATTGACAATCTGAAGTGGCCGATACACTTGGCGCCTGCGAGGACGTTCCCGGTCATTCGCGATCTTCTCATTGACCGCACGGTCATGTTCGAGAACTTGAAGAAGATACAGGGCTGGATCAATGTCGATGGCTCGTGGAAAGTACATGAGGCACCGCGCCAGAATCCATACACGGCTCAGACGTGCTATGAGATTTCGCACTGCATGACATGCGGCTGCTGCCTCGAGGCGTGCCCGAATGTCGGACCGCAGTCCGACTTCATGGGGCCAGCTCCGCTCGCGCAGGTGCTGCTGTTTAATCTCAATCCGCTCGGCAAATACGACAAGCCGAAGCGCCTTGAGGCCATCATGCAGAAAGGCGGCATAACGAGCTGCGGCAACAGTCAGAACTGCGAGGCCGTCTGCCCGAAGAACATAAAGCTCACGCGGTACATCGCTCAGCTCAACAGGGACGTAAACATCCAGGCACTCAAAAATATTTTCAACCACTAAAAATCAAAAGCAGTCATCAGAAAATGGTGGCTGCTTTTTTTATGCATGAAGATAAACGGGAAGATAAATTAGTACGGTTTTTAGTTTTCAATTAGCAAAATTTTTTATTTTTATTGACAAAAATGCGAAAAATTGTTAACTTAATAAGCAAGTTGTCTTTCCTATATATTTTTTTGGTGATTTTATCACTTATTTTTGGAGGTAGAATTTTATGATTGTTGTCATGAGCCACACAGCCACACCAGAGAATCTTGCCAGAGTTGAGAAAAAGATTACCGATGCGGGGCTGCGATACCATCTCTCAACAGGCGAGGACCGCACGATTGTTGGCGTCATTGGCGACAAGAAGAAGATAGGTGAGCTGCAGATGGCATCGCTCGACGGCGTCGAGAAGGCGGTGCGCATCACAGAGAAATATAAGCTCGTGAGCCGCGAATTCAAGCCAGAGAATACGGTCGTCGATGTGAACGGCGTGAAGGTCGGCGGCGATGAGATTGCCGTGATGGCAGGCCCGTGCTCCGTCGAGAGCGAGCAGCAGCTCGACGAGGCGGCAAAAGCAGTAAAGGAAGCAGGCGCACAGTTCCTGCGCGGCGGCGCGTTCAAGCCGCGCACGTCCCCGTATGACTTTCAGGGACTCGCAGAGGAAGGGCTCAAGCTCCTGCGCGAGATGGGCGACAGGTACGACCTGCGCGTCGTGACGGAGATCGTCGATGTGAACGACGTTGACCTCGTCTCAGAATATGCGGACGTGCTGCAGATAGGCGCGAGGAACATGCAGAATTTCCGTCTGCTGCAGGCCGTGGGACGCGGCAAGAAGCCTGTGCTTTTGAAGCGCGGACTTTCAGCGACGATTTCCGAGTGGCTGAACGCTGCAGAGTACATCATGAATGAAGGCAATGAGAACGTCATATTCTGCGAGCGCGGCATCAGAACGTATGAGACGTACACGCGCAATACGCTCGACCTCTCAGCCGTCGCGGCGGTCAAGGAGCTCTCGCATCTGCCCATCATCGTTGACCCGAGCCACGGCACGGGTCGCTGGAGCATGATACAGCCGATGTCGCGTGCGGCCATCGCAGCGGGCGCGGACGGCCTCATCATCGAGGTGCATCCGCATCCGGACGTCGCGCTATCCGATGGCGACCAGTCGCTCAAGCCTGAGAAATTTGCCGAGCTCATGAAGGATGTCAAAAAGATAGCCGCAGTCATGGGGAGAAAATAATCTATGGCTCAAAAATTTCATCTTGCCATCATCGGCGTCGGGCTCATCGGCGGCTCTTTTGGGCTCGCGATGAAGGCGAGTTTTGGAGATGACATATATATCACGGGTCTCTGCCGCTCGCAGCAGTCGATGGACAATGCGGTGTCGTGCGGCGCGGTGGACTCCGCATCGCCTGACGTCGAGAAAGTCGTGAAGGATGCTGACGTCGTATACCTCAGTACGCCCGTGCTTCAGATTGTGCCGATGACGAAGAAAATACTTCCATATCTGAAATCGGGTGCCGTGGTGACGGACGCAGGCAGCACGAAGGAATATCTTTGGAATGAGCTGTCGCGCCTTTTGCCGAAAGATATATACTATGTGTCGGGTCATCCGATGACGGGCAAGGAAAAGAGCGGCGTCACGGCTGCCGACAAGAATCTGTTTCGCCATAAGTGCTACGTTGTGCTCGAGGAGACGACGGCGCCGAAAGACGTTTATGATAAAGTTGTCGATCTCTTTCGCCGTACGGGCGCGAGGCTCACGACGCTCGATGCGAAGAAGCATGACAGATGCGCGTCGCTCATAAGCCATGTGCCGCACGTCACGGCGGCCGCGCTCGTGAATATCCTCGGGCTGTATGATGACGACATGAACGCAGTCATGAAGCTCGCGGGGGGCGGGTTCAAGGACACAACGCGCATTGCTTCATCGAACTCCGACATGTGGGCGGACATCTGCATGACGAATGGCGCCTTGATATCGAAGCATCTCAGAGAGCTTAAGAAAATCATTGGCGACATCGCCGACGCTGTCGATGCACACGACAGGCAAGCCGTGTATGATTATTTTGCGGCGGCAAAAAAACGGCGTGACGCGATACTCGACTATACGGAGCCTTATTTCGACATATAATTTTAATGGGGATTGTTTGGAGGGGAAAAAGTTGCGCATAAGGCTTTCTGATCTCGTTGACGCATTCGAGAAATCTGACACGTCGACGGGCTACGTTGACCTCAAAATCGGCAAGGTGATTGTCTCCGACGACGGCCTCCCCGGCGAGGAAATCTCGTTAGATGAGGCGGACATGGCGCTCGATGATGCGCAGCTTTCGCGCGCGATGGACATGGAGGATAACTGGGAGCGCTACATTTTGCTTCCAGATGTCGAGGATTATGAGATAAAGTCGCAGCTGGCCTCGTTCATCGATGGCCTCGACGACGACGAAAAAAAATCAAAGCTCGTGGCCGCGCTCAAAGGTGCGGGTGCCATCACGCGCGCCGAGAGGCTCATCAAGAAGCTCGAGCTTTTCGCCCTGTGGCGCGAGTACAGGCGAAAATGCTATTTTGCTCTGGCGCGTGATTTTTGTGAGGAAAATCGCATAGAGTACGATGAATAAGATTGAATAAAATTTGAATAAAAATTTCCTGTCAAAACGAAAATAATTTTTTTCGTTTTAGCAGGAATTTTTTTTGTTATGGCGAATAGTATAAGTGATGTGGAAATATTGGAAATAGTTTTCCAATGAGTTGAACAAATTTTGAAGAAAGAGGTTGATCGTGCAATGAGCAAAGTGGATCTGACACAGTACGGCATCACGGGCACTACGGAGATCCTTTACAATCCGTCTTATGAGACGCTTTTCGAGGAGGAGATGAAGTCGGGCCTCGATGAGTATGAGAAGGGCCAGCTCACGGAGCTTGACGCTGTATGCGTTCAGACGGGCAGATTCGTTGGCCGCTCGCCGAAAGACAAATTCATTGTCATGGATGAGAACTCGAAGGACACCGTATGGTGGACGACGGACGAGTATCCGAATGACAATCATCCCGCGAGTGAGAAGGCGTGGGCTGCTGTCAAGGACATCGCGATGAAGGAGCTCTCGAACAAAAAGCTCTATGTCGTCGATGCGTTCTGCGGCGCAAACAAGAACACGCGCATGGCTGTGCGCTTCATCATGGAGGTCGCATGGCAGGCGCACTTCGTCCGCAACATGTTCATAAAGCCGACGAAGGAAGAGGAAGAGAACTTCAAGCCAAACTTCATCGTCTACAACGCGTCGAAAGCGAAAATCACGAATTTCAAGGAGCTTGGCCTGCGCTCTGAGACGTGCGCGATGTTCAACATCACAAGCCGCGAGCAGGTCATTGCGAATACGTGGTACGGCGGCGAGATGAAGAAGGGCATGTTCTCGATGATGAACTACTACCTGCCGCTCAAGGGCATCGCCTCGATGCACTGCTCCGCGAACACGGACAAAGGAGGCAAGAACACGGCGATTTTCTTTGGCCTCTCGGGAACGGGCAAGACGACGCTCTCGACTGATCCGAAGCGCCTGCTCGTCGGCGATGATGAGCACGGCTGGGATGATGAGGGCGTGTTCAATTTCGAGGGCGGCTGCTACGCGAAGGTCATAGACCTTGACAAAGACGCAGAGCCGGACATTTACAACGCCATCACGCGTGACGCGCTTTTGGAGAACGTAATCGTCGACAAAGACGGCAAGATTGATTTCTCCGACAGGAGCCGCACGGAGAATACGCGCGTGTCGTATCCAATCGACCACATAAAGAACATCGTCAAGGGCAAGGTCAATGACCGCTCGGCTGCACCACCGGCGAAGAGCGTCATCTTCCTCTCCGCTGATGCGTTCGGTGTCCTGCCACCAGTGTCCATCCTCACGCCGGAGCAGACGAAGTATTACTTCCTTTCGGGCTTCACGGCGAAGATTGCGGGCACAGAGGTCGGCATCACGGAGCCGACGCCGACGTTCTCGGCATGCTTCGGTCAGGCGTTCCTCGAGCTGCCGCCGACGAAATACGCGGAGGAACTCGTGCGCAAGATGAAGATGAGCGGCGCTCAGGCTTACCTCGTCAATACAGGCTGGAATGGCACGGGCAAGCGCATCTCCATAAAGCATACGCGCGCAATCATAGACGCGATTCTCTCGGGCGCGATAAAGAAAGTTCAGACGAAGAAACTGCCGATATTCAATCTCGAGATTCCAACGGAGCTCGAAGGCGTCGACACGAACGTGCTCGACCCGCGCAACACGTACGATGATCCAAAGACATGGACAGAGCATGCGACGGACCTCGCGCATCGCTTTGAGAAGAACTTCGTGAAGTACAAGCAGTACGACAAGGACGGCTCGCTCGAGGCAGCAGGCCCAATCCTTTGATGTGGGTTGAAAGAATTGTCACATAAAACTTCATACTGAAATCAAAAATCCGCTTAATCATGTTGCATTTTGGTGCGAATGATTGAGCGGATTTTTTCGTGAAAGGATTGATTGTGCACCTGTGTATTTTGTCCGCCCCTTGAGGTGATGGGAGAGTTAGCGCTTTAGCGCTTACTCTCCCACATCCAACGCAGTCGGTGGCGGGGGCAGACATGCCAGTGGCATATCTGCCCGTAGGCGGTGGTGGGGTGACTTCAAATTCACGCAATCGCAATTATTTGACGCATGAAAAATTTTTCTGTACAATAAAAACGATGACATTGCATTTATTTTCGACATACAAGATATGTATGGGAATGAAGCCAATCGAATATCGATTATTGCGTACTCTATACTAATCGAGGTGGCGGGACATATGAAACCAGAACAGAAACAGCAGGTATATGACCTTTTGTTGATGCCTATCGTCTGCGACAAAAACACAGAAAAAATATAGAGCGGCATGACAACATAATTTATACTGGGCAAAAATATGCAAGTTCTTTTATTGACGAAGATATGTCTGACTATGCCGTTAGATTTTATGAAATCTTGTATAGAGATATTTTAGAAAATCATCCAATGCTCGATGAAAAAGGGCATGTCATTGATGTTGAATTTTCTGGTGACACCATGAACAGTTTTGAAACAACTGCAAGCCGAACTCCCGGAGCGGGCAAGAATAAAAAAGAGCGGCTCCCTGAAGGTGAGAGGCCTGAATTTTTAAGAGAATATAAACACAAGTTTGATGGTAGATAATGATGAAAAGAGACTTTAAGACAAAATCCATTGAACTTGAAGATATGATGAGGAATATGCGCCAGAGTGTCATTGTCACTATTCAATGAGTGTGATGCGCAATGGTGTATTTTGCTATGGTCAAAAATTCGCCCGAGGAAAATGTTCCTCGGGCGAATTTTTAATCATAGCATTATAAAAAAGATAACCGTTCTGGGCTGATGCCCATTTCAGTATCGATTTTCAGTAGAATTGGTGCAGATACAATATTTTCAAGTGCTTTGTGGCTAGCTTGAAATTTTCTTTTTAGCATTCGAAAATCGAGCCTCTTGGAAAAGTATTTCAGTGCGATTAATTTTGCAAGGACATCTGTCTTCCCAGAGATGTAGTTTCCTTCTTGATTACGTGGGATGCCCATTTTTTCATGCTCTACGGTATCTGGAATGAATTTCTGATGACCTGACCGTTTGTTTGATGTATACATACGACTGCCGTGCGCGCATGCATTCCGGAAGTCATCCAGAAAATAGATGAAGCTGTCCAGGGCGCGTGCGGACATCTTAAAATGCTTGGCAATGGCTTGTTGTTCAGAAAGTTTCATACAGGAATAGAAATGTGCAGTTCGTCCAAAAGAAATCACGCTGTTCAGTACCCAAAGCGGGACATAACCATATGTTTCCATGTAATGACACATAGCTGTATTTCCCTGTCGAATGAATGCGGATATATCGCTTTTTAGCCGACGAATGATATCATTGGCATATTGTACATTTCGATTGCTCTCATTCTTGAAACATTTGAGATTTAGATAGTTTCGATGGTCGTAACCATGATTTTCGGAAAAATGATATGCAATCAGAGACTTCAGATGCTTCTCAATTTTGATGAGCTCGACTAGGAACAGTGAGCGGATTGTTTGGTCGAACTCATAGAGTGCATATATCTGTTCAAACGTAGTGTTACGGATGTAACGTTCTGGAGCCGTGCCAGTGAGGAAATATTGCTTGTAGCCGTTGATAATGTTGTAATAGTCATCTTCTTGCATTCGATTTGTGAAGAATCGTGCATGCTTGATAATCAGGCCACGGCTTTCCAGCAGTTGGCGCTGTTCCCGATAGGTCTTAAAGACTTTGTCCGCCATATTTTTCTCCTAGATAGACGAGTAGCCCTGACATAAAACGTCAGGGCCATCGTTGTCCAAGGTAGCAGCTTCCGCCACGCCGAGGATCTTCTTTGCCATTATCATAGCAGAATGTCAAGATGTTCGCAAGTAGAAATTTATCGTTTGGTGATAAAATTTAATAGTTCTTATTCAATTTAGTTTCACGTTGATGGTAAAAACACTGCTTTCCAAACATATTCTACTCAACAATAAATAGTTTTAGTTTACGGGTTGGCGACGCCCAAAAACAATCGGCCTGCTCCCATCAACTGAATTGTATCACGTGATGCGATGCTGCTTCAATGTATCCTTTTCGTTCATCGCGGCGCTGATAGGGCGTGGAAATTTAGTTAGTGGTCGTTTATTGTTACGTAATGACGCACGCAAATTTCAAATTTCGCAATCATTTGACGCATGAGATTTTTTTCTGTACAATAATCTATTATGACGACATTTAATGAGATAACGATTCCTTTTGATAATCAGCAAGAGGCGTACGCCATACTCGGTGATCATGACGTGTTCCTGCGCGAGATGACGGAGAATTTTGAGTGCAAGGTCGTGAGCCGTGGCGATGGCATCGTCATCAGCGGCGTGTCGGAGGAGGTCGAGCAGGCGGGACTCGTGGTGTCTGAGCTCATTGGCCTTTACAGGAAGGGGACGCCCGTCACGATGCACGAGGTGCGTTATGGCATTCGTCTCGCAAAAGCTGGAGAGGCGGAGGCGTTGCGCTCGCTTTTTTCCGATACGATCATCGTGACGGCGCGCGGCCGCAACGTGCGCGCAAAGACGCTCGGACAGCGCCGATATGTTCAGGCGATACGCAAGAACGCCGTGACATTCGGCATTGGCCCGGCGGGCACGGGCAAGACGTACCTTGCCGTCGTGATGGCCGTCGCTTTTCTGCGCGCGCGCAAAGTGCATCGCATCATCCTCACGCGGCCTGCCGTCGAGGCGGGCGAGCGACTTGGCTTTTTGCCTGGTGACATGCAGGAGAAGGTGGACCCGTATCTGCGTCCGCTTTATGACGCTCTGCAGGACATATTTGGCATGGACACGTATCAAAAGCTTCTCGCGAAGGGCACGATAGAGATTGCGCCGCTCGCGTACATGAGGGGCAGGACGCTCGACGACGCGTTCATCATACTTGATGAGGCGCAGAACACGACGGGAAAGCAGATGAAGATGTTTTTGACGCGGCTCGGCGCGGGCTCGCGGCTCGTCGTGACGGGCGACCTCTCGCAGATAGACCTGCCAAGGGGCACGCGAAGCGGGCTCAAGGAGGCCGTGACGGTGCTCGGCGGTGTCAAGGGCATCGCAATTACGACGTTCGACGCGAGCGACATCATACGCCATGAGATTGTCATGCGCATCGTCGAGGCGTACGACGCGTATGAGAAGCGGCGCCACGGCAGTACAGCGAATGAGGAGCGCGAGGACAAATGAACGTGATTATGAGGATGTATCCCGATGCGCTTGATTTCCCAAAGGAAATCGGGCAGTCGGTGAAGGCCGCGGCCATGAAAGTCGGCGAGCTCTACGGGCTCGACAATGCCGAGGTCAGCGTGACGCTGACCGATAATGAGCACATACATACGATTAATAAAAAGTATCGCAACATCGACAGACCGACGGACGTCATTTCGTTCGCGCTCAATGAAAGCGATGAACCAAAGATTGCGGATGAAAAAGTCAATGTGCTCGGCGATGTCATCATATCGGTCGAGCGCGCAAAGGAGCAGGCCACGGAGTACGGCCATAGCTTGAAGCGCGAAGTGTCGTTTCTGATGGTGCATGGCATGCTTCATCTTTTGGGCTACGACCATATAGAGGAAGCGGACAGAATCGAAATGGAAAAAGAGCAACGCTATGTGATGGAAAAACTGGGCGTTCCTCGAGAGTGATATGGGGTGCTAAAAATGCCTCGGCGAT